>CACZHC010000117.1 GCA_902780865.1 uncultured bacterium
AGTGGCTGAAGGCAACGGTTTGCTAAATCGTCGTACGGGTTAATTTCCGTACCGAGGGTTCGAATCCCTCTCTCTCCGCCATTTTCCCGTCCGTTTTTTTGGTATAATACGGAACAGTGGAATCTTCTATCGCCATCGTCGGCATGTCGTGCCGATTCGCCGAGTGTTCTACGCCATCGGCCTTCTGGGGTGCCGTCATGGCGCGCCGTTGTTGCCTTTCGCCGCTTGGCCCCGACGCCGAGATACCGCTTGGGGCACACAACGTCTTCAAGCGGCCTTATCCCGTGCGAATGGGTCAGCTCGGGTCGCTTTTCGCGTGCGTTCCTTCGATGCAGAACTTTCCGCGCCAGGTGAACGCCGGCGAAAACCAGGATCTCTATTTCGCGACTCAGCTCGCGTTCGACGCCCTTGCCGACGCGGGGATGCGCCCGCATTCGCCGACTCCCGTCAGGGGGAGCGTGCGCGTCGGCTATGCTCCGCCGTTCAACGCGTCGACGGTAAACTGGCTCCAGCATACGGCGTTCCTCGACCAGACGATGGACATAATCCGCCGATTCTTCCGGCATGCGCCGGAGGAGTCTCTCGAAATCGTGAAGGAGAAGCTCGTAGAGTCGCTTCCCGCGCCAAATGCCGCGTCGTTTCTTCTCGGTACCGGATACCGCTTTGCGTCGTGGATCGCGCGTGAATGCTCCTTTGCGGGCGTCGCGACGACGATGGACGCGGGGCTTCTTACGGGCGCCGCGACGCTGCAGGACGCGATAGCCGATCTCGTTTCCGGACAGGCAGACGTCGCCCTCGCCGGCGCGCTCACGCCGCCGATTCCGCGCGCCTACCTCGAAGGACTTTCCGGCGAGGTGCCGTTCTCGACGCGCACGGAGCTCCATCCGTTCGCACAGGAGCAGGACGGCACGATTCCCGGCGAGGGCGGCGCGTTCTTCGTCTTGAAGCGCCGTGCCGACGCGCTGCGCGACCACGACCGCATCTACGCCAACGTTCGCTCCGTCGCGATAGGCCACAACCCCGAAGACGATCCGTCCGCCATTTTCGCGCAGGCGACCGAGGGAAGCGGCATCCCGGTCAAGACTATCGGTCTCATCGAGGCCGATGGATCTGGAATAGCCGTATCCGAGCAGCGCGAGATCGACGCCGTCCACCGGCTTTGGGGCGAGCACCGCCCTGGTGGGCCGCTTGTCGCGATGGGCTCCGTGAAGGGCAACATCGGCCATACTCTCCGCGCGGCAATGGCGGCCGGTGTCGTCAAGGCCGCGCTTGCGCTCTTCCGCCGCGTCCTTCCGCCGCAGGTCCCGCAGGAGCATCCGCACGAATCGCTTGCGAACCTCGCGTCGAGCGCATATCTTCTCGACGAGGCGCGTCCGTGGATAACGGGCGACAGCTCGAGCCCGCGCCGCGCCGCCGTCCTTGGCGCGAACTTCGACGCGATCGATCCCGTGGGCACTGCCGCGAAGGGCGGCCGCGCCGCGGCGATAGTACTTGAAGAGGAACCGGAGGACAGGCTGTGACCGCGGACTTTGGAGCTACGGGGAGGAGCGAACTCGTCCTCGTGTCGGCGGCGGACGACGAGGCACTTGTCGGCGAGATATCCCGCCTCGTGGCGTTCCTCGACCGCGTGCCCGACGTGCCTCTCGCAGACGTCGCCTACACATGCTCGCTCACGAACGGCCCGGCGGTTCTCGCGCTCGTAGTCTCGAGCGTCAACGAACTCAGGGCGCGGCTTTTCTCCGCGCGTTCCCGCATCGCGGCCGGCGCGGCGCGGATACGCGACAAGAGCGGCACTTACTATTTCCGCGAGCACCTCGTCGGCGAAGGCGTCGGCAAGCTCGCGTTCGTCTACCCCGGCGTGATGAGCTACTACCCCGACATGCTCCGCGACATCGCGATACTCCATCCAGAGTGCCGCTCGGCGTTCGACGAGCTCGAGGAGGCGCTTTCCGACGACCCCGACTTCACGCCGTCGAGCTTCATCTTCCCGCCTGCACCCTACTACCGCCACGATGCCGACATCTTCAGTTCCGGCGCGTACGCGCAGGCGTTCGTCGCGTCGTTCTCCGGGTGCGTCGCCATGTCGCGGCTTCTCGACCGCCTCGGCGTCCAGCCCGACGGCGTCGTCGGCTGCGTGGGCGGCGATCTTGCCGCGGTGATGCGTTCCGGTGCGGCTGGAATCGACAACCCTCGGCCGGTCAGGGTGCGCGCAATCCGCGACATCTACAAGATCGTCGACAAGGCGGTGGACCATTCTGGGCTTCCAAAGACGTCGATGATCTCCGTACTTCTCAAGCACGAAGGCGAGGCGGACGAAGTTGTGAAGGGCTTCCCGCCGGACAAGGTTGCGCTCGCACTCGACTTCTCGCCGCGCCAGCGCACATACGCCGTCGCGCCAGACTACGAGGAGACGGCGCTAAAGGCGTTTGCCGACGCGGGAATCCGTACTATGAAGCTTGCGCTCGAGCGGCCTTTCAACACGTCGAAGTGCAAGCCGATAGTCGCGGGCGTAAAGAAGTTCGCCGGCGACTGGATGAAGCACGAATCCGTGTGCGACGTCTATTCGTGCGCACAGGCCGACCGTCTTCCACGGAAGGCGCGGCCTTCCCGCAACGACACGGCCGAGCGCTGGGCGCAGCCGGTGAGGTTCCGCGAGACGATTCTCAAGATGTACGCCGACGGCTACCGCGTGTTCCTCGAGGTTGGCCCGCGCGGGCTGATGACGGCGGCGGTCTCCGAGACTCTGAAGGGTTCCGACTTTGCGGCGATTGCGTTCAACTCGATACACCGCCGCGGCATCCTGCAGGCGTGCCACGCGGTCGGCCAGCTTGCCGCGTATGGCGCGAAGCTCGACTTCTCCAAGGCCTTCGAACACCGCCGCGTGCGGAAGCTAGACTTCGACTCCGCGCTTTCCCTTGAGGTGCGACGCGATGCCGAGATGCGCCTTTCGAGCGCGTTTCCGCGGCTCACCCTGCTTGGCGACGAAACGTTCCTCCAGGGCGCGAACTTCCTCACCGAGCCTACGGGCCGCGGCGCAAAGGCCGCGCAGAGGGCGGCGGCCATGGCGGCGAAGGCCCGCCGCCAGAGGCAGTTCGACTTCGGCGCTTCGAATCCGCTTGTCTCAGACGCGGACATTATCGCGCAGAGTCCGGGCGTTTCGATCGAGATATCGAAGACTTTCCGCACTTCCGACGCGCCGTTCCTCGCGGACTTCGCGCTCGGCGCGAGCCAGCTTTCCTATTCCGACCCGAACCTCAAGGGCCTCGTCATGCTGTCGATTCCCGTCGCCGCCGAGATAATGGCAGAGGTCGCGCGGATGCTCGTACCGAACAGGACGCTTGTTTCGATCGAGAACTTGGGCTGCAGGCGCATGGTCGCGTTCACCGGCGGCGAACTTAAGCTCTTCGCCAAGGCCGAGCGCGTTGCCTCTGGAGACGCTAAGCTCGCGGCAGTCAACGTTCAGATACGGGACGACTCCCCGAACTCCGCCTATACGTGGCCCGTCATGGACGGCGTATTCGTCATGGCCGACCAGCATGCCCCCATGGTGCCGATGTCGCCGCCTCCGATGTTCAAGCCACGCACAGTCCACTGGTCGGACCGCGACATATATCCCGCGCGCCTCTGCTACGGACGGCGGCTTAGGGGAGTAAGGTTCGTCGAGTCGTGGAGCGAGTCCGGGCTAGACTACGAGGTCGAGGTTTCGCCGTTCTCCGACGCAGTCGTGTTCACGCGCTTCCCGCTGTGGATCGTAAACCCGCTGCTCCTCGGCGCCATCACGAGCGGCTTTGCGATCTGGCGCAGCCATGAGCGTTTCACCGGCGCGTTCTCGTTCCCGTTCCGTCTGAGGAAGCTCGAGCTCTTTGGCGCGCAGCCGCATGAGGGATCTCGGCTCAAGTGCTACTTGCGTCTCACGGGCGTTACGCCTAAATCGCACGTCTGCGACATCACGGTTACTGACGGAAACGGCGTCGCCTTGATGTCGATCTCCGGCTGGGAGGAGCTTACAGAGCGCATTCCCGCCGAATATCGCGAGCTCGTCCTCCAGCCTGCCAACGCGTTCCTGACGCGGCGCGTTTCGGCCGACATGCTCGGCGACCCCGCGACGGAAGTCGCGAGCGCGTTCATCACCGACATTCCCTACCAGATCTTCGAGCGCAACGAGGAGCTTTGGCTCAAGACGTTTTCGCATGTCATTCTCGGCGCCCAGGAACGCGACGAGTTCCGCAACATGCCGGGCTCCACGTCGCGCCGCGTCGAGTGGCTGTTCGGACGCGTCGCGGCGAAGGAAGCCGTGCGCCGATACCTGATGGACTTCCACCAGGCGAGGTGGAGCGACGCGGACATACAGATATGGCGCGACGACTCGGGGAAGCCCCACGCGCTCGGCGAATGGGGCGACCACCTCTCGTCGAAGATCGACATAGCTATTGCGCACACGGCGCAGTTCGTCATCGCGCTTGCGGCGGCGAATGCCCGCGTCGGCGTCGACGTCGAGTCCGCGACGCGCGACCTTTCCGAGGAGTTCACGGCGGGCGTGTTCGTGCCCGAAGAGCTCGAGCTCGCGGCGAACGCGGCGAATGCGTCGCAGGCGATAATCCGCTTCTGGTGCGCGAAGGAGGCCGTCTCAAAGGCGCTCGGCACCGGCATCCGCTACAGTCCGCGCGAGATGCGCGTCGCCGACTACCAGCCTGACACCGGCAGGATCGTCGTGCGGCTCGAGGGCGCGTGGCTCGACGCGTTCAAGAAGTTCCGCGGCCGCGACATAGAGGTGGCGTCTCGCATCATGCGCGACCACGCCCTTGCCTTTTGCTTCATGCCGATGACGTTGTTCGATGAATAGCAGGGATCCATTTGGAGAGCTCTCGTCGCATCGCGCTCTGCCGCCGGGGCTGAAGCAGAGGTTTCCCGACCGCGTGCTCGTCATGACGACGGACCGCTGCTTTTGCGCTTGTCCGCACTGTACGCGAAAGTTCATTCTCGGGAAGTCTCCTGTCGTCGACTCGTCCGCGCGCCTTGCCGCCTGCGTCGACTACGTGAAGCGCCATCCGAAGGTTAGGGACGTGCTCCTTTCCGGCGGTGACGTGCTTACGCTTTCCGACGCGAAAGTCGCGAAGTTCGTCGAGGCGTTTGTGAAGCTCGACCAGATAGAAGTTGTTCGCATCTGTACGCGCGCGCCGGTGTCGAATCCTGCGCGGATAACCGCGCATCTAGCGCGGCTCCTGCGCCGCGTCGGGCGCGGCAAGGTATGGGCGAACGTCCACATCAACACGGCAGAAGAAGCGCGGCTTGCGCGCGAGGCGGCGGCGCGGCTCGTCGACTGCGGTATCCCCGTATCGTCGCAGACGGTGCTTCTTCGCGGTGTGAACGACACGCCGCGCAAGATGCTATCTCTTCTCCGCGCGCTTTCCGCCGCGAGGATTCGGCCCTACTATGTTTTTCAGTGCGACCCGGTCGAGGGGCTTGTCGAGCGTTTCGGCGTTCCGCTCGCCCGCGCGAAAAAGATCGAGGCCTACTGTGCCGAGCGCATCGGTGGCCTTGCGCTCCCTCGCTTTGTCGCCGACCTCCCCGGCGCCAGGCGCAAGACCCCCCTCGACCTCCTATAATCGGCACTTTGCTTCGCGTCATTGTGGTGATGCGCGTGTGCTGCTCTGTGCCGGTTTGCCTGTCAACGTGCGGTCACGGTCGGGGCAACCGTGCTCCCTGTGCAGGGCGGTCGATTTGTGCGTCCTTCGCCCCGCTCGGCGTATACAAATACGCCTTCGGGGGCGAGTCCTGCACAACTCGCCACCCCCTGCTTCGGTCCGCCCGGCGTTGGCCCCGACCGTGACCGCGCTTGGCACCCTCGGGAGTTCGGCGCGGTGCTCGGGGTCTCGGCCTCACTCCCGCTCCCTGCGCCTCCGCTCCCGTCGTCTTCGCGGCGATACGCGCCGCAATGCTTCGTCGGCGGATACGCCTCCTCGCCTTGCGACGTGTCTCACCGCGCATCCGACGAACCG
>CACZHC010000118.1 GCA_902780865.1 uncultured bacterium
AAGCGTGGCGAAAAGCGCGGGCGGGAAGTTGCGGATACTCGTATTCAAGAACGAGCGATCTGTCGAAGTCCACGCGCCTGGCTGGAAAGCTCCGCGCATCTATCCGATGACAGCCTTCAGCGGGACGCTCGGCCCGAAGCTGCGCGAGGGCGACGGACAGATCCCGGAGGGCGTCTACGGAATTGGATACCTGAACCCGAATTCAAGCTACTATCTTTCGCTCAAGGTGACATATCCGAACGCATCGGACAGGGCGCGCGCGAAAGCTGACGGGCGCACGAATCTCGGCGGGGACATCATGATCCACGGCAAGGCGGCTACAATCGGGTGCGTGCCCGTCGGCGACGACGCTATCGAGGACATCTTCTATCTCGCGTCGGCGGTGGGCATAAACGCTCGCCGCTCAAATGGTATCCCGATCTCTGCCGTGAAATCGACATTGCGCTGTGCGGAGCGGCAAGACTTTACGGACGCTTTCTGGAGCATCCGTCGGACGATGCGCTGATGGATGTCGTAATGGCCGTGGAGAATGGCTATTGGGACGCTAAAATGGTGCGCTACCTGAAAACGGAATTGGACAGGTCCGCCCCGCGGCATCTGCATACGACGGCTGGCGACGGGGTGGATATCGACAGCCATTCCCTGGCCGTGTTCCTTGCCGGTGAAATGCTTGGATTCACGCCCCCTGCATCCTCTACGGTTGCATGGACTGCCATACTATGTCGTTCCGTGCCAGATGAAAGCGAGGAACATCGTGGCTATCAATCTCCACACCGTGTTCATATATTCCCTGCGACGCCCGCTGGAACAACTCTGGCAAAGAAGAGGCTGGCTTCATTTAAGGCGAATGACTAGCAACCCCAAAAAGTGCAAATGACCATGAATAAGCGAATGAAGGCAAGCGAGGTCCGGTGCGAGAGTTTTCTAGACAGGATTTACAGGATTAAGAAGAATTGCTTGAATTACAGCGCAAGACGAAGGCGGGCGAAGTCGCACCGCTTGTCGATGTCGCAATCAAGCATTTCTGGCTGTGGCCCGGCAAGGCGTATCGGGCGTATCAGCGCAAGGGCGAGATTGCCATTGAGCAACTTGAACTGCGCAGGCGAGTTGGTTTTCCAAAGGACGAGCGGGTCGCAAATGTCGTTACTTTGTTCAGTCAATTATATGATGAGGCATCGTGGATGGAAGGCGGGGAGATGTTCTCGTATGTTATGGCCGAGGACGCATGGCAGATGGTTTATTGGCTCGTCGATTCTTTGTCTTGGGATGATTTGGGGTCCATTCATTTCTTTGACAAAGTTGATCAACAATACGGAATATTGACAAGCGAAGAATTTGAGTTTTGTGATAGATGCAAGACTGTTGGCGAAGTGGCGGACTTCCTAACGAAGATCGCAAGCGAGGGGCGGGAGAAAGCTTTGCCGCGCAAAAGGGAAAGTAGTCTGTGGCGGGAACGAGTATGGTGGCTTCTTTCGATACTCTGCGCATTTGGGCTGCTCTGGCTTGTTGGATGCGGCATCGTGAAATTGGTGCGGTGGATTGCTGCATAACTTGAGTGAAGCAGGGAAAGAAATCGAAAGGAACAAAATGTTGGACAGGACTGAGAAAATCGAGATCGCGATGTTTGCGGTGGTGATTATCGCTGCCGCTGTCTCGGCGATAAAGCCGCACAGCTTCGCCGTGTGGATGACTGAGATATTCTGGGTGGCGGGGCTCTTGGCGGTACTGCTTTCGACGCGGCGGATGTTCCGCTTTTCGCTCGTCGCGTATTCGTGCTTCTTCGCGTGGATGATGCTTCAGACGGTTGGCGCGCATTACACATTTGAACTCGTGCCGATGGACTGGCTCAAGGAGCCGCTCGGACTCGTCCGCAATCCCTACGACCGAATCGCTCACTTTTCCGTCGGCTGGTTCGCCTTTCCGTTCGCCGAGCTGTTCCTGCGGAAGGGCTGGGTCAGGTCGGCGGTGCTCGCCGCGTTCTTCGCTGTCATGACGGTCGTGGCGATGGCGGGGCTGTGGGAGCTTGTCGAATGGCAGTATGCTGTCATCGAAGGCGGCGACGCGGGCGCAGCATTCCTCGGCTCGCAGGGCGACGCATGGGACGCGCAGAAGGACATCCTCTGTGACACCCTCGGTGCACTCTGCGCCGCAACGCTCTTTCTGTTCAGAGAAAGGAGCCTTGAACGATGAAGAGAAAGAAGATTGTTAAGTTTGCGGCTTGGGGAATTGTGGCCGCACTTGTCGCGTGGGGTGTGTCGGCGATTGCCGTCTATTGGGTGTCGGCCGGGCGCGTGTTCGACAAGGCGTCCGTCGACGATGTTCCGCACCGCCGCGCCGCAGTTGTGCTGGGTTGTCGCAAGGCTCTGCCGAACGGACTCTTGAACCTTTATTTCGCGCGACGCATCGCCGCCGCCGCCGAACTTTACAAGGCGGGCAAGGTGGATTGCCTCATTGTCAGCGGCGACAACCATATCAAGGAATATGACGAGGCGTCGGACATGAAGGAGTCGCTTGCCGAGGCGGGCGTTCCTGCGGATCGCGTCGTCTGCGACTATGCGGGATTTCGCACGCTTGATTCTGTCGTGCGGGCGAAAAAGGTGTTTGGGCTTGATTCGTTCATTGTCGTTTCGCAGAAGGATCATGTTCGCCGCGCAGTCTTTACGGCGCGTGGCTTCGGCTGCAACGCATACGGCTATGCCGCGCCTGATGTCAACGGACGCTACTCCATAAAGACGACCATCCGCGAGCAGCTCGCAAAGATCGCCGCCATCCTCGATGTGATTCTCCGCCGCAGCCCCAAGTTCCTCGGCCCGCGCGAGCCACTTCCTGAAAAGAAGGAGGAAATGCGATGAAGAAACCGGCAGTAGTCAAGATCGTCGAGGCACTTGGGTGGATGGAAGTGGTGCTTGTGCTGTATGGGGTGATTTGGGCAGTAAATGCCATTGTCCATGGCAAGTGTGGTTCGGCATCGGATGTTTGGATTTGCATGGGTATTTCTCTTGTAGTTCTCGCTTTGCGCTCTTTGCCGTCTTTGCGTTTTCTATGGTGCTTGAGATGTGGTGCGCCGCAGCCATTGCCCTTATTCTGCTAGTCGCTGTCCTTTTCCTGCTTTTCCGACCAGAGGCAACGCGTTGGTTCAATGAGATGTCAAATGGCAAGATGTTGGACAATTATGGTTGCGCGGCCATATTCTTGACAGGGCTCATGTATCTCTTGGCAGCGCTTGCCTTTGTGGGCATGTTGTCTGAGCTTCTGACTGATGGTGGAATGCACGGAGATATGAACTTTCGCATGTGGGATATTCTGAGTGCAATGGACGAAAACAACAGGCAGCGTGAGGCCGGGAATACGTGGGTTGATCCGTCCAGCTACACGAACTCTACGGATTTTCTGCAGGCGCTTTGCGCGGGGTCAGGGTTCCATTCGGAGTGTTTGAGGCGCTCTTTGGGAGCCTACACGAATGTCTGGTGCATTGTTGTCAATCCGTCGGACAAGAGTGACTTTCCGATTCTCTTTACGGCGAATCTCGCTCCTTCCGATCTGTTTGGTGTCGGCGGACGTCGCGTATCTTTGACATGCCCGAAAGAGTGGGGCGGAGAGTGCTTCGGTTATTGCGAGAAGAAGGCTATAGTCGTTCGGAGTGGCCGCCCGGCGAGGATGCAGGTTCTAAAGCCGAAAAACATTCACGCAATTTCGCTCTCAGAAGAGAGTCTTTCCGAACTCGCCGATACTTATGTCCTCACCCCGACCGGTCGTGTCGCCCTGGTTGACATAGCCGCCTCTCCCGAAGATGGCGAAGTCAAGCCGGGCATGGTCGCGAACGATGGGGCTGTTGGCAAGGTCCTGTGGTGGCTGAAGGCGACGCAGCAGGAGGACGGGAGCTGGAACGACGGGCCGTGTCCAGTCGCGGCGACGGCGCTGGGGATCTGCGCGTTTCTTGCGCATGGGGAGTTCCCATACAGCCCCAGCCCGTATGCAAAGGATTTCACGGGCACTGTCATTGCAGCAAGCGAGTATGTGATGGGGTGTGTTTCCGAGACGAATGGCGTTTTGCGTATTCGCGGCGGAGAGGATGACGAGCGTTCTTTGCCGATCGTGGCAATGGCGCTCTGCGAGCTATATGGCATGACGCGCAATCCCGACGCAAAGGAAAACGCGGTACTCTGTCTGCGGCATCTCGTCGGCCGCGTACGAAGCGGTCTTGAGTCTGGAGAATGGCAGAGGAAGGACGAACTTCTACTCTGGACGGCGGAAGCGTTGTGGGCTGCGAAATGGAGCATGAGCAAGGTGGGAGCATTGTCGGAGGAAGAAAAGAGCTGCCAGAATGAGCTTCGCGTCAAGGTATTTGAATTGACGTCTAGACTTAACGACAATGGCTATTGCGGCGGCAGGAGAAGGTATTGGGCGTGGATGAGTGCCGACGCCACGAAAAAGGATGGCGAGGAGTATTTTAATTGGAGGAGAGGCAAGGAGGCGGCTTTCGTCAAAGCGCTCAAAGAAGGCCAAGAGAAGATCACGGACACGAAAGGGATTTTGCACAGCAAGGGATTCCTATCCGAGAGCATCGACGCGAAGCCCAGCGGATTTGGCATTTCGGCTGATTCCGCGCTTGGCGTGATGGAACTTATGATCGGCGGCGGCGGAATGCGGAACTTGCCGATAATAGAGGAGTCATCGGATAATGCGCAGCCGACAAACGATGATGTGTCCGTTTCGGTTGAGATTTGAGACAGCAGAGGGAGTTCAAGTGCCGGATGTGCGGGGCGTGCTGCCGGATAAAGGACGGCATAGTGCGCGTTTCGGATGCGGAGATTTCGCGAATCGCCGCATATCTTGGCATGGGTGAGGCCGAATTCATCGCCAATGAAACCGAGCTCGCGCCGGACCGCAAAGGGCTGGTGCTGAAAAGTAGGGCTGATGGAGCTTGTGTGTATCTTGACGACAACAATCTTTGCCGCTTGAATCCGGTAAAGCCGGACAAGTGCCGCTCCTTCCCCTTTGAGTGGACGAACCCAGATTCTAACGCCATCTGCCCTGAACTGGCGGGCGTGGGATGTCGCGGGAAGGTTTTTAGACAGGATTAACAGGATTGACAGGATCAAGAAAGTCGCGGGAGAACAATGAAAAAGGCTTCACTTCTTTTGTTCGGAATTGTCTGGTGCAGCATTCTTGCCGTCATCACGTGGCTCTTTTCATGTAGCTCGGGGGTGGGCAAGAGTGATATTCCTGATCCATACGGACGGTGGATGATGTACACGTTCTTTTCCGGATTTTGGGCGCTCGGCGTTGTCGTCGTCGCATCGGGTATCGCGATGCTTTTCTCCAGAGGGGACGAAAAGCCAAAACCGGGTTCGCTGACGGGCAAGTTCATGTTTATCATATTGGGTGCGATGTTTGCCCTGTTGGGAGTTCTCGGCGTCTGCGGCACGGTGGCAGATAATGCCGGAGTCGGCGATACGAATCTTCCAATGTTTTTCAGGGTGTTCTCGCTGGTGTGGTTCAAAGTCCTTCCGATAATCTTGTTTGTGTTTTTCTTCTTAATAGGATTACTGATATTCTCAATCGGCGTCCATGAATTTGCAAGGCCATTTTTCAAAGGTAAGACAACCGAGCGAGGCAAACGGACTGTTCGCCTGAGAAGGATGCCCGACCTTGACATTCCGAAATTGTTCGGCGGATTCTTAGGTTGCATAGCTGCGCTTGGACTCATAATCGGGCTCAAGAGCTTTCAGCTTTTCACGAATCCTTTTGCGTTCAAATGCTTCCTCATTGTTTCGCCTGTGGCGGTGATAGGCACCTATGCGGCGTTTGTAGTCCGTATGGTCAGGCGCGAGGCAGCCCTGCCGCACTACAAGGTCACGTTCACAGGCGGCAAGTGGAGGACAGGTTCGGAGATGTGCGTCCGCTACGAATTTGCTGGTGCATCCGCACCGAATGCGCTAAAGGTTTTGCTCGTCCAGTCCGACGGCGCGATACGCGATATGAATGCGCTGGACGAGGATCGGCAGGAGACGGTGTACGAAGTGGATTCGCCTGCGTTGATCCATGCAGGTAGTTTCGCGTTCAAGGTTCTGAAGTCAATGCATTCCGAGCACATACGGTGGGGACTTGTTTTTCTCTTCGATTGCGAAGGCCAGGAATGCGAAGACTATTTCAAACTTCCGGCAAAATAAGCATTCATCAGGCGTATCAAAATCGTAAGAAAAAACCGAAAGGAACTGAGATCATGAAACTCTTTGCGCGAATAATACTTGTCTCATCCCTCGCGCTCGCGGAGGCGGGGGCATATGCCGACTGGTCGGATGCAGGCTGGTTTGTGTCAACATATGGCGCAGAAAAGAATGTGTTCAAGGTTGTCAACACGAACAAGATGAGTTTTCGGGTATATGCTTTCAACCGTTCGACTGGCGCTCTGAAACACATTCGTTGGAACAAGTCTAAGGTCGAGGATTTCTACATCAATGGCGAAAGCGAAGTATCGCTGACGATTGGCGGTGAAAATGCCAAGCTCGATTTCGTTTCGGTAACGGAGAACGAGAATGAGGCACCTAAAAACAGGAAAGGGTCGGACGTGCTGGCGACGGTCGAGAGCCTTTTTGCCGTCCCATCCGAAGATGTGCGCGTTTCCGTGACGTATCGATTCCGGCGTGACAACGAGGTGCGCGTCGATTGCGCCGTAATCGCAAAACGGCCCTTGGCCGACGATTCTCGCTTGAGTGTCGCTTATCCAATAAATCGAGATTACACGAAGATAGTCAAGAATCCTAAATCTAGTGATGAAGTGCAGAATGTCAAACTTTACCGCGACTGCGATAAAGGCCCAACGTTGATTTTTGCGGCACGATCTCGCAAAGGGGACGAAGAGCTCCGAAAAGGAATATTCGGTGCGATATTTTCGTCTGCGCCGAAAGCCCGCATGGAAATCAACCTTTCGACAAAGGCCAATCCATTGTCGCCTACACACGACCGAATGTTGACGCTTTCAGCGCCCTTGCGTGACCCTGAAACGCTGGACGACGGCACAGTGCGATACACATTCAACTTCTCCATTCCGCTTTATGAAAAGGACTGAAACAATGAAACCATTAGCACGAATAATCCTCGTCTCATCCCTCGCGTTCGCGGCGGGGTGCGTGAGCACTTTGAAAGTTGACAATGCGCCGGTGGCGGCGCTTGACCTGAACCGTTATCTCGGGGAGTGGTACGAGATCGCCCGGTTCGACCACAGCTTCGAGCGCGGCGTGGAGCAGGCGAAGGCCAACTATACGCAGAACGCGGACGGTACGATCAAAGTTGTCAACACGGGTGTCAAGGCCGGCAAGCAGAAGACGGCAATCGGGAAGGGCAAGACGACAGACACGCCCGGGCTCCTGCGCGTCTCGTTCTTCGGCCCGTTCTACGCCGACTACCGCGTGATGCTGATCGACAAGGACTACTCCCACGCCCTCGTCGGCAGCGGCAGTGCGGATTACCTCTGGATTCTTTCGCGCACGTCTGGCTTGCCCGAAACCGCGAAGTCCGAACTTCTTGCTGAAGCGCGACGGCGTGGCTATGATACGGACAAGCTCATTTGGGTAGAGCAGAAATGAACTTGTAGGGGACAAGGAGATTGGAGCGTGTAAATTCTGTCCAAAAACTATATGCGCAGATTGACGGCAGAGGACTATGCGGTTGACGCGGTGACGATGGCAAAGGCGCTTGTCGGCGCGTGGCTGTGCCGTCGGCTCGACGACGGCACGGTCATTCGGCGGCGCATTGCCGAGACGGAGGCGTACTGCGGCGAGGAGGACACGGCCTGCCATGCACACAAGGGGCGCACGGCGCGGACGGACGTGATGTACTCGCCTGGCGGCTGCGCCTACATCTACCTCTGCTACGGGATGCACGAAATGCTGAACGTCGTGACGGGGCCGGAAGGGCGGCCAGAGGCAGTGCTCATCCGCGGCGTGGAAGGCGCGGAAGGCCCCGGACGATTGACGAAGCTTCTCAAGATCGACCGCTCGCTCAACCGCGAAGACCTCGTTCGCTCCAATCGTCTCTGGCTTGAAAGCGACGGCTCGCGGGTCAAGTTCACCTCCGCCACGCGCATCGGCATCGCCTATGCCTCCAAGCGCGACCAAGACCGCAAGTGGCGCTTTACGATTAAGAAGGCACATTCAACAAGATACGATTGACGTGATACACCCGATATGGTATAATTTTGCGCGTTTGGCGAAAACTATACCCGAAAGGGATTGAATCGTATGTCTAATAATGAATCATACCCGAAAGGGTGCAGTCTGGCGGCGTTCGTGAAGGCGAAGCGCCGAAAACAGGGCTGGACGCAAGTCCAGTTGGCGGACTATGCGGGCGTGGGGCTTCGCTTTGTCCGTGAACTGGAGCAGGGCAAGGTGTCGCTTCGTCTCGACAAGGTGAACCAGGTACTTGACCTTTTCAGCGCGTGTGTGGGTCCGGTGCCGATTGACAGGAGCGTCTATGCGGACAGCTGACATCTATGTGTTTGGGAAGTTGGCAGGTGCGCTGACGGAGAATGACGACGGCAAGTTCTCATTCCTCTATGATGAACAGTATCTGAACGATTCGGCCGCAGTCGCCGTGAGCTGCACGATGCCTCTGCGAAGCGAGGCGTATGTCTCCGATGCACTTTTCCCTTTTTTCGACGGACTCATTCCGGAAGGGTGGCTCCTGGACATCGCTGAGAAGAACTGGAAGCTTGACGGACGCGACCGCATGGGGTTGCTTCTCGCGTGCTGTTCGTCGGCCATAGGCGCTGTCAGCGTCCGGCGACACGGAAACGTTCCGCCGTCCGCTCCTGCCGAAAATTCGGGGGACGGATGGACAGAAGGGGAGACGACATTTGAATTTCCGTACTCGGACGAGGAGATAAACGAGATGGCGCGGCGGCTTGTCGCATCGCGCGTCAGCGTCTGCGGCGTGCAGCCCAAACTGTCCGTCCATCTTGAACGCGATTCCGGCGATTCGCCGCGCATTACGATTGTCGGATTCGAGGGCAACTACATCCTTAAACTTCCGTCCAAGGATTATCCGTGGCTCATCGAGAGCGAACATCTGACGATGTCGCTTGCACGGAAATGCGGAATCAGGACGGCGGACTTCTCGCTTGCGTCGCTTTCCGGCGGACGCCGCGCATACGTGACGCGGCGCATGGACAGGACGCCGCACGTGAAGCACATGGAGGACTTCTGCCAGCTTACGGAACGTCTGACCGAGCGCAAGTACTTCGGCTCATACGAACAGATCGCCAGGAAGATCAGGCTGTATTCGTCGTCGGGCGGCGCGGATGTCGTCCGCTTCTTCGAGGTCGTCCTGTTTTCGTTCCTCACCGGCAACTCCGACATGCACCTCAAGAACTTCTCGCTGCTGCGCGAGGACGACGGATCGTGGCATTTTGCGGACGCATACGACCTTCTGCCGGTGAAAATGCTCATGCCGGACGATACGGAGGACATGGCGCTGACGCTGAACGGCAAGAAGGCGAGGATCGACGGTGGGGACTTCCGTACGTTCGCAAAGACGATCGGACTCAACGAACGCCAGACTGCCAATGCGGTTTCGCGCGTGGCGGATGCGCTTGCGTCGAGCCTTGACGCCGGCCTAGGCGATTCACTTGTTTTAGACGAATTCGCATCGGGCTTTGCGCGGCTTGTTCGCGCGAATCTGGATCGGATTGTTTGAGTATTAGCCGCAAAGAACGCAAAGGACGCAAAGAGAGGAAAGGATTAGCCCGTGAAACCATTTGCACGAATGATCCTCGTCACATCCCTCGCCCTCGCGGCGGGATGCGTGAGCGTTCAGAAGGTTGACAATGCGCCGGTGGCGGCGCTTGACCTGAACCGCTATCTCGGCGAGTGGTACGAGATTGCGCGGTTCGACCATAGCTTTGAGCGCGGCTATGATACGGACAAGCTCATCTGGGTGCGGCAAGAAATATGAGAGCGATGGTCCGCGACGAGGTGCTTGCGGCTCATTTCCCCTTTAAAATATCCAATCTGCGGCTCACGATGAGCCGCAGATTTGGTATAATAGAATCGTTTTGAGCCGCAAGGGGTGTTGATATGCAGTTGATCGATGAGATTCTTGAGTATCTTCAGTACCATCCGATGTCCAGCCGTCAGGATGTCGAAGGATGCCTTTCTAGCAAAGTCATTGAAGACGGACTCATCGTCTCGCACGGCAACAATCGATCAACCGTCTATGCCATAACGCCGAAGGCCCATATCCTTCGGACCGTCAACCTCGACTCCTACTATGCCATAGACATCGACAAAAGAGATGTCCAGCCTGGCTACAACTTCGATTTGATCCGCACGGAACTGCCGAAGATCGACATCTTCTCCGCCGACGAAAAGACGCGGTTGGACGAGTGCCAGAAACTCTTCACGGCGCACATGAAGGAAATGGTGCCGGGATCAGTTGCGTACAACCGGGAACTCGAGCGTCTCGGAATCGATCTGAGCTGGAAGTCATCGCAGATAGAAGGAAACACCTATACCTTGATCGAGACGGAGACGCTGCTCAAGGACCTCAAGGAAGCGAAGGGGCGTACACACGCGGAAGCCCAGATGCTCTTGAACCACAAATCCGCGCTTAAGGCTATCATTGCAAATCCCGGTTATTTCGAGAGGCTTTCGCTTGCGCGGATTGAGGACATACATTCCGTCCTGGTCGAAGACATGGGCGTTGAACCGTCGTTGCGTTATCGTCGCGTAAGAATCACGGGCACGAAGTATCAGCCGCTCGATGTCGAATCGCAGATACGGGAAGCTGTCGATGACATGTGCGCGCTGATCAACGGTAAGGCCGATCCGTATGAAAAGGCGCTGCTGGCTTTGCTTCTCATTTCCTACATCCAGCCGTTCGAGGATGGCAACAAGCGGACGAGCCGCCTTGTGTCGAATGCCCTGCTGCTCGCTTACGGACATTGTCCGCTCACGTTCCGCTCGGTTGACGCGAACGACTACCGCGCGGCGCTTCTGCTTTTCTACGAGCATAACAACCTCTCGGCGTTCAAACGCATCTTCGTCGAACAGGCGGAATTCGCCGTTCACGAGTATTTCTGACGATAAGAGCCAGAGGGAATATGATACGATCCTTTATAATACGCTATTTCAGGCATTGCCGCGACGGTGAAGAGCGAGCGGAACATGCGCAAACAGAAGGATGGGATGTCAAGCTCGTCCGCGAATTGATGGCGGATGACGCGAGACGCGGCAACTGGCTGATTCTCATGCACGACGATGACGATGCGGCGTTCATGCAGATTGCCTTTGACGATCATCCCGATGGCATCGACCTTGAATACCGTGAGGGTACGGACAAGCCGCTGTACCACTGCAAGCGTCCGGTTCTGCGACTTGAGGCGGAGAATGCGCTCCTCGACTACCTTGACGGAATAGAGACGTGGAAGCATCGTTTTGAATGGGACGTTGTGGAGGGTTTTGGCGGCGCAGGCGGCTCTGGCGGAAGATCCTTTTTCCAGAAGTTTTCTCTGTTTGTCGGTGTGCTTCTTGCCGTTCTTGCTGTCATAGTCTATCTGGAGAGCGGCAAAGTTCCGCGCAATATGGTGATTGCGGCAATTGTAGTGCCGCTTATTGGGCTGCAATTCCACAGTTTCACAAAGTCAAAATCCCAGAAGACACTGGAAGACCTCGATGATGACGACGGTGGAATCGACTGGCGCGAGACTGATGCGAAGGACGTCGTAGTGGAGGCCCGCGACGGATGGGCGGTTCTCATGGACAATGTCGCTGTCCATGAGGCAAAGGCGGCGGCGCAAGCGCTTGAGGATGCTCACATAAGATGTCGACTCGACATCCTCAGCGAAGATCGTTCCTATCACCGCTACGGAAACGGTGGACTTGGAACGCGCATGTGTGTGCTCGTCGCGCCGGAAGACTACGAGAAGGCGAAAAAGGTGGTGTTGTAGTGTTGCCGTAACCGCCCCTTGCGGGGGTTCGCAACCCATAGGGACGCGAACACGCCGAGCGAAGCGAGTGCCGAATGCCAATACCAATTGCCAATGAGGTTTAGCCGCAAAGAACGCAAAGGGCGCAAAGAAGGGGAACTATGATGAAGATGATGATGATGATTGCTGGGTTGTGCATGGCGCTAAGCGGATGTATTGGATTTAAGTGGACCTCTCAAGTTGATGACGGAGCGGTCTATGAGCTTAATCGCGAAATGTACATCGCCGAGGAGGATGGTCTTATTCTTGTGGATACGCGAGCTGAACGCCCTGAATACTACACAATCAAGGGAACGCTTCCCGCAGGGACAAAACTTCAAGAAGCCGAAAAGATAGCCCACCGAGGGTTCTCCTTCTGGTGGTATTTTGGGCCTTATTCTCATGTTGACGTCTACGGGGAGATTCTCGATGGTGACTTCAAAGGAATACTTGTCGATTTCGGAGAGCATCGGCAGTGTTGCCCCAAGCACGGATATTGGTATCTGTGTCCGCTTGATTGCCCTGAGCGTAATCTCAAGTGCCTTACGCCTGAGAAATATGATCAAGAACACATTCTAAACAGTTGCGGCAGGAGAGGAAAGCAATGAAGGCTATATTGATGACATTGTTCAGTGCCGGTGCGCTTTTGTTCTTGCTGATGGCGTATGCTTTGGGCGGGAATTTCTATGGCGATCTGGCAGATCGTTTCCCTGATGCCAGAGAGCAGATTACATGGATGTGGCGGGATGTGCTTGTGCCATTTTGGAAAGTGCTTATATTGCTTGTTGGCGGCCATTTCTTCATGCGATGCGTCCGATGGTCGGCAAACCGGGTTTCATCAAAACATGATACTGTCTACCTTGGTAGATGTGCCTTGTGGCTGAAGATGGAAATTGTCGTCGCGGGACTGTTTGCGCTGGCTGCGGTCGTCGCGGAATTATTGCCGCGCTTTGCGCTGCCAGTGAAACTGATGGCGATGTCAGAGGATGTGCGCTGGAAATGTCTTGGGTTCCTGATTGACATGGCCGTTGCGGGTGTTGTTTATTTCGCCGCCTGGAGCCTTGCCGACGGCTTGAGCTGCTGGTGCTCTCGTTCTGCAAGTAAGGGTTGTACTTCGTGACGCTTGAGGAGAATCAAAATGATGACAAGCGACAATAAAAGCCCGGCGCGGCTTCACGCGATATTGGCGAGAGAGGCGGACAAGGCGGTCGTCTTTCGCAGGGGTCCGTCGAATAAGACGGCAATCCTCGAATGGGACTTGCAGACCGACAGGTTCAAGCTTGGCCAGTGGTTCTACGGGAGCCTCTATCCGTATAGATGCGACATCTCCCCTGACGGACGCCATCTCGTCTATTTCGCCGCGAAATACGGAAGAGGCAGTTCGATAGACAAATACATCGCCGAAAGGGCTGCGGCGGAAATGGGCGAAATAGACTCTCTCTCTTTCTCGTTGGATAGATATAGAAGATATCTCCGCCGACGCGACGAGATTGCCGCTGATTCAAAGACGAGCAAAGAAATTGAGCGGCAGGTTCGCGCGGGCGAATACTACGACTGCAGCTGGACGGCCGTATCGCGGGTGCCCTATCTCAAGGCGTTTGAGGCGCAAAGGCGGACGTTTTATCGAAGTGCCGCCACCAAAATCCTGTGAAGGATGGGGAGAATATGGGGGCGAGTGCCCGATGGTTTACTTTCCTCGGCTTGTCCGCGACGGATGGAAGTGGACTTCGCGTTCGATAAGACTTGATGTGTTCGAGAAGACTCTTTCACGCGGGCAGATACTTCGCAAGCATTTTCATTGTGGTGAGCCGGCAACCGGTCATGGATGCTATTGGGAAAGCCATGTGATATGCGATGCCGACGGCAATGTCATTGTGGATGGCGCAAATTGGTCCTGGGCGGATTTCGACAAGTCGCGTAAACGTGTGGTCTTTGCCGAGCACGGTGCGATTTTCGCTTTGCGCGCTAAGAACATAGATGGCACGCCAAAGATGCTGCACGATTTCAACGACATGAAATATGCGCGCATACAGGCACCGTATTGAGGGAATCGGGTGTGAATAAGCGAAGATTGCAGATTTCGCACTTGTCGCCAAAGGCATCCTCCGTCGGGAAGGACAGGGCCGCTCGACGCACTATGTGCTGGCGTGAAGAATATGGAAATGAATGATTTCAAGTGCCGGATGTGCGGGGCATGCTGCCGCATCAAGGATGGGATCGTGCGCGTCTCGGACGCGGAGATCGCGCGCATCGCTGCGTTCCTTGGCATGGGCGAAGCGGAGTTCATCGAGCGCGAAACCGAAGTCGCGCCAGACCGGAAAAGTCTGATTCTCAAGAGTCGTCCGGACGGCTCGTGCGCCTACTTGACGGAGGACAACCTCTGCCGCATCAATCCCGTGAAGCCCGACAAGTGCCGGACGTTCCCCTTCGAGTGGACTAATCCCGATTCGGCCGAAGTCTGCCCGGGACTGGCATGATAAGAACTTTTCAATGCGTGCATTGACTTTCGTTTCTGAAACGTGGTATAATATCCGCGTTTCAGAAATAAAATGAACTACATAACATTCAGAGAGCGATTTCATGATTTTGCCTGCTTCTCCAACGAGCAGGTGGTGGCGGCGTTTCCTCGGTTCGACAGGGGAAATTATTCAACATGGTTGGGAAAGGGCTACATCAAGCGGCTCAGGCGCTCGTGGTACGCCTTTGCCGATGTCGCAGGTACGCCAGGGATCGGCGACTATTTTGCGGGCAGGATGTATTCGCCAAGCTACCTTTCCTGTGAGTATGTGATGGCAAGGGCGGGATTGATTCCTGAATCTGTCGTGCAGTTCACATCCGTCACTTCGCTCAAGACGGCCTCGTTCAAGAACGACTTCGGGGAGTTTTCGTACCGCAGCGTCAAACCGGAGCTGATGTTCGGCTATGGCGTGGAGTACGTGGGCGATGGACTGCCGGTCAATGTCGCGACGCCGGCGAAGGCGCTTTGCGACTTCCTGTATCTTAATTCTCAGTACGACACGCCGGAGGAGATCGAGGCACTGCGCCTTGATGCCGACGTGCTGGGGGAGATTTCGCGCGACAGCGCACTTGACGGCGTTGTGGCTCGCTTCGGTTCACGGGCGCTTGTGCGAAGGATCAAGCTTGTCAAGGAGGTGTATGCGATATGATTTCGCTTGAGTCGATAAGGGGATTCTTCCCCGGGGAGCTTCGCGCAGGACAGTTCGCGAAGCACATCCTGAAGGAGTACGTCGAGTGCCTTGCGCTTGAATGGATTGCCAGGAGTCCGTGGGCGGCAAAGTTGACGTTCATCGGCGGCACGAACCTGCGTTTGACGAAGGATATTGACAGGTTCTCGGAAGATCTTGATTTCGACTGCAAGGGACTTGGCCTTGATGACTTCATTTCTTTTACCGATGCACTCATTGCTTATCTTGTGCGTAACGGACTGAATGCGGTGGCGAAGGAGAAGGAGTCCTCACGCTTGACGGCTATGCGAAGGAGCATCATGTTTCCGGGCTTGCTGCATGATCTTGGCCTTTCCGCTTTCAAGGAAGAGCGGTTTATGATGAAGATCGAGGCTCAGGACCAAGGGAAGCAATACGAGAGGGTCTTCGCTGACGTTCGGCGTTGCGGGTTCTTCTTCCCGGTGTGTGTGCCGAACGAGGCGACGCTCTGTGCCATGAAGCTGTCGGCGCTCTTGACACGCGGCAAGGGACGTGACTTCTACGATGCGATCTTTCTGCTGCAGCGCACGGAACCGGACTATCCGTTTCTGTCCGCAGTGCATCCGGAAGTCACCGACCTCAAGTCGCTCAAGGCGGCGTTGACGGCAAAGGCGAAGTCAGTCGATCTCGAACTCAAGCGGCGCGACGTGGAACATCTGCTTTTCCATCGCGAACGCGCGGAGCTTGTGACGCGTTTCCCCGCGTTTGTCGAGTCGCTTTAGCGCAATGAGCACAAATCCAGAGGCGGAGGGATGGTCATGAAATTCAAAAACATTGCAGTTGGAGTCGTTGTTGGCGGCGTCATCTTCGCCGGTGGCGTGGCGGCGGTGGCATGGCAGAAGGGCTTGTCTATCCGTGAAACTGTGGAGCTTGGTGTCGGCGTGATCGCCGCGAAGGCGTCGCGGCACACGATCGCGGACAGGACGGCTGCGATTCTCGCGAAGAAGCCGCAGTTGAAAGGCGTGGCGGAAAGCGCTGGCGGAAAGTTGCGGATACTCGTCTTCAAGAGCGAACGATCCGTCGAAGTCAACGCACCTGGCTGGAAAGCCCCGCGCATCTATCAGATGACGGCGTTCAGCGGGACGCTTGGCCCGAAGCTGCGGGAGGGCGACGGACAGATCCCGGAGGGCATCTACGGGATTGAATACCTGAACCCGAATTCGAGCTACTATCTTTCGCTCAAGGTGACATATCCGAACGCGTCGGACAGGGCGCGTGCGAAAGCGGACGGACGCACGAATCTCGGCGGCGACATCATGATCCACGGCAAGGCGGCTACAATCGGGTGCGTGCCCGTCGGCGACGACGCTATCGAGGACATCTTCTATCTCGCGTCGGCGGTGGGCATA
>CACZHC010000119.1 GCA_902780865.1 uncultured bacterium
CGCCGTGAAGTCGGCCATGCAAAGCGTGATGACATAGAGGACGATTGCCGCATAAAACGCCCACGCGAGCGACCCTGTCGCAAAGAACACCATCGCGCCGAGGAACGCGAAGTGCCAGTAGTTCCAGAGGTCGATGTTCACCGTGCGCGTCGTTCCTGTCACGAGCATAAGGACGTTTACGCCGAGGCACACAGGAATGATGAACGCGCCGACGGCACACGAGTACGCGACAGCAGCAGCCGCAGGCCAGCCGAGGTCGAAGAAAGGAAGGTTAAGATGGTAGAGGTCGGTCATGCCCTTCAAGGCAGGCCCCAAACTCGACGTCAAAAGCGCAGTCACTACGCCGAGCCCAACGAAGCCGACGCCGACGAGAAGACCCGACTTGAGCGCCTTCGAGAACTTGATGCCGATGAGCGTTCCGAGAACTGTGAAGATGACGGGCATCATAACTGCCGCGCCGAGACCGATTACGTAAGCGAAGACCTCTTTCATGCCGCAATTATACCATAAACCGTCACGTCATGGCGTCCCCTTTATAGGGGAGCGGGGCTGACGCGCCCGCCACGTGCGCCTCGCCCGCATACACCTTCACATCGCCGACGAGAAGCGAGCCGTCGTCCTGCACGCCGCCGCACAGCCCCTCCACCGGCGCGGAATCGCCGTCCGTCGCGAAGACCGAGACCGTGCGACCCTTAAGAAAATCAAGCGCGGCAAATGCGCCGTGGAGCGCGGCAAATCCGCCGCGCCGCCAGCGAGAGTGCATGTCGCCTATTTCCGCGACGACGCCATTTAGGACGCCCTCGCGATCAAACGGACTTCCCGCAGCGAGCCGCAGCGACGTCGCGCGCGCGGCGATCTCGGCGGGGAAACCGGTCTGGTTGACGTTTAGCCCGACGCCGGCGATGACAGCGTCGCCGTTCCTTTCGCAGAGGATGCCGCATATCTTTCTCCCGCCGACAAGCACGTCGTTCGGCCACTTCACGGAGACATCCGCCGCCCCGCCGAGCAGGGAGGAGACATATCGCGCGACGGCAAGCCCCACGACAAGCGGGAGCGTCGCGACTTTCGCGGGCGATGCGTCTGCCGCGTCGAGCACGGCCGAAAAGGTAAGGTTCTCGCCTCGCGCAGCGTGCCATTCGTGGTCAAGCCGGCCGCGCCCCGCCGTCTGGAACTCTGCGACAAACACATCGCCCGGACGACCCGCGCGCGCGTCGGCGTTTGTCGACGCAGTCGTTTCCTTTCGGTGGAAGCGGAACCCCATCGTCTCAGAGCTCGATCCAGTCGCCCGACTTGCAGGATACTTCGGAAATCTTTCCGCCGCGGCGGATGACGAAGGAATCCTTGCCAGATGCATTCATGACGAACGTCTTCTTCTCGGGAACGTCCACTATGCGGCCGTCGTCGTAAAGACCGATGACGACTTCCTTGTCGCTCTCGGCCTCGATGACGGGATACTGGAGCTCCGGATGGCGCGGCGTGAACTTGCCGTTAAGAAGCGTGTCGCGGTGGTCCTGCGAGAACTTGATCCACTTCTCGACCATCGCAAGGTGTTCCTTCGGGGCGTTGCGGAGCATGACAGAGTACTGCACGACGCCGAACATGGAGTTGATGACGTAGAGCGCCGCGTGCTCGGGGCTCTCCGCGAAGTTCCACTCGAGCATGTCGGAATGGACTGCGGCGCTGCCGGAAGCGAGGCGAAGATTCGCGATGGCGAAGCGGTTGCGCCGCAAGTTGCCGGGGCAGTCGCCGACGCGCAGCATGTTGCCGTACTTCCTGATCGCGGGCCCGACATAGCTCTGGCGGAACTCGACGAGGATGTCGGGCTTGATCGCGGTAAGCGCTTCCTTGACCTCGGTCATGAGACGATCGACGGCGACCGGAAGCGACTTGATGTCGCGTCCTGCGTAGTTCTCCTTGACGGCGGGATCCTCGCCGGAAAAACGGAAGGCGTCGATGAAGTCGAGCTTGAAGCCGTCGATGTTCCAGTCCTTGAGCGCCTTCACGTACGTGTCCACGAGAAACTTCCTGACTTCGGGGAAGCGCGGGTCGAGAACCGCGGCGCCCATGCCGCGGTCGTTGCCGTTGACATACTTGCCCTTGAACTTTTCGTAGTTGGCGCTCTTGAGACCAACGAAGGGAACGGAGTACCACATCATGTACTTGATCCCAAGGTCCTGCACCCTCTTCACGTGCGCGGCCATGTCGGGGAAGCGGCGCTTCGAGACCTGCCAGTCGCCGCAAAACGCGTAGCCACGGTTCGTGTCGTCCGTCTGCCAGCCGTCGTCGACGATGAAAGTCTTCATGCCGAGTTTCGCCGCGATCGCAAGCTCCGATTCGATGTCTGCGGCGAAGACGTCCTGGTGGAAATTGTACCAGCTCGAGTAGAGCGGGTCGCAGGCGGCAACTGGAACGCGGCACGGCACGATGTTCGCCGTCTTCTCGATCCACGCTACGGCTTCGCGCACCGCGTCGGCAAAGCCCTTCGCGTGCGCGTCGAACCTCACACGCGTCTCGTAGTGCGAAATCGGGGCCTCGGGCGTCTCGAACCAGCCAATGCTGATCTCGAGAATACTCCCTTCCTCGCGGATACCGCCTACGTGGTTGAGGTGGCGCACGCATTCCTCGGCCGCGACGGAAAATTGGCTCGTGTCGTTTCCATCGAAGTAGACGAAGACCGGCATACCCTGCGCGACTTCGGTGTGCGAACGCGCACCCCAGTTCGGGCGCATGCCGCAGTCGCCTGTGTTGACGTTCCAGGAATAGTCCATGCCGACCTGAGGAACCAGCGCCGACAAACGCGTCTTCGGCGGGAGCTTCGCCTCCGCGCAGTCGAGCGTGATCTTCGCGATCTCCGCACCGTCAGACGCGACTTCGCGAGAAAACGCAAGCTTCCAGCCGTCGCGATCCTCGCAGTCGACCTTGACCTCTCCAAACGAAAACGTAGCCGCAGCAGCAGCGGCAAGAATCATCGATGTCATGCCTATTCCTCCTTGTCCTTGTCGTTAGTTCTGAAGAAAAACTTCACCGGGCCAAGAAGTCCGGCGTCGTGATATGAAGCGTCGGCCTTCGGTCCGTTTTTAGTCCATGTCGTGCGTTCCGCCTCTGGCAAGGACGCGTCGTGCACAAGCGCGTTGTACCATGTAGACACGGTTTCGACGCGGATCTCGGCAGAGGCGCCTGGCTTCACGTATGGCATGATATCGCAGGCGTATGGTTCGCACCATAAATCCGCGACCTTGCGCCCATCTACGAAAACCGTCGCCCAGTCGCGCACCACGCCGAGATCAAGCCGGCACTCAAAAGTTCCAGACGGGATTTCCAGCCGCCCAGCGTATATGCGCTTCGTCGCCCACGCAGGATAGTCGTCTTCTGGCTTCAGTTCGACTGCGACGAAAGTCGGCGGGACACGCGAGGCCTTCATGAACTCGTCGAGTAAATCGGACACCTGCCCCGTCACAGGGTTGAACATTTCGCATCGCTCCCTGTCGCCGATCACGCGAAAGAACACCGAAGCGCCGTCATGCGTCACTATAAAGAAAGTGTTCGTGTCGCCGTCGCGCCGCTGCTGCCACCCAACGAAGCTGTCTCCGTCGAGCGCGAGAAACTCCCTTATCGGCGACGGCCAGTCAGGAACGAAATCGCCGCGCACGACACGGGCGCCCTTCTTCTCGAGCTCGCCAAGCTTTGCCTCGGTCGACGGCAGAAGAAAGGTCCCCTTCGGCACCCAGATGACGCGATAGCTCATGCCGTCTGGAAGCACGGTCTTTCCGGCCTTCGCGTCTACGCGCGTCATCAGCGCGTCGTTGTTGAGGTAGTCGTACTTGTAGCGGTTGTCGAACATCAGGTTGTGTTCGCTGGGCCTATGGCCGACATCGTCGCCGAGATACAGCAGAATGTCCACTGCCGGAAGGCCGCGTTCAAGTTCCGCGCCGCAGCGCTCAATGTACTTCGAGAAGTGCTTCATGTACGGCCACCACGTCTGCTCCCTGAGAAACGGGGAGCCGATGCCCGTGCCAAAGCTCGTGGACGGAGGCTTGCCGCCGACAACTGGGTTGTGCGTGTAGGTGTGGAACACGATATGCGTCACGCCTCGGGCAAAGTGTTCGTCGACGATCTTCTTCCAGTCCTTGAAGTTCTCGTCGAAGGTAAGCTCGAAGCTCGTCAGCGCCTCGGCGGAAACGCGGCGCTTCCCGTAGATGTGCGCCGCAGAAACACACGGAAGTATCGGCTTGAAGTCGAAACTTCCGACGAAACCCTCGTTGCGGTGCGGGCTCCAGAACTCGCACATCGGCTCGTCGGCGAACTTCCAGAAGCGCAGCGGGTCGCCTGGAATCACGTCGCCGAACGCACTCTCGTACTGCACGGACATTCCGTTTTTGCGCGCAAGGCGGGCGATCGTGCCGTAGTAGTTCTCCTCGACGAGCCGCGAGCAGACGTTGCGCCAGTCGAGAAGGAACCTCTCGGTCTCCGCCTCGCTCTTGAGGACGTAGCCGAAGAGCGCAGGGAGCCAGGGGCGAAGAGGGTATCCGGCGCGGCGCTCGAACTCCTCTTCCATCTTCCATGTCCAAGTCTGGCAACCGCACTCCCAGCTGTCTACGAGCGTTCCGTCGATCTTCACGCCCGACTTCAGGAGCTTGCCGAGATAGCCCGCGAAGTTCGCCTCGAATCCCCGGGCGTCCATCTTGTCGCATTCCCAGCCAGTTCCCTCCGGCGGCGCCGGGTGGTTGCGCCTTTTTGCGTTGACATGCCCAAATACAAGCGTCCGCTCGCCCTTGGTCTTCACCGGAGACGCATTAGTCGACATCGTGAAGCTGCGATACGCCCAGCCCGCCTTCGCCTCCCACATGTCGAGGCGCGGCTCCGGCATCCACGAACCGTTCAGCTCCTTGCGCGGATAATGGCCGCTCTCGGCATAGTAGTACAACTTCCAGCCGGAAATCGGGAAGCTTGGAACTCGGAATGTCATCCCGACTTCGTCCTGCCAGGCGCCGCGCGGGCACCTGACGCGGAACTGCTCCCTCGGGCCGTCGCAAAGGACGATGTCCGCATCCGGCTCGTAGGCCCATGCATGGTTTATCTGCTGCGGGTTTGGGACGGTTATCGACAAGCAGGGCGAATCCTCGAGGGGGAACGTCACGGACCCTATCTCGCGGTAGTCGTCGTCCTTGTCGAAGTCTGGCTTCTTGCCGGGCTCGAAGCAGACGAGCCTGCGCATCGCCTTGTCGGGCGTGACCCATGGCCCGCCGGACATCGACCACCCGGGGCAGTTCTGCATCTTGAACTTAAGCCCGCGCCTGTGGCACTCCGTCTCGGCGAACTTGACGAGATCAACCCAGTTCTCGCTCAGGCACGGAACCATGTTCGTAACGCCGGGCCACGGTTCGTCCTTCGCCCAGCCGCCGTGGAAGAACTGGATTCCGGAGATGCCGGCGTCCGCAATCGCGGCAATGTCGGCGGCGAGTCCCTCCTTGGACGCATTCCCCCCGATGACGTGAAACCAAGTCTCCGGTGCCGTAGGCGACACCGCGAGGATTGCGGAGAGGGCGAGAGCCGTCATTTTCC
>CACZHC010000120.1 GCA_902780865.1 uncultured bacterium
ATCTGCTTGCCTGACCTTTATTACCGTATTCCTTTTCAATGAAATTGTTTGCATATAGTATCCTTTCTCCGTGCCTTACAACTCAAAGGTTCATCACAAAGGCACCGAGAAATTGACGAACCTTCAACGCCCGCCACTCGGCACTCGAACAAAAAAATCCTCTCGTTCGTATCTCTGGTGAGGCCGTGAGAAGCCTTGTAAGGAATACGAAGAGAGGAAGCGCGTATGCACTTTCTCTGCTAAGTATCGCCTTACGAAATTTCTCACGTTCCACCAGACGACTGCTTTGCAGCGCAAATTGACTTTCGGCGCATTGGATTTCTCCCCTTTGCGCCATAGCCCCGCACTCGCAGGACGTGAACATTATATCACAAAACCGCCCAGGGTGGTGCGGCGAAATCTGAAGGAAAGTTGTACAATTAAGTGAGTCAAATCGGAAAGGCAAGGTTTCGAGATGGAGAACAGAGGCAAAGAAGAAGAAAGACAGGGAACGGAAGAGGAGGGAAAAGCGAAGGAAGGCACGCCCCCTAGGGGGCGTCGCGCGCGGAAGATGCGCCCCCTAGGGGGCGTCGCGCGCGGAAGATGCAACAAAGGCGTCACAGTCTGTGGTATGATGAAGGTGCCCAAACCAAAACATCAGAGCCAAAGAAAGGACGCCGTGAGAAATTATACCACACAACACGTGCCCGGCGCACACCTGAACTTCATCCAGCGCCAGACGCTGGCCTCGGACTGGAACGCGATCGTCAGGGCGGGATGCCGAATCACGATGCGCCAGTTCGCCGCGAAGCACGGTCTGAAATGCGAGACCTGGAGGCGCGAATACCTGCGCGGGGCAACCGGGGAGGCGGTGCCGGACCCAAAGGACAGGCGACGACGCAAGTACGCCGAATACGACCCCTTCAAGGCGCAGGACGAAGTCAACGAGAACAACGCAAACAAGGGCGCGAGGATGCTGGTGACGAACCAGATGGCCTTCCTCTTCAGGAGACACGTGATCGACGAGAAGCTGTCGCCATACGACGCACTCTGCCACATGAAGGAGGAGATGCCCGGGCAGGACATCCCGTGCCTTTCGACGTGGTACAAGCACATCAACGCCGGAGACGTCGGGGTCAGGTACGGCGAGACACCATACCACCCGAGCAGAAGGCCGAAGGGCCAGAGGCCCCATCCCGCAATGACGGTCCCGGGGCGGCTCACGCTCGACGACAGGCCCGCGGGCGCGGACAGGCGCAGCAGGTTCGGGCACTACGAGATGGACACCGTCGTCTCGTCTACGAACGGGACCGGCGGCCTGCTCGTGCTCGTCGACCGCAGGAGCAGGCGCTACGTCATCGAGCTGCTGGCGCACGTCACGCAGGACGAGGTGGTCGCGGCCCTGAAGAGGATGCTCGCGCGAAAGGCCCTCGGCAAGGTGCTCTCAATCACGACGGACAACGGCTGCGAGTTCCTCGACCCCGGGAAGATCAAGGCAGTCGTCGGGTGCAACGTCTACTACACCCGCGCCTACGCCTCGTGGGAGAAGGGTTCCGTCGAGAACTGCAACCGCTTCGTCCGCAGGTGGTACCCGAAGGGAACCGACTTCGGCAAGTGCACGGCGGCGGACATGCACAGGCTCGAGCGCGTCATCAACTCGATCCACCGCAAGCTCCTCGACGGGCTTACAGCCTACCAATACGACACCGCATACGCCAGAGCCGCATAAAGGAGACAACGCAAATGAAAATGTTCGAACTGCTCCCGAGACCCCTCGGATCCATCTTTAGAAAATTGACTCACTTGACTTGCAATTCACCCCTGTGGGGACAGACCCCGAGAAACGCTGAAAAATCGGGCTTTCGTGGGGCCTGTCCCCGTCAAAATCCACCGAGGGTGTGTTTTAACTCAGCTGTCAGCCCGCCATGTCCTCGAGAATGGAGGCGACGGGGAACGCCGGATTGTAGTGGCGCTGGATGAACATCGCGTTGCGCTCGGCGTAGAGGCGCTCGGCGAGCGAGTCCGCAAGAGGTATGAGAAAACGCTCGTGCTCGCAGAAAAATGCCGGCACTTCGTCGAGCGAGCCCGTCGTCGAGAAGTTGAGGCATCCGCACCGGTTGTTGCATCGCCCGAGAAGCGCACAGCCCGCGCACGACGGCTTCGCGCGCTCGCTGCGCTCGAAGACGCATCCGCGCCGCGTCTCGTCAAGCCCCTCGCCGACGCGTCCAATAGCATATTCGGGATGGCCGACGAACTGCACGCACGGATAGTACGTTCCGTCCGGCGAAACCGATATCTGGCGGCGTCCGAGCTGGCACGACGCGCCGCGTCCAGGCCAGATGCGCGTCGCGATGCGCTTGTCGAACGCGGCGAAGTAGATCTTCTCCTCGCGGCGGTATGCGTCGAGATACCATTCCGCAACCTCTTTGTACGAACGCCTGAGGGCACGCCAGGCGGACGCGTCCCAGTCCGCCTGGAAGTTCACGCTGGAAATAAGGTACGACGCGCCGAGCGCGCGCAGGTAGCGGACGTTCCCGGCGAAGTCCGCGGCCGTGTCGGGATTCACCGTCATCATCACCGGCGCATAAGGCTGAGCCGCCAGCACGGCCTTCAGCCGCGGCAGAAGCGCCGCGGACGAGCCTTCGCCGGACGCCGCCACGCGGTGTGCGTCCTGCGTCTTCGGCGCTCCGTCGCAGCTAACTGCCACATGCAGACGCACGGCCTCGGCACGCGCCAGGAACGCATCCGCCACGAGCGTTCCGTTCGTCGTCACCTTGTAGTGGAAGCGGTGCGGTGCGCGGCGTTCGCACTCGTCGATCACGTCGAAGACGAGGTCTTCGCGCAGCAGCGGCTCCCCGCCAAAGAAGATGATCCCCGGGTTCTCCTCGCCGCGCGTGCACTCGTCTACCGCCGCGAGAGCGGTCGCGAGCGCCATGTCGCTCGTCCCGTGCCTCGCGTAGCAGTATCGGCACGCGAGGTTGCAGCGGTCAGTGAGATGAAGAGTCAGGTGCATTCGCAAGATGCCTGAAGAAAGCCTCGATCTGCGCGACGAGCTTCTTGCCTGCCAGCTCACGCCCGCGCTTCTCCGTCAGCTCGTATTTCGCGCTCCAATCAAGTCCGGGGTCTGCATCTTGGTATATCTTCTCCATTTCGCTTATCGGAACGCTCGCCATCGGATCGTAGAAAACGCCGATCTTGACGGGCCTTCCCTCCTTCCGCGCACTGAAGCCCTTGACGGCCAGTTCTGCGGCTCTGCGGATATGGCAACTGGACGCAGAACTGTAGATGCCGTCTTCCTCTGCGGGGTCGCGCACCCAGACGCGCTCGTCGTCGCGGGAGATGTATTCCACCATGATCTTCCCGTCCTTCGTGCCAAGGTCGAGCATCCACCTGCGCTTCTTGCGCCGCACCTCGTCGCCCTGCGCTCTGCGCCGGATGATGTTCGCGACAAGGTTTCTGTCCTCACGGCTGCGCTCCAGCTTGCTGACCGGCGCCTCCACGCCGTCGAGCTCCGGCGCATCGACAAGCTCGATGCCGCGCTTCGCGAACTCGCGCTCGATGATCTCCAGCGCCTCCGCCTCGGGAAGCATGACCGGCGGATTCATCGCGACGCATCCGAACGCGCCGAATCCGTTGCCGGCCAGCGCCGCAGGCGGAAGCGGACACACGTCCGTCGCCGGCGCTTCCCGCTTCTCGTCATTCCTTGCCGCCGCATCCGGCGCGACAGCCGTTGGCAGCGCCGTCTTCGGAGACGGTTCGGCCGCCGCGTCGAGCGCAAGCGACTTGAGGCTCATCGCCGCCGCGCCGAGCGTCGATGCAAGCGCGCGGATTCCGCGCCAGCGCGTCGGCACGCGGGCGAAATCGGGCGCGCCGATCTCGTGGATCGTCGGATAGCGCGGTGCGCTATAGCTCCTCTTCGGCGTCACTGTCGCTTTCATCGGCCTTCCTCCTCTTTTCAAGCTCTTCATTCCGCGCCAGCACCTTCTTCTCCCATGTCGCGAAGTCGGGATATTCGGCGGCGATCTTCGCAAGCCGTTTCCTGATGCCGGACAATGCCGCGTCTCCGCTTTCCTTTATCGCAAAGAGCGCGGAGGCGATGCGCTCGGATTCCTTCGCGAAGCCAGCCTGCCGGGCATGCAGCGCAAACGCCAGCACGTCCGCCGCACGGTCTTCGTCCAGCGTCGCCTTGATCTCCGCGGCGTCCTCCACATAGGTGCGGACAAGCACCACGTCGCGCGCGAGCCGCGCCTTGTCGTACGAGACCCTGCGGACATCGTTTGTTTCCGGAGGTTTAAGTCGAGCCTCCCACCAGACGCACCCGTATGCAAGGAACTTCGCGTTCGCGGCACCGTCCTTCGGCAGAACGATCCATCCGTCGCCGCTCAGTCTTTCGTCGAGCGCCAGGCCGCTCATCCTTATGTATTCGTCTGTCCAAAAAGCGCCAGAATCTGCCGGATACGGACTCACCTGCGCATACGTCGCCCCGGCGACATCCGCAAATCCTATCGAGGACAGCTCTTTGGTCAACACATCGAGATCGGGACAGGTTCCCGCCGCAACGGTCTCGGCCTCCTTGGTGCGCTTGAATCCGTCATCTTCGCCAAGGGACCTTATGGTCACGGCGGATTCTGAAAACCAGGCGTTGCGCCAATAGTCGAAGTTGGACTCGCCGTCTCCATACACCGTAATCTTCACGGACGGCCCATAGTCCGGAAAGATTCCGTAAAGACCCTCGATTAGGTTTGTCGTCGACGCGAACAGCGCCAGTTCGCGATCGCCGTACTGCAATGCGACAAGACTGCCGCTGATAGCGTCTTTCAGTCCACGCCAGTTGGTATACTCACGCACATCTTCGGCAACGCAGCCATCTGCCAAAAACGGCGAAACGTCATCCGTCCCACTCCTGATGATTCTTATTCCGTCTTTCGAATAGGGCGGATACGGAAACACGGGTTCGAAGCGGTTGATCTTCAGCTTGCCGTCCACGCGGGCAAGCCCGACTTCAAGCGTCATCCCGCGGAAGAACAGCCAATCCCCCGTTGCCGAAGCGTTCACCGCGTCGTGAACCGCGGAAAAGCAGAACCTGTGAAACGGACACTTCCCGCGCCGGACCTCCCTGACGCGCATGTCGACGTTGTAAGTGGCGCACACAGAATGCTCGAAGCAGGCATCCTCCTCGCCGGGGAGTCCATGTTCCGGCTCGACATGGGCCAGATTCGCGAGCGACGCAAGATCGACAATCTCGACATCCGCCACGACAACGACCTCTTCGGCGTTGGTCGGTGCTCCGGCAGCCAGTTCAAGTGACTCAGCCTCGCCAAACAGATTGATGAAGTCGCCTTCGCGCAACCACCCATACGAAGTTTCGATTGTTCCATCCGCATAGACCGCGACCTGATCGCCTTCCGCACTGGAACCCATGCGGTCCTCAATGCGCGCCTTGCCGCCATCGTTCTCCGGCAGTTCCGTTTCCATCCACTTCTTGAACAGCTTGTAGACGGTTTTCCGCTTCAGGGACTCGTCTGCGCTCTCGGCATCAACCCTCTCCCTGTCCGCCTCGTACCGGACGAGCGTCGCCATGCCATCGTCGATCAGCCGCTTGACGCGCTCAATGCGTCCGGGCTTCCGATAGACTGGGGCCTTCGCAAAGACCTCGTCGACCGTCTTTTTCGCCTCCGCCGCCGTCAGGCAGCGTGCATGGCTGACGTTCTGCGCGTAGTTCGTGGCTACGTCAAGCAGCACCTCGTCCTCGCCTGCCGTAGCGGCAAGCGAGAGAACCGAAGCGCCGACCGCCGCAAGAAACGTCCATGTCCACTTAAGGCCCTTCTTCATCTGCCGCCCTCCGCGATTATTTTGTGGTACTTGTATCATTCTGCCAAGATAAATGCTCCTGCCGTCTGGCAAGCGCCTCCCGAACCTCTTCCTTCTCGGATTCCGTCATTTCGCGCGGGGCGGGCCAGCGCTTTACGGCGATTCCATGCTTTGACCACCTCGTCCTGAAACTGCCCAGGCTTGACATATATATTTCCACCCAACCGTAGCGATCAAGCAAATGGCCTT
>CACZHC010000121.1 GCA_902780865.1 uncultured bacterium
CACGGCTGGCGGCTCGCGAAGGCGGCGGAAAGGGCGGTGTGAAAGGCGGGATGGCGATGACGGCCAATAAAACAGCGGGTTCCGTGGGGTCTGTCCCCGCCAGATCCCCGCCAGATCCAGTCGTTCTACACGGCCAACCTGGAGGCCCCCGGCGGCTTCGCGGGCGTGGTGATGTCGACGCTCTTCGCGGAGTCCGACGCGGCGAGCGAGATGCTCGAGAAGAACTTCTTGGGGAAGGACCAGGGCAAGATCCTGGCTTCGATGAAGATCATCTCGGTGAAGGAACTCGGCGCGGGGATCTTCGCCGGCGCCGGGACGATCATGAACGCCATCGTCGAGGACACGAAGAAGCTCGGCGGAGACGACTCGTACCAGATCGACGTCGGCGTGTGATCATGGGTGCAGCCGTTTCGCCATACAATTGTGCTTTAGGCGGTGTTTTGATATAATTTGGGCATGGAACGGAACGATCCTTTTGCAATCCGCATTACGAGAGCAAATTCTGCGCGATTGAAGACGCGTTCGGTCGAGCGAATCAACTTTGCGGTTGTCGCCGTCACGGCGACGCTCTTTCTCGCCATCGCGGTCTTCGTCGCGTTTAGCACGTCGAAGATGATGGAGAGCGAGGCGCGCAGCACCGTCGAGAACGTCGTGAAGGCGACGGTCGGCCGCATCGACCGGCAGATGGCGTCGGTCGAGAGCGCGGTGGAGAACTCGGGCTGGATCGTCGCGGAGCGGCTCTCCGATCCAGACTACATGTTCAGGATCACGGGAGAGCTCGTGCAGAACAACCCGTTCATAGTCGGCAGCACGGTCGCCTTCGAGCCGAACTTCTTTCCGTCGAAGGGATACTATTACTCCGCCTTTTCCTACAAGGACGGGAAGGGCGGGGTCAAGCGCATCCAGCAGGGCGGCGAGACGTTCAAGTACCATGGCATGGACTGGTACCGCATCCCGAAGGAAAATAGGAAGTCTTCGTGGTGCGAGCCCTACTTTGACGCGGGCGGCGCGGAGGTGATGATGTGCACATATTCCGTTCCGCTGATAAACCGCGACGGGAACGTCTACGCCGTGCTCACTGCGGACATCTCGCTCGAGGACCTGACGCGCCACGTGTCGGAAATCAAGCCGTATCCGGACTCCTACGCACTTCTTTCCTCGCAGGAAGGCAAGCCGCTCGTCGCCGCTCCCGCAGATGCCGCGAAGTCGAGCGACACGGTGATGATAGCCGGAAAGACCAGCAACGGCTGGACGGTGGAGCTTGTCTGCCCGCTGGCCAACATCCTGCAGGGCGCGCGCAGCCTCGTGCGGCGGATTGCGTTGTTTTCGGTCGTCGGCCTGGGGCTGATCTTCTTCGTCTCGTGGTCGTTCTCGACGCGGCTTCAGCGTGCGACGGTGGCCAACGAGCGGCTCAGCAGCGAGCTTGGCATCGCGCGTACAATCCAGTCGAGCGTGCTGAAGCGCAAGGTGCCGCCGTACCTCGGGACCATTCTTCGTCCTGCGCGGGAGGTCGGGGGGGATTTCTACGACTTCCAGGAGAAGGACGGCTTGCTCTATTTCGCTGTGGGCGATGCATCGGGCAAGGGCATCCCCGCGGCGCTGTTCACTTTCCTGGCGTGCGCTGGGTTCCACATGGCTGCGGACATGGGGCTTTCGCCAGACGAAATCATCGCCCGCGTCAACGCGCTCCTCTGCAGGGGCAACGACGCGTGTATGTTCGAGACTCTCTTCGTGGGTCGCCTTGACCTGTCCTCCGGGCGGCTGGAGTACTGCAACGCGGGGCATACGCCGCTCGTCGTCATGGCACCAGGGGGCGGTGCGGAGTTTCTCTCCGCGAAGAAGAACGTCGTCGCCGGAATCATGGACGGATATGCGTATGCGATGCAGGAGACTATGCTCGAGCCTGGCACTCTGCTGCTGGCCTATACGGACGGCGTCACCGAGGCCGAACGCGCCGACCACGGGCAGTATGGGGACAAGAGGCTGCTTGCGTTTGCGTCCGCGCATGCAAAGGATGCGCCGGCCAGCTTTGTCAAGAACCTGGAGCGGGATCTGGACGCCTTCACGGCGGGTGCGGAACAGTTCGACGACATTACGGCCCTCGCCGTCCTCGTCAAGGGCGACTCCAAATAGCCGCACCTGCGGCATCTGGGCACACGGTGTCGGCAAAAATGGTATAATACCCTGAAACGGCACAAGCTCTTAAACGGCACAAGCGACAGGGATATGAAAAAAGCATTGGTAACTGGTGGCGCGGGTTTTCTCGGAAGCCATCTCTGCAAACGGCTTCTCGCCGACGGCTACGAGGTTACGGCTCTCGACAACCTCTTCACGGGCACGAAGGAGAACATCTACGAGCTCTTGGGCGACAAGCGCTTCTCGTTCGTCCTCCACGACGTGACGCAGCCGTTCTGGGGGCAGTTCGACGAAATCTACAACCTCGCCTGCCCCGCTTCGCCGATCCACTACCAGAAGAACCCCGTCGAGACGACGAAGAGCTCGGTCCTCGGAACGATGAACATGCTCGAGCTCGCGCTCAAGACGAAAGCGCGCATGCTCCACACGTCGACGAGCGAGATATACGGCGACCCGCTCGTCCACCCGCAGGTCGAGGAATACTGGGGCAACGTCAATACGATCGGCCTCAGGAGCTGCTACGACGAGGGGAAGCGCGTCGCAGAGACGCTGTGCGCCGACTACCGCAGGCAGTACGGCGTTGACGTCCGCATGGTGCGCATCTTCAACACCTATGGGCCGAAGATGCACCCGAACGACGGCCGCGTCATTTCCAACTTCATCATGCAGGCGCTTGCGAACAAGGACATCACGCTCTTCGGCGACGGGAGGCAGACGCGTTCGTTCCAGTACTGCGACGACCTCGTCGAGGCATTCCGCCGCTACATGGATCTCTCGCCTGCGAAGATCGCCGCGTTTTTCGGCGGAAAGAAGGTAAAGGGGCGCGTAACGCCCGCCGTGCCCGTCATCAACACCGGCAACCCCGGCGAGTACACGATCAAGGAACTTGCCGAGGAGACGCTGCGGCAACTGCCCGGCTCGAAATCGAAACTCGTGTTCAAGCCTCTTCCCGAGGACGACCCGAAGCGCCGCAAACCCGACATCACGCTCGCAAAGGCGCTCCTCGGCTGGGAGCCGAAGGTGCCGCTTAAGGAAGGCCTTGCGAAGACGATAGAGTACTTCAAGTCAAAGAGGTAGCCAATGTCCGCCATACTCGACAAGGCCGTCGCCCGTCCGTCACCGCAAGTACGTCGCCGATGGCGAACGCGTCTTCGCCACCGAAAGCGAGTCGCATGCGCGCTTCGCCGAGACGAAGCTCGGGCACCTGCCGACGTTCGAGAAGGCGGGTCCCAAGGAGAAGATATTCCACGATCCGAGCTGGACGCGCGTCGGCATCGTGACGGCGGGCGGCCTATGCCCCGGCCTCAACACGGTCATAAAGAGTCTCGTAGAAATCCTCGAGTTCGACTATGGTGTCAAGAAGGTGTACGGCATACGCTACGGCTACGCGGGGCTCAACCCGAAGTATGGCTACGAGCCAGTGCTTCTCAACCCCGACGCGGTGGACACGATCCACGAGGCGGGTGGCACGGTCCTCGGCTCGAGCCGCGGCCAGCAGCCGGCCGACGTGATGGTCGACACGCTCGAGAGGATGAACATCAACGTCCTCTTCTGCATCGGCGGCGACGGCTCCTTGCGCTGCGCGAGCGACATCGCGGCGGAAGTGCTGAAGCGCGGGCTCAAGATTTCCGTCGTCGGCATCCCGAAGACGATTGACAACGACCTGATGTTCGTGGGCCGCAGTTTCGGTTTCGAAAGCGCAGTCGCCGAAGCCGCGGAGGTCATCAGGAGCGCCCATGTCGAGGCGAAGGGCACGCCCCACGGCATCGGCCTCGTGAAGCTCATGGGGCGCGACTCCGGCTTCATTGCGGCGTCCGCGACGGTGGCGAACCCTGTCGTCAACTTCTGTCTTGTCCCGGAGGTCAAGTTCGAGCTCGATGGCGAGCGCGGGCTCTTGAGGGCGCTCGAGCGCCGCTTCGCCGCCGGCAAGTCGCACGCAGTCATCGTCGTGGCCGAGGGCGCTGGGCAGGAGCTTCTGGAAGGTGTCGAGGAGCGAGACGCGAGCGGCAACATACTCAAGAAGGACATCGGAGAGTTTTTGAAGAGGCGCATCTCGCGGCACTTCAAGGAGAAGGGCTTCGACGCGAGCGTCAAGTACATCGACCCGAGCTACATCATCCGCAGCTGCCCTGCGCGCGGCACCGACGCGATACGCTGCTACGAGCTCGCTCGTGCGGCAGTCCACGCGGCGATGGCGGGGCGCACCGACTGCGTCGTGGGCAATATCGGCGAGAGCTTCGCGCTCGTGCCGATCGCGCTCGCCACGATCGAGCGCCAGAAGCTCGATACCGACGGCCAGTCCTGGCGCAGCGTCCTCGACGCGACCGGCCAGGAGTTCTACTTCAACGGAGTCCCGCGCAACCTCTTCTCGGGCGACGCCTTCGCACCGTAAGTAGTTGGAGAAATGAGTTGGAGTTGGAGAAAGGAATGTGGAGATTTGATTCTTGAGATGGTTGGAGATGTGAATTGGAGCAGGAGAAAGGAAGGTTATAATTCCATTCTCCAACTCCAACTCAAGACTCCAACTAAAAATATTTCTTAATTAAAACCTAAAAACAAAAAAGCCATGAAAGACCTGAAGGAAGCATACAAGACGATCGAGGCCGACCACTTCGCGCCCGCAATGGAGATTTCGTTCATCGACGGCGCAAACCGCCAGACCTTCCGCTACGAGAAGGTGACGTGGAACATCGGCGGCGAGGAGAAGGGGCTTCGCTACGGCGAGAACCCCGGTCAGGAAGCCGCGCTCTACAAGCTTGTGAACGGCAACCTCGTCCTTGGCGATGTCGAGATGCTTCAGGCAGGACAGTACCTTGCGTCCGTTCCCGAGCTTCTCCAGTCCGGCAAGCATCCCGGCAAGACTAATGTCACCGACACTGACAACGCGCTCAACATCCTCCGCTACTTGATGGACAAGCCATGCGCCGTCATCGTCAAGCACAACAACCCGTGCGGCGTCGCGACGGGCTCCACGCTCGCCGAGGCGTACTTCCGCGCGAACAAGGCAGACCGCCTTGCGGCGTTTGGCGGCGCGATTGCCCTTAACCGCGACTGCGATATGGAGACTGCGAAACTCATCGTCGAGAACTACGCCGAAGTCGTCGTCGCTCCTGACTTCGCGCCTGGCGTTATGGATCTTTTCGCGACGAAGAAGAACCTCCGAGTCTTCCGCATCAGGAACATGGCGCGTCTCACCGACTTCGTCGCAAAGCACGTCGTCGATTTCAAGTCCCTGATCGACGGCGGCATCGTCGCGCAGACGTCGTTCAGCGCGAATGCGAGGAAGCCCGAGGATTTCATGCCCGCCTACTGCAACCGCAAGATCACAAACAAGGCGACGGGCGAGGTCACGTTTGAAGAGCACAAGATCAAGCGCCTTCCGACTGCGAAGGAGTACGAGGATCTCGTGTTCGGCTGGCTCGTCGAGGCGGGCGTCACGTCCAACTCCGTTCTCTACGTGAAGGACGGCGCGACGGTCGGCATCGGCACCGGCGAGCAGGATCGCGTCGGCGTCGCGGAGATCGCGCGCGACAAGGCGTACACGAAGCACGCCGACTGGATCGCGTGGGAGAAGTATCAGCTTCCGTTCAACGACCTCCGCCTCAAGTTCGGCGAGGACGACGGCGCGAAGAAGCAGGCGGAGATCATGGAGCAGACGAAGGCCGAGAAGGGCGGGCTTCCCGGCTGCGCGATGGTCTCGGATGCGTTCTTCCCGTTCCGCGACGGGCTCGAAGTCGGCATCCGCCAGGGCATCACGTCCGTCGTCCAGCCCGGTGGCGCGATCCGCGACTGGGACGTGATCGACTGCGCGAACGACGCAGGCGTCGCGATGGTCTTCACCGGCCAGCGCAGCTTCCGCCACTAAGACGCTCGGCGACGATCGAAAGCACATCATGCGACGGCGCGGCAAATCCCTTTCGATTTCGTCCGCGCCATAATCTTATTTTGCCGTGCTTGATTTCAGCGCGGAAGTTTCACTATAATATGCCAACGCCGTTAAAAATAAGGAAAGTGAAAGAAAACGTCGAAATTGGCGATAAAAAGAGCAACGACAAAGGGGTGTCTCCCCATTTGTTCCATTTGTTCAAGTGTGACCCTGTTGGTTCCGCGCGTCAGTGCGCGGCGAGCCGATCGCGCCATTCGCGCATCGTCAGGCCCGTGTGTCGCTTGAAGACGCGCTTGAGGAAGGAATCCGTCTCCCACCCGCACGCCGGCGCGATGCGCGCAATGGGCAGACTCGGGTCCGCGAGCATCTTCCGGACGCGGGCGAGCCGTACGTTCATGATCTCCTCGCCGATGCTGTGCCCGACGGCGGCGCGGAAGCGCTGCTCGGCCAGTCGCCGCGAACAGGGGATCCCGGCGAGGATGTCCGCCGCGGTGAGGCCCTCGCAGGCGCCGCGGGCGATTTTCCGGAGCGCCGCCTGGATGGTCGGATCGCGCGTCTGGAGCGTCCGGGTCGAGTCGCGGCGGACGATTTCGGTCGGTCCGAACGTCACTGTGCGCGGCGCGGGCTTCGCGCCGCGGTGGAGCTGCCCCGCCAGCAGGTCGGCGGCGAGGCGGCCGACGTTGAGGTAGTCGGAAGCGATGGACGAGAGCTGCGGGTCGTGGTTTTCGCACCTGACGCTGTCGTTGTCCGCGCCGATGATCGCGACATCGTCGGGGCAGGCGAGGCCGGACTGCGTGCAGGCCTCCGCCACGCGTTCGGCGGTCTCGTCGTTCGCCGCCAGGATGGCGCAGGGGCGCGGCAGCCGCGCTAGCCAGCGCGCGAGATGTCGGCGAAAGGACAGCAGGTCCGTGCGCGACCAGGGGGTGTCGAAGGTCTGCAGTGGAGGCGCGCCGTGGCGGCGGAGGATTTCGGCGAAGGCCGCCTGGCGCCGTTCGGACCAGATCTGCCGTCCGCACCAGCCGACGAACCCGAAAATCGCGGGTCCGATCGCGGACAGCTCCCGGTAGGCGAGCGCGGCGAGCGCCGCCGCATCCTGCTCGACGGTGAAGAGCCGCCCCGCCTGTCCGGCCGGCAGGCGCGGGTCGATGAAGACGGCCGGAACCGACGTGTAGGCCGGGACATTCACTTCGCCGATCATGTTCCCGCATTCGACGATGACGCCGCAGGGATCCCACTCTTCGATGAATTCCTCCGCCGGCCGGTCTGTTCGTGCGTACTCGATCTCGACGACACGCCACCCGTAGTGCCTTGCGCGGTCGCAGACACCTGCGTATTCGGTCGCATGCACCCCCGCATGCATGTCTGTGAAGAAGAGTACCGTCTTCATGTCATGCAATAGTTTAGCACAACGGGGCGTCCTGCGCAATCGGTCATGTTGTCGTGCGCAATTGGCGATTGCCTAACGGACACTTCTGTGTTAGAATTTCATTGTCTGGTGGTTTATGTAGAGAGGAAGGCGTTCAAATGGGAAGTCTGGCGGTTCTTGGAATGGCGGCAATCGTTGCATGCGGTGCGCAGGCGGCGGGAATGTGTGCATCGGTCGCGCCCCTCACGGCGGCGGACTCGGAGACGGGAATCGGTGCGCCGCGCTATCTGCCGCTGCGCTGGCTGAGCCTCGGCACTTCGATCACATGGTACAACAGCCACGCAGGCGGGAAGTTCGAGAGGGGCTACCAGTCGTGGCTGATGGAGCAGATCAAGTTTGACGGCTTCGCGAACCGCGGCGTCAGCGGCGCGTGCCTCGACTCGACGCTGTGGTGCATCCAGGACGCCGACCTCTACACGGTCGAGCACGGAATAAACGACTGGGGCAACCGCGTGCCGCCGGGTACGATGGCGGACTACGAAAACAACACCGGGAACGGAACCTTCGCCGCGACGTACCGCAAGGTAATCGACAAGCTCCGCGCGACGAACCCGAAGGCGAAGATCATTCTCTGCACGCCGCGCAAGGGCTACGGATTCGGCGGATACCTGCCGGACCGCTGCGATGCGCGGCAGACGGAGCGCGACGGCAAGCCGGGCTATTTCCTGAAGGACTACGCCGATCTCGTCCTGGCCATCGCGGAAAAGGAGAAGCTGCCGGTGGCGGACTTCTACGCGACCTGCGGCGAGCAGGACGAGCTCGCGGACCTTTCGATCGACAAGGCGCTGCATCCGAACGACGCCGGCTACCGGCGCATGGCGAACATCCTCGCGAAGACGATGCTGAAAGTGTATCCCGACGCCGAGCTGCTCGCGAACAGGAAGATGGTCTTCACGGACGACGGAAAGGCCAAGGATGTCGTCGTGAAGAAGTTTCTCTCCTCGACCGAACAGGTCGTTCTGAAGGGCACCGACATCGCCAAGGTCAGGGTGGCGGGTGCGAAGCTTGGCGGCAGCTGGGTGCCGGGCGGTCCGTTCGACTGCCAGGTGCACTTCGAGAACTACGACCCCGAGAGGAAGGCCTACACGTGCCAGCTCCAGAGCTGCTCGCCGAAGGACAGCTGCATGCGCGTCATCTGCCTCGAGCTGAAGCAGGAGTTCAACGGCGATGTCGTGGCGCGGGCTCAACTTCGCCGTCGACGGCAACTACAACGGCGCGTGCGCCTCGGCGGCGAACTACGGCGCGCAGGGCTACGTGATCGGCGAAATGACGCTCGGCGTCAACAAATAGGGAGTTAACTGACATGAAGAAATCTTGTTTCTGCGCACTGGCGGCTGTTTTGCTGACATTCATGGCGAAAGCCGATACGACGGCTACGTATTCGGATGTCCTGCCAACAACACAGACGGTTCTTTTCCCGAACGCGAACCTTTTGGCCGTGAAGGGACTTTCGCTCGACGGTTACCAGAAGTTCGGCGGGCTGACCGACACCCACACCTACACCGTCTATGACGGCGAGGAACCCGACAAACCTGCGACCGGTTACTACACCCACAGCAGTCTTTTCGGCTATTCCAACAACGGCACGACCCTGACGGTGGAGTTCCACGGCATCTGCAACTACGGTTCCTACAACGGCGTCGGCAACGGCTTTGAGCTGAAGCTAACACAATCTGGAAGCGACATCATGGGCGAAGTGACCTGGATGGCCGGATTCACCGGGGCAAACGACTACGCGAATTCGTCCTGGGAGTCCAAGAAGAAGTCGAACTTCAACGACTGGAACTCATCCTCGGCAACCTACAGCACATGCGGCTCCAATCTTACGTTGGTCTTCCGTGAAACGGAAAGCCACACCGTCACATTCGTCGATTGGAACGGAACCGTTCTCGACACGCAGACCGTCGCCTTTGGAGCCGCCGCGACGCCCCCGGCCAATCCCTCACGTTCCGGGTATGTCTTCGCCGGATGGGATACGGCCTTTACTGGCATCATCGAAGACCTCACCGTCACCGCCGTCTACCACCAGCTCTTCACCGTCACGTTCCTCGACGCCGACGGCACGGTGATTGACACGCAGACCGTCGAGGAGACGACCGCCGCCACCGAGCCCGACATGACTGGGCGCACCTACGG
>CACZHC010000122.1 GCA_902780865.1 uncultured bacterium
GGCGCGATGGTGTTCTTTGCGACAGGGTCGCTCGCGTGGGCGTTTTATGCGGCAATCGTCCTCTATGTCATCACGCTTTGCATGGCCGACTTCACGGCGCAGGGCTTTCAGTCCTACTACAAGGACATGGACGGCATCTCCATTCCGCAGCCGTTCTGCCAGAGCTTCACGCCGTTCGCCGTCGCGATTTGCTGGGTGCTCGACAGGATCCCCGGCTTCTCGAAGCTCGATATCGACGCAGAGGGAATGAAGAAGAAGTTCGGCCCCTTGGGCGAGCCGCTTTTTCTCGGGCTTCTTATCGGCTGCGGCATAGGCGCCTTGCGGTGCGATTCGTGGAAGGCCGTCGTTGATTCGATTCCGTCCATCTTGAAGCTCGGCGTCACTGTTGGCGCTGTGATGGAACTTATCCCGCGCATCACCGCTCTCTTCATCGAGGGCTTGAAGCCGATCTGCGAGCAGAGCAGGAGCTTTATCGAGAAGCGCTTCTCCGGGCTCAAGGGCCTTTCGATTGGCATGAGCCCCGCGCTCGTCATCGGACACCCGACGACGCTCGTCGTCTCGATCCTGCTGATTCCGGTGATTCTATTCCTCTCGGTCTTCCTTCCCGGCAACAAGTTCCTGCCGCTCGCGTCGCTTGCGGGTATGTTCTACCTTTTCCCGTGCGTGCTCCCGATCACTAAGGGCAACGTGCCGAAGACTTTTGTGATAGGGCTTGTCGCGCTCATTGCCGGACTCTTCTTCGTCACCAACCTGACGCCCGCTTTCACCAAGGCGATCGCCGCGGCGAACTGCGACGGCATAACGGTGCCCGAGGGCTTCGAGGGCGGAGCGGCGCTCGATTTCGCCTCGGCGCTCTGGTGCTGGTCGATCTACCACCTCACGGTGACGCTCAAGTGGATTGGCGCCGCGCTCGCGGGGCTTCTCGCGCTCGGCATGTGCGCGGTCAATTTCGTCAGGATCAAGAGGCTCAAATGAGGTTGATGCTCTCCGTCTGCATGGCTCTTTCCGCCTTCGCCGCTTTCTGCGGCGAGCCGGAGCTTGCGCCGCTCTTGCCGCATCCGCGGCTCTTCGCGGGCGCCGCGGAGTTCGAGCGAGTCAAGGAGAGGGTGCAGTCGTCGGACGCGTCAGGCAGGGTGTATGCGGACATCCTGCGCAAGGCGGACTCTGCGCTCGGCAAGCCGGTCCTTGAGCGCAAGATGGAGGGCCGCCGCCTTCTCGCCGTCTCCCGCGAGGCGCTTGCCAGGATAGCCAACCTCTCGCTCGTCTGGAGGATGACGGGCGACCGTAAATACGCCGACCGCGCGATTGCAGAGGCGAAGGCGGTCGCGGCGTTCACTGACTGGAATCCGGACCACTTCCTGGACGTAGGTGAGATGACGCTCGCAGTTGCGGTCGCGAGGGACTGGCTGGACGACGCCCTTGAGGATGCCGACAAGCGCCTCCTCGCCGACGCGATACTCATGAAGGGACTTACGAAGGGCGACGGCAAGACTCTACACTCCGGCTGGTGGACGAAAGGCGGGAACAACTGGAACCAGGTCTGCAACGGCGGACTTGCCGCGGGCGCGGCCGCCGTCCGCGAGGACTTCCCGGAGGTCGCGGGCGCCGTCCTGCGCCGCTCCAGGGAATGCCTGCCGTTCGCGCTCAAGGCCTATGCCGGCGGAAACTTCCCGGAGGGGCCCGGATACTGGATCTACGCGTCGGACTACACCGCGATCGCCCTCGACACGCTCTCCCGCCAGTTCGCGGACGGCGCGCCGGAGCTTTTCGCGACCGAGGGGCTCGCCCTGCAGTGCGAGTACATGGACCTCATGACGGGTTCGACAGGGCTCCTCTTCAACTACTCCGACCCGTTCCGCAATCCTTGCGCGCAAAGGGAGCCCGCCGCGGCGAACTGCTATTTCGGACTCAAGTTCGGACGTCCCGGCGCGTTCGCCGCAGAGGTCGCGCGCATGGACGAACGCCACACCTTCGGACGCGTCGCCGCCTTTGCGCTGTTCTGGTCCGACGGCTCCGCCGCGTCTGCTTCCAATCCGGTCCTCTGCCGTTCGCTCGGGGGGTCCAACCCCGTCGCGATACTGCGCACGGGACTTGGTCCGGACGACTGGTACGTCGGCGTGAAGGGCGGGCGACCATCCTCCAACCACGGACACATGGACGGCGGGTCCTTCGTCCTCGACGCGGGCGGGGTCCGCTGGGCGTACGACCTCGGCTGCGAGCCCTACAACCGCATCGAGCAGATGAAGACGATAAGCCTCTGGAACATGAGCCAGGATTCGTCGCGCTGGTCGCTCTTCAGGCTCGGCGTCGAGGGACACGGCACGCTCACGATCGACGGAGCGCAGCAGAAGGTCGACGGCTGCGCGACGATTTCGCTGGCCTCGACGCGGACGCATTCCAAGGCCGCCATCGACATGACGTCCCTCTATCCGGGCGCAACCAACGTCGTGCGCGAAATCGCGCTAACGAAGGACGGCCTCTTTGTGAACGACCGCCTTGCAGGTCTCAGGCCGGGCGCGGTCGTCGCCTGGAACATGAACGTCGCTGCGACGGCGACGGCGCGCGGACGCACGCTCGAGCTCAAGGCCGAGGACGCGAAGGGCGTCATGAAGACGATGGCCGTCTTCGCCCAGGTCGAAGGCGTCGAGTGGAAGGTTTCGTCCATCGCGGAGCCGCGCACTCCGGCGGACTCCCCGAATCCGGGGATGACGCGCGTGGCGTTCTCCAAGGCGGCTGACGAGAGCGGGATGCTTGATTTCACCGTGGCGTTCGCGCTCGTTCGCGAGCGTCCTGAAGTGGCATTGGCCGAAAAGGCGCAGGGAGGGAGACTATGATAGCGGCATTGTTCCTGGCGGCGATCTGCAACGCGGAGGTCTGCCCCGAGAGGCAGAACGACTTCTGCTGGGAGAACGACAAGTTCGGGATGCGCGCGTACGGCCCCGGGGAATACCACAAGTGGTCTGGCTGGGACGTCTTCAACAAGACGCCCGGGGAGCCCGGCGCGGCGGCGAAGCTCCTGCACGGCAAGGGCGTCAACGTCAACTGGCACGAGGTTCCGTTCGGCGGCGTCCTCGACAACTACACTATCGGCGCGTCGCGCGGCCTTGGCGGGATCGCCTTCTTTGGCGACGGCGAGTGGAAGACATATCCCGACTGGGAGGCCTCGAAGGTGATCCACGTCGGCGACGACTACTGCGAGTTCGAACTCGTGTATCCCGCGTTCGCGGCCGTCGGGAAGATGACGTGCCACGTGACGCTGAAGCGCGGCGAGAGGTTCTTCCGAAACGACGTGAGCTTCGAGCATCCCGACCGCTTCCGCGGCGACTTCCGCGCGGGGCCGGGAATCGACCTGGATCCGGCGCGCGACCACAAGGGCGCGCTCGTCGAGGAGCCAGGGCTCGTCTCGCTCTTCGAAGACGAAAAGGGTGCGAACGGATCGACGATGGAGGCGATCTTCGTCGCCAATCCGTCCGATGTCGAGGTCATGACCGACAGGATGAACTGCCGCGTCCTCGCGTTCAAGAAGCCCAATTTCACATACTGGGCCGGCGCGACCTGGTCGAAGGCCGGGGAGATAACGACGCCCGAGGCGTGGATCGACGTCGTCCGCGCGTTCAAGGCCGGCGTCGCTGCCGGCGAGAGCTTGAAAAATAACACGAAAGGAAATAACAAATGAGCATGCTGACGCTTCTTCTCGCGACGACGGTCAACTTCACCGTTCAGACCGCAGTACACCCCGACGACTTCAAGACCTACGACACCGCGAAGACGCGCGAGCGCTTCGTGATGGAGAAGGTGATGGCGCCCGACGAGATCAACGTCACCTACACGATGTACGACCGCCTCGTCTACGGCGGCGCGATGCCTGTCGAGAAGGAGCTGACGCTCGACACGTTCGATGAGCTCAAGGCCGAGCATTTCCTCGACCGCCGCGAACTCGGCGTAATCAACGTCGGCGGACCTGGCACGGTGACGGTCGACGGCGAGAAGTACGACCTCGAGTTCAAGGAGGCGCTCTACGTCGGCTGCGGCAAGAAGGATGTGAAGTTTGCCTCCAAGGACAAGGCGAATCCCGCGAAGTTCTATCTCAACTCCGCGCCCGCCTACAAGGAGTTCGTCACGCAGCGCATCACGAGCGACCAGAACTGCAAGAAGCCGGGCTACACGATCGGCAACTACATCAAGGCCGGCAAGATGGAAGAGTCGAACGACCGCGTCATCAACCAGCTCATCGTGAACCCTGTGCTGACGAAGGTTCCCGGCGGCGGCGTGAACCAGCTCCAGATGGGCCTCACGGAGCTCAAGCCCGGAAGCGTCTGGAACACGATGCCGCAGCACACGCACAACCGCCGCATGGAGGCGTATTTCTACTTCAACGTCCCCGAAGGCCAGGCGATCTGCCACCAGATGGGCCGCCCGCAGGAGCAGCGTCTCGTGTGGCTCCACAACGAGCAGGCGATCACCGCGCCCGAGTGGAGCGTCCATTCCGCCGCGGGAACGTCGAACTACATGTTCATCTGGGGCATGGGCGGCGAGAACCTCAACTACGGCGACATGGACAAGGTCGGCGTGACCGACATGCGGTAGCCGCGCCTCTTTTCGCCGTTCACGCCATTGACGCACGGTGACAACTATGAAGGATGGCTGCATGAAACTTTGCGCTTTGACAATTGCGGCGACGGTGTCGCTTGCGGGAGTTTGCGCCGCGGCGCCAAAGCCGCTTGCCTGGCCCGAACCGACGCAGACGATGAAGCCGTGGGTCTACAACTGGTGGATGGGCTCGGCCGTCGACAAGGCCGGACTTGAGTTCCAGTGCAGGGAGCTCAGGGACAAGGGTTTTGGCGGCTTCCACGTGATTCCAATCTACGGCGCGAAGGGCGGCTACGAGAAGAACTGGAAACCGCTTCTTTCCCCGCAGTGGATTGAGGCGTGGAATTTGGCTGCGGGGTTGGCAAGCTACAACGGACTTGGCATCGACCTCACGATGGGCTCGGGCTGGTGCTTTGGCGGGCCGTGGATCGACAAGGAGCACGCGGCGAGCTCTGGTATGAAGGTCAAGCGTGCCGGGCTTGGCGGCACGGGATATATGCTCGATCCATTCGATCCCGAGGCGATGAAGCTCCACGTCGCGCAGTTCGACAAGTGGTTCGGCAAGGCGGCGCAGAGCGTAACGTGCGAGGATCTCGTGCGGGACGACTCGACAGACGAGGCGGCGGACATCCTCGTCGCGGCGCGTCCGCGCGCTTTCTACCACGACAGCTACGAATACTACGGCGCGGAGCCGAAGAAAGGCCAGGATGTCGACGAGTCGCAGCTTGCCTGCTTCAAGGTGTGGACGGACTGGTGCCGTGAGAACGGGTACTTGACGCGAAACGAGGCGCATGGCGCTCCCTCGAACTGGCTCGACTTCTATGCGCTTGCGGACATCCCCGAGACCGAGATGTTCGGAAAGAACGACCGCGA
>CACZHC010000123.1 GCA_902780865.1 uncultured bacterium
GCAGGACGCGTCGAGGCGCCTTCGCCTCCCGCCAGCCGGTCCGGCTCGACCAGCACATACTGGAGATGCACGGACTTGTCGCGCCCGAAGAAGAGGTTGCGAAGGTATCGGAACTCCCAGCGCGGCCGCCGGTCTGCGACGAGAACGTTCGTGCGATCGTCAGAAACCGATACCTCGAACGGCCATTCATCGTTCCTTGTCTCCGAATCCCCTTCCGGCGGCTCGATCACGACGCGATAGCCCTTGATTCCCTTCTCTCCCGGATCGTGGGTGAATCGAACGTCCTTCGTCCAGGAATCGGCGTCCACATCGAACTCCTGGCGGTCGAGCGTCTTTTCGCCCTCGGTCAGTTTCACGGCAATGCGCCGCCCCTTGAAGCCATCCGCCCGGACATGCGCCACAGGACGGATCTTGTCGCCGAGAAAGACGTTTGAACTTGCGCGTACAGACTCGATCGCCACATCAGCCCTGTTCGTTGTGTCGCCGACGACGATACTGCAGACCTTTGCGCCAAGACGCGCAAACCGCCGGGCCGCCGCCTCCGGCATGACGCCAGTCGTGTCCCGTCCGTCTGTCACGAACACCGCGCCTGCAAGCTCCTCGGACGGGATCCGCTCCAGCACAAGCTCGAGCGCAGACGAAAAGTCCGTAGTCCGTCCGCCGAACTCGTACGGCTCGACGTCATACTTGGAGCCAAGCATCGATTCGACCTGCGCCGCACAGTTCGTCGCTACGGAAAGGCGGGTTGGCCGCGCCCCGTCGTCCGCGCCAGCGTCTCCCGGCGCGCCGTCCGTGCGCTGCATCGAAAGCGAGCGGTCCACGACAACTGCCACGCGTCGGTGGAGACTGCGGGTCACGTCATGAGTCCACGAGAAGTGCGCGAGCAGCCACAAAAGGGAGAGAACCGCGACCGCCCTGAGAACGGTGCGCACGCGCGAAGGCACTCGCCCTCCGCGCTCTCCGTCGAGCCGCCGGCAGAACAGAATCTCCGCAAGAAGCAGGAGGAGCGCAAGAACGGCAAACGGCCGCCAGATCTCGACGCCGAAACTGCGGCCGACGACCGCCGCCATGAGGTCGTCGAGACTGCGCGCAAAGCCGAGGTCTATCGAAACAGCAAGAGCGTCGGCCTCTTCCTGCGTCAGCGGGGAAAGGTCTCCCTCCCGTGCGCGCCAGCGCGTGTCGCAGAATGCGCGGACTGAATTAGTGGCCGCGACCGAATAGAAGAGTTCGTGGACAAACGGCACGAAGTCCGGCCTCGCCGGGAACGTCGTGCTCTTAAGGTCAAACGGCATTGCGGAAATTGCGATGCGCCCCTTGCCGGACGGCGCGGTGACGACGGCAGCGGCGCCGTCCGAGAAGCGCGAGACGACGTCGGTTCCATTCGTCAGGCGCCACTCGTCGAACTCCACGCGGCTCACGACTGGAGCGCGCGAGAACGTGACATCAGAGAGACTCGCGTTCCAGTTCGTCCAGGCGACGGTAAAAAGCGCGTTCGTGTAGAACGAGGTCTGTGTGCGCGCTCCTGGCACGACGACCAGCCCGCCTCCGTCGTTCACCCACTTTGCCAGGTTCTGCGTCGCCCGGGGCGAAAGAAAGGGAACGTCGCAAAGCGCCACGGCCTCGACGCCGGAAAAGACCCGCGACTCCTCAAGTTCGGTTGCGCGAACAGTTTTCGGCTTGACGAGGAAAACGGCGTTCGTGCCCTTCAGTTCCGGCCGCAATGCCGCTTCGAGAAACGCCGTCGGGCGGTCAAACCCGCGTTCCGAAGGCCTTCCGTTGACCAGCAGGACGTCGAGGGAATCGACGATTTCGACGGAGTTGGAGACAACGGAATCCGACGCAATGTCGTCGTCGGCTGTAAGCGACGTCACGACATCGTGGTGCCCGGCTTTCGAGAAGCCATGCGAAAACTCGAACGTGCGCGAAAGCCCGGGAAGGATCTGCCCGACCGGCGCACGCGCCGTCTCGACGCCGTCCACGCGCATCACCGCGTCGCCGGGAGAGAACGGCACGGACCCCGCGTTTATGACAGTGACGGAAAACATCGCAGGCCTGTCCGTCCCGATGACGCGGCGACTTGGCGCCACGGCGACGATGGCGGCGTTCTTGACGTCCGTGGGACGCTCGAAAGCCCTCCACACGACCGGCGGACGACGTGGAAAGCGCGCATAGATGCGCTCGACGCGTTTCCATTCCGCTTCGTCGCCGCAACGCCAGCCGTAGGCCTGGCCGTCTCCGAAGATGACGACTTCCTTCGCAGGATTGTTGCCGCCCGCAAGTATCTCGCCCGCCGCGGCCAGCGACCGCGGCGCATCCATCGCGTCGTCGCCGGGTTCGAGGCTGTCCAGCATCTCGAGGACCTCGCGCTTGGCGGAGATGGGCGAAGGCGTAAGGATCCCAGGCGTGCCCTCGCCTATGACAATGCCAAACGCCGTGCCTCGCGGCGACTCCTTGACGAGAGAGCGTGCCTCTTCGAGCGCCTTTGCGAACGCAGTCGTTCCCGAGGGATCGCGAAGCTTCATCGAAGCCGAGGCGTCGATGACAAGCACCACGTCCTTGTCCATCCCCGCGCCGCCGAAAAAGCGCAGTTCCGGGAGAAACGGACGGGCAAACGCGAGGGCCGCGAAGACAAGCGTCAGCGTCCTGAGCACGAGAAGCACTATGTCCTCGAGCATCAGCTTGCGCCGCTTGAAGCGCAGCGAGTCGGCGAGAAACATCCACGCGCCCCACAGTATGCGCTCTGCGGTGCGCTTTCTCAGAAGGTGCAGGATGATCGGGGCCGTGGCCGCGACGAGTCCAAGGAGCATCCAGGGGGAGAAGAACGACATCATCTTCCACCTCCCGCCGTGCGGCGATAGCGCACCAGGATGTCGGACAGCGTCTCGTGGAAAGGCCGCGACGTATCGGCCCGCTCGTGCGTGATGCGCATTTCTCCGCAACCGCGCGCAAGCTCGGCGAAATGGGCGTTGAGCCGCGCGAGGTAGTCGGCCCTCAGCGCACGCGTGTCTACGTCGAACGTCTGCCGCGTCTCGAGGTCCTCGAAGCGGCTTACGCGCTCGAACGGAAACGTCAGCTCGTCGTGGTCGCAGACCTGGATCGCAATTACCTCGTGGTGCCGGAAGCGCAAATGGTGGAGCGCCTTCAGAAGCGATTGCCCGTCCGAGAAGAAATCGCTGACGAGAAAGACGACGCTTCGCCGCGGGATGCGTTCGGCGACTTCATGGAGCACGCCGGCCATGTCGGTCTCGCCGCCGGGCTTCAGCGCGTCGAGCCGCTCAAGGATGCAGCGCACCTGAGACGGTTCGGCCTTCGCGGGGACGAGATCGCGTATCTCCGTGTCATACGACACGAAGCCGACGGCATCCTGCTGGTTGACGAGAAGATACGCAAGCGAAGCGGCGATGTACTGCCCGTACTCGAGCTTCGAAAGCCGGTCCGCCGCCGAGCGTCCGCGGTAGGCCATCGAGCCAGAAGCGTCGAGGACGACGGTCGCCCGCAGGTTCGTCTCGTCGACATACTGCTTGACGTAGAGCCGTTGGCGGCGCGCGACGAGCTTCCAGTCGAGATTGCGGAGGTCGTCGCCGGGCACATACGCACGATGTTCGGCGAACTCGGCGCTGGCGCCTTTGCGCGCGCTCTTGTGGCGGCCGGCGATGAAACCGTCGACGGTGCCGTGCGCGAGGAACTCGATTCTCCCGAGCTTCTTCAGCGCCGCATCCGGCAGCCACCTCATGTATCCCGGCAACGCCATTTTCGCCAGCCCAGCCCCGTCAGACGTCAAGTTCCTCGTGGCCCTGCACGTGGTCGAGCAGACGCATGACGACGTTGTCCGTCGTGACGCCTGCGGCTTCGGCGTTGAAAGTCGTGGCTATGCGATGCCGCATTACCGGCAAAGCCGCCCACTTGACGTCTGCGGTCGTCGCATAGGCGCGCCCCTGCAGGACGGCGCGGGCCTTCGCGGCCGTGACAAGGGCCATGCCCGCACGCGGACCCGCGCCCCAGCTTACAAGCTCCTTCACGAACTCCGGCGCCTCGGGGGTCTTCGGCCGCGTCGCGCGCACGAAATCGGCGGCGTATTCGACTACATGGTCTGCCGCAGGGACGCGGCGCACAACCGACTGGAGCTCGATGATCTCCGCAGCAGAGAGGACCTTTGCAGGCGCTGCATCTTCCTCGCCAGTCGTCTGGTGGATGATCTCGCACTCCTCTCCGCGCGAAGGATAGTCCACCTTGATGTTGAAGAAGAAACGGTCGAGCTGCGCCTCGGGAAGCGGGTACGTGCCCTCCTGCTCAATCGGATTCTGCGTTGCGAGCACGAAGAACGGCTCGGCCAGTCGATAGGTCTCGCCGCCAACGGTGACGCTGTGCTCCTGCATCGCCTCCAGGAGCGCGGCCTGGGTCTTTGGCGGCGTACGGTTGATTTCGTCCGCAAGCAGCAGATTCGTGAAGACGGGCCCTTTCACGAAGCGAAAGACATGCTTTCCTGTAGTGCGGTCTTCGTCCAGCACTTCAGTGCCGGTGACATCGGCAGGCATCAGGTCGGGCGTGAACTGTACGCGCTTGAATCCGAGGTCCATTACTTCCGCGAGAGTGCGGACGAGCAGCGTCTTCGCGAGCCCCGGCACGCCGGTCAGCAGCGCGTGGCCGCGCGCGAACACCGCCGTCAGGACCTGGTCGACCATCTCGTCCTGGCCCACGACGCGCTTCGCAAGCTCCTTCTTCATTTCGGCGCATTTCGCGTGCAGCATTTCGACGCGCTTCACGTCGCCCTCGTTGAGTTTAGCGTTCATTTTCCCGTTTCCTCTCCTTTTTCGTTGACGTCGACAGTTTCGTCGCGCTGGTAGATCGGCAGCATTCGATACGGCACCGCGAAGGCAAGCACCGCCATGGACGTACAGTAGACCGATCCGTTCTCGCCATTCCAGCAGCCATCGGGCTGTTGCTTTTTCATGTATGTCGCGTACATCCACGATTCAAACTCACGCCATTGCTCGCCACCAAGCTGAAAAAGCCCCTGGGCCGTGTAGTAGAGCCCGTAGTAGGGATGGTCGCCGCCCAAGAGCGAACGCTGATACGTCTTGCGGACGAACTGCGCGCCTTTGAGCGCATCGGGGTCGAGGTGGCGCCCGCAAAGCTCAAGGCAAAGTATCGCCGCGCCAGTCAGCGTCTCTGCATGCTGCCCGTTATCGCCTTGATAGCCGAAAGCGCCATCGCTCGCGCGTTGCGCGCGCTTGATATACAGCACCGCCTTCTCTATCGCGTCGTCTGGAAGAACAGCGCCGTTGAGCCGCGCACTGCGAAGCGCCATCAGCGCCCATCCGCTGCAAGAAAGGTCGCTGTCGCCCGCATCCGGAGTGTAGCGCCAGCCGCCAAGATGGGCGTGGCGTCGATGCGCTCCTGTCGATCGCGGTCGACCATTCCGCTGACTTCGGACAGGAAAAGCGTCGCAATCGAATGGGCGTACATGCGTCCGTTGCCCTTCTGCCCCATGTAGCCCTTGAAGGGCGCATTCGGACGCATGTCCGCGCAATCGAGAACATAGTCCACGCAACGGTCTATCGTCTCGCCGAAGGGCTCGCTTCCCGGCAAATGGCCTTTCGACAGGAACGCCATGCCCGCAAGCGCCGGAATCGCAGCGGAATCGCCGTAATCCCCATGGAACGACCCGTCGGGGCGCTGTTTTGAAACAAGGAACTGAAGCCCGCGCTCGATCGCCTTGTCGATTTCGTCCGCCTCGGGAGAAAAGGTCGATCCGCCGCCGACCATGCGCCAAAGGCCGCCCTCGCCGGAAACGGCGACCGCGCCAATGTCGGCGGAAGACGGTGCTTCGCCGGACTTGAGCACGGCCGCAGTCCCCGCAGCGAGCGCGGCGAGCGAGAACAGCATGGCAAAACCGGCGATCCAACTGTGCCGGAAAAGCCAGGACTTTCGCGGACGCGTTGCGCGAATGAGCCGCTCCGTGAAATCAGGCGAAAGCTCCGTGTCGTGGAGCATCGCATAAAGCGCATCTTTCGCATAATGGAGGCGACTGCGGACGGTTCCTTCTGGGAGACCAGTTATCTTGGCGATTTCTGGCGTCGTAAGTTCCTCGAAGTAGCGCAAGACCACGACTTCCCGATAGCTCTCGGGCAATTTGTTCACCGCCGTGCGCACCGCCTCGGCGCTTCCTCGGAAAGCAAACGCTTCGAAGGGATTCCGCGCCGACTCGTCCTCAACCTCGGGCATATCCTCCTGCGCGACGACTACTTCATTCCTTGCAGTCGGCTTGCGGACATCCATCCGGTGCAAATTAAGGAGAATCGTATATATCCAGTAGTAGAACGAACCCGTAGGACGGAATTCGTCAATTCGAAAGATGGCGCGTTCAAAAGCGCGGAAGACAAGATCCTCGGCTTTATGGGGATCAGCGCAAAGAAGACGGGCGGCAGTCTCCAGGCGCGGACGATACTCCGCCACCAGGCGACGTGCGCCCATTTCACGGTCAGCCCTAATTTCTTCGTAGATCTCCATCTCCTAAAAGGTAAATGCGCGAGAGAGAAATTATGTTCAAGAAAAATTTAGGGTCTGACCCTGAAAACAAAAAAAGCTGGCGACGTCCTACTCTCGCACGTCCGGGAGACGCACTACCCTCGGCGATGGAGCCCTTGACTTCCGTGTTCGGAATGGGAACGGGTA
>CACZHC010000124.1 GCA_902780865.1 uncultured bacterium
CGCGATGATGACCGTCTTCGCTCCGCACGGGACGAACGTCGCGAGAATGACGGTCATGCGCCGCGCCCGCTCGTTCTCGATGGCCCGCGCCGCCATCACGGCCGGCACGCCGCAGCCCTTGCCGACGAGCATCGGGATGAACGACTTGCCGGAGAGCCCGAAGCGGCGAAGGAGACGGTCCATGATGAACGCGACACGCGCCATGTAGCCGCAGTCCTCGAGGAACGCGAGGAAGAGGAACACGATGAAGATCACCGGAACGAATCCGAGAACCGTGGCGACACCTCCCCACGCGCCGTCTACGACAAGGCTCTTCACCGTATCGTTCACATGTGCGCGATCGAGGGCTTCCGTGATGAGCGCACCGAGACCGGGAACCCATACGCCGAACTGCCCAGGATCGGGCTCCTCGAACTCCTTCGCTGCATTGTATGCGGCCTCGTCTATATCCCACTCCTCGGCAATCTCGCCCGTTTCCTCGTCTTCGATGGACGCCTTCTTCTCGCCGGCCTCCCACGCGGCTACTGTTGCCTCGGCCTTCGCGAACTCGCCCTGCGCGTCCTCGAACTCCATGCCCTTGTACTTCCCTTCTTCGCGGCACTCGTGCGTCGTGAACGGGAGGTGCCATCCGTCCGCGAGGAATCCGTCGTTCGCCCAGTCGGTTAGAACGGTTCCAGGACCGTTCTCCGCGACGGCGAGGAACCACATCACGCAGAGGGAGAGGATGAAGATCGGAAGCGCGAGGATGCGGTGCGTGACGATCTTGTCGATCTTGTCCGACATGGTCGCCTTTCCCTTGCGGTTCTCGTTGAGGGCGAGCGAATTGTCCATGAGCTTCTTGATGAAGTCGTAGCGCTGGCTCGTGATGATGGACTCCGCGTCGTCGCCGAGCTCCTTCTCGCAGTCGCGGATGTGCTCCTCGATGTGCTTCATCTCGCCGACGCCGATGTCGAGCTTCTTGATGATTTCGCGGTCGCGCTCGAAGACCTTGATCGCGTACCAGCGTATCGAGCGGAGCGGAACCTTGCCCTGTATCGACTCCTCGATGTGGGCGATCGCGTGCTCAACGGAGCCCGAGAACACGTGCGGGACGTCTGGAAGCTTGCCTGGGCCCTTTTCGACGACGGCCTTCTTCGCCATCTCGACGAGCTTCTCGGCGGCTTCCATCCCGCCTTCGTTCTTGAGCGCCGAGATCCCGACGACCTCGCAGCGCAGCGCCTTCGCGATCTTCTCGAAGTCGATCTTGTCGCCGTTCTTCTTCACGACGTCCATCATGTTGACGGCCATCACCATCGGAAGCCCCAGCTCCGCGAGCTGCGTTGAGAAGTAGAGGTTGCGCTCGATGTTCGTGCCGTCGACGATGTTGAGGATCGCATCCGGCCCCTCCTCGACGAGGAACCTGCGCGACACCTTCTCCTCGATGGAGTAGGGAGAGAGCGAGTAGATGCCCGGGAGGTCCTGTATGATGACTTCCTTGTGCCCGGCGAGGATTCCGTCCTTCTTCTCGACCGTGACGCCCGGCCAGTTGCCGACGTACTGCTCCGACCCGGTAAGCGCGTTGAAGAGAGTAGTCTTGCCGCTGTTCGGGTTGCCCGCGAGGGCTATCTTTACGCTTTTAGACATTTGCCACCTCCACATTCTGCGCAGTCGCGTCGTTTACCGCGATGCGGCTCTCGTGCACGGCGAGTATCATGTTGCCGTACGACTCCCCCACGACACGCACTATCGTGCCAGCCACGAACCCGAGCGCGCCGAGGTGCCGCTTCACGGCTTCCTCGCCCGACACGCGGACTATCCGCGCCCGATCCCCTTCTTTCAATTCCCCCAGTTTCATTTCAGCAATCTCCTTATTTCAACGGCACTTTGCCGCTCCTAATCTTGTTAGATGCCGCAAAGTTTACCAAAACTAACTCACCCCTGTCAATAGGGGTCATGAAAAAAATATCACTCGACGAGGTCCACGCGGCCGGTTGGGGTCAGGAAATAGGTGTCGGGGCCGGGCTTTGGTATGCCGTCATTGAATATCAAACTTGGACGCACATACTTATTCTTAAAAATTTGCGAGGCTCCTCCTTTGTAGACAATCATGCCCGCTTTCTCGCAAAACTTGAAGCAGGTGCCGCCCCACTCCTTCGGACATGTCAGCTTCAAGGGCTGGTCCTCGTTCGACGGTCGCAGCAGTTCGCGCGGATCGATGTTCGCCGTGACCATCACAGGGAATTTGTCATTGTCCGGAGGATTTACGGCGATGCACCAACTGTCCGGATATGGGCACGACCCTTTGTCATCGCTAAACTTCGCCCAAAGCGCCTTGACATACTGCGTCGAGTTCGTGAATGAAGCCGGGTCTATCCAATCTTCACCCGATTCGTGAGCAAGTTGATTCTCAATCATAGAGATGTTCAGATTGCGACCGCGCATTGCCATCGCGCTGGATAGGGCAGCTGTCATCCTCTGTTTAGAAAAGGACAACTCGGACAAACACGGCCCGACGAAAGCCAACCAGAGCACTCCTACTACAACTATACCGGCACATCCGAAAGGACTGGGAGAGTCATCGCCGGACATTTCATTGAACCACCGACTTGACGACGGCAAAAAGAGAAGGACCATCGGCCCTATCCCAAAGAGCAACGCCAAAAGCACGAATGGCAATGCCGCCGCAGAGTCGCAAAGCGCTTCTATTGCACCAATCAAGCAAAGACTCATGACAATCGTATTCGGCGCAAGAAACCACGTGCGCCTGCCGAGCCGCAGCGCGAAAAACATACCAACTGGCAACGCCAGCAGGCAAAGTCCAAACAGCACGGCAAAGAGAATGCCGGACAACGACTCGCCGCTACCTCTACACGCACTCACAATCGCCAGTATAAACAACAGGACGGACAACATGACATATATCCAGCCCAGAGTCTCGACTATCACGACCGGCAATGGCTTTTTCAAATCATTCATAGCACTGGCACTCATAGACACACTACGGCGCACTTTCCGCAGAACCGCGCCGTGACACATAAAACTGGCGACCTCTGTACTCTCGCCGTGTTATACGTGTCTCTTCACCGTCGCTGCAATGCGTTTCAGAACTCCCCGCGCTACTCGAAATAACGAAATTAAACGCATCGGATTTTCCCTTCACGATCAGAAATGTCGCGGACTCATCATTGTCATCCCAGCAGAATGTTGCTCCATAGACTCTTTCCATTTCAGCCGCAAGCTCCATCGCCCATTTCTTCTCTGACGAAAAGTCAAACACAGCCCCCTCGTCCTCTTGTTCGAACTCCAGACTGTCAACCTGCCCGTCGTACGCCTCGTCACCGACAATCTCAACCTCACGGCCAACGAGCTTGACGGTCGTAAATCCATGGAAAGGCCGCCCAAGTCTAATGACACTTTCACATCGTGTGTCCCACACGCAATTCGACATGCCGAAAACTTCGCAGAGAGAAGACACTTTGTCGCCATAGACAATTGAACTATCCATGTCAAACCCCATGAAGGACAACCCCTTCGCCTTGTCGCCACCTGCAGCAAAGACAATGTTTGTCGGGCCAAAGCAGACAACTTCATTGCACCTGTCTCCGTCGCAAAAGCCCTCAATCAAATCTCCATAGAGCAGCGACCAAATGCGCGGGAAATGCCGAAGCACGGCATCGCGATCCGCGGACCTTATGCCTGTACGCCGAAGCTCGACAATGCGGACGTTCGGAAAAACGCCGAAGTCGTCAAACGACGCAATTGGACAAAAGTCGATGCTTATCTTCTTCAACGGGCACTTCTCAAGCCCCTTTACCTCATGCACAAGGCACGATTTGAGTTTCAGTTCCTTGAGCGGAAGTCCGTTGAGAACCGACAAGTCAAGCGGACGAAACTCGCAAAAGGCGATCTCAAGGTTTTCAAGCGACCTGCACTCGCGGAGCGCTCCAAGATCGCCCAATTCGTACCCGCCATTAAGGACAAGGCGTTTCAGCTTCTTCATGGCGCGAATGTCACCCTCGTCGATATATTGACTCCTTCGAAATATGGTGTCCATCTCCAGCTCTTCAAGATTGACGAGATTCGTAAAGCATCCGCAGTAACCGCCTTCCGGGGAAGCCGACATGTCGAGCGAAACGAGACTGGACGGAAGTCTTTCTATTGCCCGAAAGTCTTTCCACGCCGTGAAATATTTTAGCGATTTCAGCAAGCCGAGACTGTCCTCGTCGGCGAGCGAGACGCTCGGACCCAGGCAGTCGCAGCTGTCCAGCCGCTCCAGCGGCAAGTGCGCGATCTTGCTGAAAGAGCCAACATGCAAATTGCCGCCGAGACTGAGTTCCGTCATGTTTGTCTGCGATGAAAGAAAGTCCAAATCGAGCAGGACTTTGCTTTCTGCGCGAACGTCAAGAGATAAAGACTTGAGCCGCGTCATTTTCGATATGCGCTCAAGAATATTCGTAAATTCGACGCGCGAGACTTTCTCCCAATATGGGCTTGCATTGGTTGGGAACGCTCCTGCCGCGTCAGGAAGCACCAAACGCAACCAAAGGCGTTCCTGATCCACCGCAAACACGGTGCCATTAAACGCCATAGTCGGCATCACCACCACAGCGGCAGCAAGACAGAACGCAACCTTCAACAATCTCTCGCGCAGCTTCCTCATGCACCGTATTATATCACAAATCCCCATGACGCAAAGCGCGGCGGATTTGCCGCGAAGGAGTGACGGTGAAGCGTACGTAGTTGGATTAGAGACGAATAACGTCGGTTAGGGCCGAAAGAGTCAAGCAGAAAGAGTCAAACAGAATAGAGTCACAATCTCGCCTATGCCGCCCTTTCGTCCCTCTTCGCCAGCCGCCAGCCATGCGACGAAAAGCCGATGCTCCCCACGGCGTGCGCCGCTGTCCGCGCCGCGGGGAACTTGTCGCCGAGCCCACATATCCACTTCCGTACGAACGCCTCGCTGCCGAAGATCTTCCCCGCCCCGACCTGCGCCACCCTCGCCGTCACGCTCCACTCGGGGAGACACCCCGCGAAGCCTTCCGTTTCTTCGGGATCTGCGCCCCAAACCCAGCGATAGTCCTTCGCCTGCGACACAATCCCGGCACGGACGGGGTTCATCATGATGTACCGGCGGCAGTACTCAAGGTATCGGCCTCCCTCGACCATAGTCGACTTGAACACCCCGCTCCAGATGCTGCCGCTGTAGTCGTACTCGCGGTTGTACCATATCGCGTAGAGCTCCTTCATCGTCTTCATGAACTCGCTTATGTCGTTCATGCGA
>CACZHC010000125.1 GCA_902780865.1 uncultured bacterium
GACGTCGCGCGTGATGGAGACATTGTCGGTCTTCGACGCGATCTTGTCTATTTCGTCGACGTAGATTATGCCGCGCTTCGCAAGCTCGACGTTGCCGTCTGCGTTCTGGAGAAGGTAGCGGACAAGGTTTTCGACGTCTTCGCCAACGTAGCCCGCCTGCGTGAGCACCGTCGCGTCGCCGATGGCGAACGGAACGCCGAGCATCTTCGCAAGCGTCCGCGCGAGAAGCGTCTTGCCCGTTCCCGTCGGCCCGATAAGGAGGATGTTCGACTTCTCGATTTCGACATCAACGAAATTCTCGTCCTTGCCCTTCTCCGCTGCCTCAAGGCGGCGATAGTGGTTGTGAACGGCGACGGCGAGCACTTTCTTCACTTCGTCGTGGCCGATGACGTACTGGTCGAGAAACGCCTTTATTTCCTTCGGGGTCGGCGTCGGCGGAAGCGGCGGAACGTCCTTTGCCTTCTTCTCGTGGCGCGTCACCATTTCGTTCGCGTGGCGAACGCAGTCTACGCAGATGTTCGCGTCGGGGCCGGGGATCATCCCGACCTCCTTCGAACTTCTTCCGCAAAACGAACAGGTCAGTTCTTTCATTCCACGACCTTGTCGACAAGACCCCACTCGACGGCCTCGGTGGCCGACATGAAGTGGTCGCGGTCCGTGTCCTTCACGACATCGGCCATCTTCTTGCCGGAGTGCTTCGCGAGGATGCCGTTCAGTATTTCCTTGAGGCGCAGAATCTCCTTCGCCGTGATCTCGATGTCGGAGGCCTTGCCCTCGGCGCCGCCCCACGGCTGGTGGATCATGATGCGCGAGTTCGGGAGCGCGTGGCGCTTGCCCTTCGCGCCGGCAGTCAGCAGCACCGCGCCCATTGAGGCGGCCTGGCCGATGCAGTACGTTGCGACCGGGCACTTCACGAACTGCATCGTGTCGTAGATCGCGAGCCCCGCCGTGACGCTGCCGCCCGGCGAGTTGATGTAGACGTTGATGTCCTTCTTTGGGTCCTGCGACTGCAGGAAGAGGAGCTGGGCGCAGACGGCGTTCGCCATCTCGTCATTCACTTCGCCCGAGATGAACACGATCCTGTCGAGGAGGAGGCGCGAGTAGATGTCGTACGTCCGCTCGCCCTTGCCCGTCTGCTCGACGACATACGGTATCATGTATGACTTCATCTTTTCAAACTTCCCTTTCAACACTAATTACTGACCCCTGACTCCTGACCCCTACTTTTTCACGTTTGCGAGGACGAAGTCGATGACCTTCTTGCCGCGCTCCTCGTCCTTGGCCTCGATGTTCTCGGCCTTGGCGATCGCCTCGAGTACGTACCAGAGGCGGACCTGCCGCGTGGCGGCTTCTTCGGCGTCCTTGAGGATCTTGTCGCGGTTCTTCTCGAAGTAGGAAGCGTCGAGCCCGGAGTACTGCGCGCGCTGCGCAAGCTCCTGGAGATAGCCGTCCATCGCGCGGCGAACCTGGCTCTGCGGAACGTCGAAGTCGGCCTTCTTGAGGAGCAGCTCGACGGCCTCGTTCTCGCGACGCATCGCCTCGGCCTCGACGGCCTGCTTCTCGAGCGTCTCGCGGATCGTGGCGGAAAGCTTCTCGACGGACTCGGTCTTGGCCTTTTCGGCAAACTCCGCGTCAGTCGGCAGGACGCGGCGACGGAAGGCCTTCAGCGTCACGGTGTAGACGGCCTTCTTGCCGCCAAGCCCCTCGGGCGCGCCTTCCTTCGCGAACTTCGCCTTTACGTCATCCTTCGTCTCGCCGACCTTCATGCCCTTCACGGCGTCGAGGATCTCGGGGAGGAAGCGACCTTCCTCGACCTGGGTCCAGAAGCCCGTGCCGGACGCAACGACCTTGGCGTCGGGAGCGATCTCGAGAATCGGCTTCTTGTCGACCGTGCCGGAATAGTCGATTTGCACGAAATCGCCATCGGCGACCGTATCGCCTTCCTTGGCGTCCTCGTACTTCGCATACGCGGCGCGCAGGCGCTCGAGCTGTTCCTTGACTGCCTCGTCGGAAACCGCAGTGTCCTTGTCGGCAATCTTGAGCCCCTTGTAGGTCGGGACCTTGAACTTCGGCTTGATCTCAACAACGGCCGTGAACGTGCCGCCGTCAGAATTGAACGAAATCTCCTTTACGTCGGCAAGCGTGATCTCGTCGAGTTTCTCGGCCTTTACCGCGTCCGCGTAGTGCTTGCGGATCATCGTATGTTCGGTCTCTTGCTTGAGGCCGTCAGCGAACTGCTTGCGGATGATTTCAATCGGGACCTTGCCAGGACGGAAGCCGGGGAGCCGCGCTTCGCGGACAAACGCCCTTTCGACGTCCTTTACGATTCCCTTCATTTCCTCGGCGTTCAGCTCGACCTTAAGCTCCACCTGGCACTTGTACTCGTTCTTCGTGCTCGTCTTCATATATACAATCTATCTCCTAACTCCTAATTTGGAAAATGTTAGGGAACATTATATCATATTTCCGTGAGATTTTGTGGCTGAAATCTGAATTTATTCTCCAGCAAGAAGGGCTTTCGCCTTCGCGGCAAGGTCTGGCCCGAACTTCGTGACGATCCCCTGAAGCTTGATCTTGCGAATCTTCGGCTTAAGCGCCTCGTTGGACGTCACCTTCTCCGTCTCCGCATCTGCAAGGGCCACGAGCTCGCTCCACTTGTCGTCGACCGCGGCGCATGTGCCGCGGAACGAGGCGATTTTCTTCGCGGCCTCAGCGTAGCGCTTCCCCTTTATGGCCTTATCGGCAAGCGCGATGGCCGCATACGCATCAGCCTGGAGCGAGCGGTCGAGGAACGCAAAGGCCTTTTCGATGTCTTCGGCAGGCGGCGTAGTGTGCCCGAGGTCTGGTGTTTCGTTATAGAAGCAGTTCTTGAAGCCCTCCTTGCCGTACGCATAGTACGTCTTAATCGTACCGTCGCGGTTGAAGTCCTTGGAGCCAGTCAAGAACACATAATAGTGCCCCTTGGCCATATCCATCAGCTTCTTGTCGCGCTTCGGGAGAAAGCCTGGGTAGGTATAGCCCTTCTTCTCGGCCGGGAGCCGGTCCCAAAAATTGCAGCCGATGACATAGAAGCCGCCGCCCGTAAAAATTTCGGGATACGTGATTGAAACTTCGGACGCACAACGCCCGCCGCCGGAGTTGCCAGCTATGTAGATTTGCTTGGGGTCGATGTTATAGAGCTTCTTCAGGTTGAACACCGCATCGATAGCGGCGCGAAAGCGTATCGGCGGCCATATCTCGTTGCCAGCCCCGTTCGCGCCCGCATAGATGAAGCCGCGCTTCGTGAGCGATTCGCGCAGCTGGTTCTGCATCTTTCCGTCGTTCGTCGCACTGATCCACACAAAGAGCGGAGCGGGCTTCTTTTCGTCATAGCCATCGGGCACCACGACCGCATATGTGCGCGACGATACATTGTAAGGGTCGTTCTTCCCGGCGTCGTCCTTGTCGTCGAAGCACGTTGGATTGCGCCGCTTCATCTCGACATAGTCGCCAAGCGGGTCGCTTTCGGTAAAAGTGAGCGTGAGACTGCCCTTTGCGTGAGGGTCGTTCGCAAAGGCAAGGCCGGCAGCCATTGCCGCCATGATAATAAATATGCGTTTCATAGTTGAATATTATACCAAAACACCCGCCCGCGGCAACCGACGCCAAGTGCAGATTTCCCCTCGCTCTATACATTCCGATTTGATATAATCTACACAATATGAAAAGCTCAAAGCCGCAAAATGTGAAGCCAGCCGCGGAAAAACGGCTGAAATACGCCATGGTTGGCGGAGGAAAGGGGTCGTTCATCGGCCCAATCCACCGCATGGCGATAAGGATGGACGACCTCGCGGACCTCGTCGACGGGTGCTACTCGCACACCGACGACTGGCGCGCCCTTATTGAGCGGTGCAAGGGAAAGATCGACTTCCTCGCCGTCTGCACGCCGAACAGCTCGCACTACGAAATCACCAAGGCCGCGCTCGAGGCGGGGATGGACGTCCTCTGCGAAAAGCCCCTCTCGCTTACGCTCGACGAGGCGACGGAACTTGAGCGCCTCGCGCGGCGGAAGCGCCGCGTCCTCGGCATCCCCTTCACCTACTCGGGCTTCCCGATGGTAAAGCTTGCGCGCGACCTCATCAAGAGGGGCGAACTTGGTAAGATCGACAAGGTCGTCTTGGAGTACAGCCAGGGCTCGTTCAGGAAAATCGACTTCTCGAAGCCCTTGGACAAGCGCAACGCCTGGAAGATGGATCCGAAGAAAGCGGGACCGAGTTGCGTCGTCGCAGACATCGGCGTCCACGGCTTCCACTTGATCGAGCACGTGACGGGACTCGAGGTCAAGGAGGTTCTTGCGGACGTCTCGTCCTTCGCGCCCGGAAACCGCCTCGACGACGACGCGTCGATGCTGCTGCGGCTGGGTGCGCCCGCCGGCGTTCGTTCCGCTTCGCTCACTCGCTCGGGCGCGCGGTCAAAGTCTTCCCAGCCAAAGGCGATGTTCACCGTCTCGAAGGTCGCGACCGGCGAGGAGAACGGAGTGCGACTCAGGGTCTACGGCGACAAGGCGTCGCTCTACTGGAACCAGGAGGAGAACAACTACCTCTCGGTTAAGTACCCCTTCGCGCCCGAGCGCATCTACAAGAGAAATGCGCCATACATCGGCGAACTTTCGGCGGAGAGCAAGGCGCTCTCGCGCATACCGGCGGGACACCACGAGGGATTCATCGAGGGGTTCGCCAACATCTACCGCGAGTTCTGCGCGGCCGTGCGCGACCGCAAGGCCCACGACTTCCCGGGCGCGCACGAAGGAGTGCGGACTATGCGCTTTGTCGAGGCGGCGCTCCGTTCCAACAAGAACGGCAACCGCTGGGAGAAGGTCTGATACACTTTCTTCGTCACGCTTCGCGTTGAATCTGGCTGCTCGTGGCTACTACTATGCTGGTTTGCCTTCCAGCGTGCGGTCACGGTCGGGGCAACCGTGCTCCCTGTGCAGGGCGGGCGATTTGCGCGTCCTTCGCCCCACTCGGCGTATACATATACGCCGTCGGGGGCGAGTCCTGCACAACTCGCCTCCCCCTGCTTC
>CACZHC010000126.1 GCA_902780865.1 uncultured bacterium
GATCGCGACAACGCAGGGCGGGCTGTCCGCGACGAGCTCGACCGCCAGTTTCACGACGACGGACAGCGACGAGCCGGAGCGCGTCTGGGACTTCACGAATGCGCCGTGGTACTGGGGCGAGCTGGGTGTGACCAACGCGTTCGTCCAGGGCTTCACCGGCAAGGGCGTCAAGGTCGGCATGGTCGACACGGGGATTCGCCCGATTGTAATCGGCTCGGTCACGAACATGGCGATTGACGTCTTAGGTGGCGATACGTCGCAGACTGAGTCACACGGACTCGGCGTTGCCTCGATCATCAAGTCCGACAAGTTCGGCATCGCGCCCGAGTGCACGCTCTACGCCTACAACGGTAGCGGATTCGTCGACGACATCAACGGCATCTGGTGGTGCTTCACGAACGGCTGCCGCGTCGTCAACTTCAGCGGCGGCTACACGCCGTTCGACTACACGGAGCAGCAACTCGCATGGGCGACAACGCAGATCCGCGAGATGCTCGCGCAGGGGTTGATTCTCGTAGCGGCCGGCGGCAACGCGCCGAATGAGACGCTTTCGTTCCCGCAGGACATCGAGGGAGTGATCAACATCGCAGGGATCAAGCGAGACCGCATGTCTGCTGGGCTTAACGACAACTGGGCGAAGGACTTTGCGGCGTTTGGCAACAACGTTCCGCTCTACACGAGCGCCACGGGCGCGACGGGCACGAATGGCGGCTCGTCCTTTGCCGCGCCGATGGCGACGGCGATCTGTGCGCTCTATCTGCAGCAGAAGCCAGGCCTTACGCGCGACGAGCTTTACGAGATTCTCAAGGCGAACTGTGTAAAGCTTTCCGACGGGCCCTCGAAGGTCTGGGGCAACGGACTCCTCCAGGCGGGCGCGATTCCCGCAAACTACAAAACGCAGGCCCAGATCGACGCGGAGAAGGCGAGCTATGTTAAGACGACTTCCGCAACACTCTCGAATAAGGGGCTTGAGTGGAATTCGCAGTATAGCCGCTACGAAATCAAGATGTATCCTGGCGAGACGCGCAAGCTCAAGTACACGCTCGTTCCCGCGAACGCTTCCGACACCAACCTCTACTGGTACTGCGGCAACACGGTCGATTTCCGGCCCATTGGGCTCGACCAGGCGCTGACCGCGCCGTCGTCGACTGCGACAGGAAAGTTCCTCGTCTACGATGGCCGCAACCGCGAGCGCGAAACCATCTGCCGCTTGCGCGTTGATGTTGTCGCGAAGGGCAGCGAGAGTGAAGCGGATACTGAAGATGATCCAGAAGGTGGCGGCAACGAAGGTGGTGGTGGCGAAGGCGGAGAGGGTTTTACTCCGACCAACAGCTGGTTCACAGTGGACTGTGTTGGCGGAGTTTTCGCCCCTGACACGAATTATTTTCCTGGTGTGGTGGGGTTCTGTGAGTCGAACGCGTATGTTGAGATTCAGATGACGTTCCATGTGACTGAATCGGAGCCGACGCCTGATGCGAGCGACAAGTCTATGATCTATCTTGCCGCCAATGAAGATGGAACTGGACGCAGCTTCAGGCTCCTGGACAAGAGCGGATGGAAGGATGTGTCGAGCGTGGGTCTTGAGCCGACGGACGGCCTTTCGCGCAGGGTGCGAATCGATCTCGAGGAGGGTAGTGCCGAGTCGCGCCGTGTTCGCTACTCCATTGACGGCAAGGTGCTTTCTGCGAATGGCGTCGAGTGGTTTGAGATGACGTCGGGTGGCGACATACGTGAAATAGTCTTCTTTGGCGATTCGGAGATTGCGGCGTTTTTTGGCGAGTTCTGCGAGAGCTTCGGAACTGTTGCGCCGACGCTGGAAGAATTACTGGGCGGCAAGCTTCCGCGCATCGCGGGTTACACGTCGGGAGGGAAGACCGTGCCAGCGCTCGTTCTCGAAAACGGTGTCCTCTCGGCGTCTGTTGCCGAGACGGTGAGCGGCGTTTACTACACTGCGTTCACGAGCGCCACGCTCGACCGCAAGACGTTTACGGCAAAGGAGTCTCTGCCCGGCACGGGCGAGCCGATCACCTTTGAACTCGAGGTGGGCGAAGCTTCCTCGCAGTTCCTGATCGTCGTCGCCTCGTCCGCGCCAATCGTGGTGGGTGCGCCGTTGGAATGAGCATAAAACGCGGCGTAAGTGCCGCGCCATTTGTCTGCAAAATGGCAATAACTTGTGGACGAAATCAAAAGCAAAAATGCTGGAATTTGATACAATTTGTGGTGAAGGGAAAAACTACACCGGGAATGTCAACATGAAAACACTCATGAACACGGCCATGAAGACTATCATGAAATCCTCGCTTTGTGCCCTCGCGGCGCTTTCCGCCGCGCCCATGGCATTGGCGGGCACCTACATCTGGAACACCAACGTGACAGAGGGTAATATGTCCGAGCCTGCCAATTGGCTGGTGGACGGCTTGCCGGCTTCCGTTGCCCCAGGCGCGAGCGACGACGTGGTCATCCAGAGTTCGATGACTAATCAATGGCAGAACATCAAAGTGACGTTTGACTCCAACATTACGTTCAAGAGCCTGGCTCTCAGCGGCAGGGTCGAAGTGAAGGCCGGAGGATCAGTCGTCAATGCCGGCAAGCTGATTCTTGGCGAAGGATGCCCGAAGTTCATCTGCAAGTCGGGTTCAACCTTCGGGAAGTTCGAATCGACGGGGGCCTGCGCGGTTCTGGAGACAAGTCCCAATTCGTTTTCGATCACAGACAAGAGCTCTGTCAAGACGTACAACGGCGTCGCTCCGCACTTTGCTGCGACATCGAACAACGGCGGCCCCTGCGAAATCCTGAAGCTTTCGGCGGACGGCTTGCTTGTCGAGGCCGGCGACGCGGACTATGTTCGGGACGACATCATGTCTGCGGGGGAGGACGATTCCGTTTGCCTGACGGACGCTTCAAGCTATGTCGCCCTGACAGGTGACGTAACGATCAACGCTCTCAAGATGTACGGCGGTTCTGTGCTTGATCTTGGAGGGCATACTTTGACAGTCAAGTCGGGCGTCATCCGGCCGCGCCGCGATGGAAATTGGACTAATCGCGGAGTAATATCGAATGGCGTCGTGAAGGTGTGCGACCAGTTCTTCTATATTTACGGGGTGGGTGCCAATCCTGAGCAATTCGCGGTGACGCTCGACACCTCTTGGAACACCGACCCGCTCAAACAGGTCTTCGATTATTGGGTTGCCGATTACGCCAGAACGCCGATTTCCCGCGACGATATGTCCAGGTTCTTCGGCGTCTATCGCACACGACAGAGACTCTCCTCCAATATTGCGAACGCCACCAACATGATTCTGGACACGGGATACGGCAACTGGATCGGGAACGGTTACTTAAGCGACCATAGCCTGACGGCCAATCTTCGCGGAATCGCGGGTAACTCCAGCGTCACCAGCAAGGACAAGTTCCACGGAAGACTGTGGCTGGGCGATGATGCCGATTTCACTTGCGACGACTACAGCTGCGTGGTCGGTCGGAACGGCTATCTGGTTCCGGGCGGACTCTCCTACGACGGCTATCGCGTGGGATCCTTGCGATTCGACGACACCGCGATGGACCTCCGCTGCTATCGGAAGCTGGCTTTCAAGCAGGGTTCCCATCTTGTGGCGACAGTGCGCCCGGATGGGACTTCGACCATGGTCACCACCTCCGGAACAAGCCAATACCGCTGCTTTGTCACAATCGAAGGTGGCAACATTGATGTCATCGAATGTGGGAAGGTCAAGCAGGGGACTTGGACCGTCATGCGCACGGTCGATGCCGTGACGGGCACATTTGACAGCGTAACTTCCGGCTACAAGGCAAAATACAATGTTGAGGTGGAAGAGGACGGCGTAACCTACTACGAACTCCAGCTGACAAAGAGTAGCAGTGGTACGATTATCATAATCCGATAAGGCGGTTTCGACGCCGAGGGTTTCCCTGCGGATATTGTGTTATTCCCGGCGGCGTTGGCTTTGTCCAGCGCCGCCGCGTTGATTATAAATCTTAAAACACTTCGTGGACGAATTTGACATCACAGTGTTCGAATTTGATATATAATTTCAACCATGAAAATCGCCAGTCTACTTTCCGCCGCGCTCATTACGCTTCCGCTCGCGCGCTTTTTGCCGGGCCAAATCCATTCGACATCGTCAACCTCAAGGGAGCGACCGACAAGGCGAATCCAGTCGGGTACAAGATCGGCGAGCCGATCGTCTTTACGCTCAGGACCGAGAATCTTGCCGAAGTGCCGAAGGACAACCGCTACCGTGTCCGCTGGAAACGGACGGGCGATGACGGCCTTGTGAAGGAGGGCGAGACTCCCCTCAAGGTCGGCGAGACATGCGTCGTCACGACGAAGATGGACCGCGCAGGCTTCGTCCGTCTCGAGGCCCGTGTCGTCGGCGGTGGTGGATGGTGGGTGCAGCGCTCGAAGCCCGCGCCTGGCTGCGAAAACTGGTACAAGGAGAAGTCCGTGTTCTTTGACGGCGGCGCGGGCGTTGCCGTCGATCAGATTGCGATGGAGAACCCGGAGCCGAAGGACTTCGACGCCTACTGGAAGAAGCAGAAGGCGCGCCTCGCCGAGGTGCCGCTTTCAGCCGAACGCAAGGAAGTCGCGACTGTCGGCGGCTGCAAGGTCTACGCGGTCTCCATCGCGTGCGCGGGGCCGCGTCCTGCGACCGGCTACCTCTACATCCCCGAGGGTGCCGCGAAGAAGAGTTGCGGCGCGCGCGTCGCGTTTCAGGGCTACGGAGCCTACCTGCAGGCGCGTCCCGACTGGGCGGCGGGTCCCTGCGTCGCGAACCGCGAGATATTCCTCGAGATCAACGCGCACGGCTACGAGCTCGGACATCACCATGGCTACTACGACGGATTCTTCAAGTCGATCAACACCTCTGGCAAGGGATATGTTTTCAACGCGAAGGAAAACGCCGATCCTGACACGTGCTACTTCAACGGTATGGCGCTTCGCGTGATGCGCGCGATCGAGTACGTGAAGTCGCTTCCCGAATGGAACGGGAAGTCGCTCATCGCCGAAGGCGGCAGCCAGGGCGGACTCCAGACGAGCTGGGCCGCAGGACTCGGGCTTGGCGTCACGCTTGCGCGCCCGTCGATCACCTGGGGCTGCGACCTCGGCATGCCCGAAGGGAAGAGCGGACGCCTGCGCGGGCCTTGGCACATCCCCTACGGGAAGGGGCTCGACTACTACGACGCCGTGAACCACATTCGCCGCGCGAAGTGCCCTGTCGAAATCACACGCGCCGGACTCGGCGACTACACTTGCCCGCCGTCTGGCCTTGCTCTGTACTATAACGCCGTTCCCGGCAAGAAATCCATCAGCTGGGTGCAGGGCTCGGAGCACGGCTTTATTCCGCCGGGCGAGAACCAAGTGGCCGTTCTCGGCAACTTCAAGCCGACTGGCGGCGAGTCCAAGTCGCAGAACGCATCTTCGTCTGTAAAGTGAAGTAAGGGAAACGAACATGAAATACATACTCTCGGCCATCGTGCTTTTCCTTGCCGTCGAGTCCAGAGCGGCGGACGTCGAGACCCCGACGATGGGCTGGAGCTCGTGGAACGCATTCCGCGTCAACATCAGCGAGGGGACGATCAAGCACCACGCCGACCTTGTCAAGGAGCTGGAGCTCGACAAGTGCGGCTACGTCTACATCAACATCGACGACGGCTACTTCGGCGGACGCGACGAGAACGGACGGCTCAAGACGCACCCGAAGCGCTTCCCCAACGGACTCAAGCCCGTCGTCGACCACATCCATTCGCTCGGCCTCAAGGCCGGCATCTACTCCGACGGCGGCGAGAACACCTGCGGCAGCATCTTCGACAACGACAAGATGGGCATAGGCGTCGGCCTCTGGAACCACGAGCGCCAGGACGCGGAGTATTTCTTCAAGGAGCTCGGCTTCGACTTCATCAAGATCGACTTCTGCGGCGGCACGAAGCGCGGCAACACGGCGAAGGTCGACATGGACGCGAAGGAGCGCTACACGCTCATCCGCAAGACGTTCGACTCAGTGAAGCCGGGCGTGAGGATCAACATCTGCCGCTGGGACTATCCAGGCACCTGGGTCGGCGAGATCGGCAGCTCCTGGCGCATGAGCCACGACATCTCCCCCAGGTGGTCGAGCGTCAACGACATCATCCACCAGGCGCTCTATCTCTCGGCCTACGCCGGTCCCGGCGCCTTCAACGACATGGACATGCTCGAGGTCGGGCGCGGACTTGCCAAAGAGGAGGACAAGACGCACTTCGGCATCTGGTGCATGATGGCTTCGCCTCTTCTCATCGGATGCGACCTCCAGCAGCTGCGCTACTCAAAGGGGAAGAGCTACGCGATGGACCTTCTCAAGAACCGCGAGCTCATCGCGCTCGACCAGGATCCGCTCTGTCTCCAGGCGTACGTCGCCAAGCGCGACGGCGAGACATATGTACTCGTGAAGGACATCGAGACGTATCAGGGCACGACTCGCGCTGTCGCGTTTCTCAACACCGAGAACGCGAACCGGGAGATGAGCATCGACCTCAAGGACATCGAGCTTGCTGGCAAGGTCGCCGTGCGAGACCTCTTCGAGATGAAGGACCTCGCGCCAGTAGAGGGGATGCTCCAGGCCGTCGTTCCCGGGCACGCCACGCGCATCTACCGTCTCGCCGCAGAGAAGCGTCTCGAGCGCCGCGTATACGAAGCCGAGACTGCGTGGATGGAAACTTACCAGGAACTCACGGACCCCGTTGCCGCGGGAACGGCCTACTACAAGCAGGTCCCGAACGCTTCGGGCGGCGTTGTCGCGGCGCAGGTCGGCGGAAAGGGCGGGAAAGGGCGGGCCGCTTGTATGGAAGCGCGTTTGGAGCGCGAAGGGCGGGAAGTGCGACCTCGCGCTGCGCGTCGTCGGAGAGGGCTCGGAAGGGGTCCGCCTTTCCGTAAACGGCAAGAGCGTTCCGCTCAAGGGGCTTTCCGCAACGGTGGACTTCAAGAAGGGCGACAACGAAGTCAAGGTCTTCGGCGACTCCATGCTGCCTGATATCGACTGTCTTGTCCTTTCCGCCGTTCAGTAAATGATATAATATCGCCATGCCTGACAAATGCGAAATCAAGGTGAAGGGTGGATTCGAGGAGACGCTTAAGGTCGTCCTGCCGCTTGCCCTTATGCAGCTTGTTTACGCGGCGAACAGCATTTGGGATCGCTTTCTCCTTTCCCAGCGTGGCTGCGCTCCGCTTCAGGCGTCGCTTTCGGCTACAATGGTCTCCGTCATGTTCGTCTGCCTCATCTCCGCGACTGTCGGCTACACGTCGGTCTATGTCGCGCAGCTGCACGGCGCGGGAAAGGGGCGCGATGCGGTGCGCGCGTTTGCACAGGGAGTGTGGCTTTCCATCTTCTCGATTCCGGTTCTGGTGTCGCTCGTGTTTGCCGCGTTCGCGCTTGTCGATTTTGCCGCGCACGCTCCCGATGTCGCGGCTGGCGAGAAGGCGTACATCGCAATCTATGTTCCAGGCGGCTTTTTCATGATACTGAACGGCGTCCTTGGCGGGCTCCTCACCGGGCAAGGGCGCACGGGCTGGGTTTCGGCCTGCGGAATAGTTGGCGTTCTCGTAAATATCGCCGTGAACCCAGTGTTTATCGGCGGCTGTGGTCCGATCCCTGCGATGGGCAACGCGGGCGCCGCGATCGCGGGAGTCATTTCACTTGCGTCGGTGACGGTGCTTCAATGCGCGGCTGTCTGCCGCGATGCGCTCGTTCGCGCACATTGGCGCGATGGTGCGCTTAAGGCCGATCTTCCGCTGATGGGCAAGATTCTTCGCACTGGCTCTTTCAACGGAGTGACTTCGTTTGCCGCCTGCGTCGCGTTTACTGTATTTACGCTCGTCCTTGGACGATACGATGCGCTTGGCGCGGGGTCTGCGAACGTGGTGTTTGCCGTCAACAACGTCTTCTACTGCACGATGTGCGCCGTTTCCGACGGCATGAGCATCGTGGGAGGGCGCAACCACGGAGCGGACGATGCGGTTGCCGTCAGGCGGACTGTTCGCACGGGACTCTTTCTTTGCATCGTGATATTGACTGCGGTATATTCCGTGCTTCTTCCGTTTGCAGGTCCCATAGCGTCGCTTTTCTATCCTACGGACGCGGCGTTTTCAATGGACGCATGGTGCGCTTCCGTGCGCACGCTGTTCTTCATAATGCTCTTGCGCGAGATTGGAGAGGGCGTGGGGTTGGTGTTCGAGGGGGCGTTGCGCGGCGTCGGCGACGTGAAGTTCGTCATGTGCGCGAAGCTCGGTTGCGACATCTGCCTATGGATGCCTGCGGTGATTGCCATCGCCATGTGCCACAAGTCGCTCATAGCGCTTTGGTGGACAATGCCCGCGTTTTTCGCCGTGCTCGCCACGATTCTCGCGCTTCGCTTCCACGGCGGGGCGTGGCGCCGCAGCCACCTCTCCGCCTGAGGGCGTCTTTTCAGGCCTATACCATTGTATATTCCATTGATGTGCGACGTTTGGTAAAATTGCGGCGAAAACTGCGAGCCCTGCCCTTGGAGTAGGCAGTGCAGGCGTCAGTTGAAAAGGAGAAGACACATGAAGATTCGTATTGCAGCATTTTCATTCGCCGTGGCTGCGGCCGCGCAGATCGCGTTTGCGGACACGCCCGCGAACATCTCCGTAGAAGGCCGCGGACTTCCGCAGGTGCAGGGGATCGTCCGCGACAGCTCAAAGGTGGAGTGGGGATTCGTGAACTTCGTTGCGTTCGGCCCCAACTGGGCGTACACCGCGCAGGACTACGCCGCGAAGGAGCACAAGAAGGAACCGATCGACGATCCTGCGCTCGGCCGGGGTCTTCTCTTCACCGCGAAGATATGGGCCGGGTCGCGCGGGCTTTCGATACGCGAGGAGTTCTACGACGTCTCGAAGCCGGGCGAGGCAAAGGCGCACGCGCGCTGGAAGATCGCCTCGCTCGACGGCAAGCCGATGGCGCTTGAACGCGCCTACATCCGCTTCCCGCTTCCGCTCTCAGACTTCGCGGGCGGCACCATGTCGGGTAAGCCTATTCCCGCCGAGTACGGCGACGAGTGGATCGGCGTCGGCGAAAAGGGCGCGATAAAGATCGTGTCAAAAGAAGGCGCCAAGACGCTCGGTCTTTCCGTCTCCAAGGGCAATCCCGTCCTGTGGGATGGCCGCAAGGACAAGCAGGGGCGCTTCGAACTGCGCGTCGACTTCCCGGACGCCAAGGCCGCGACGAGTTCGACTATCGAGTTCGAGTTCTACGGCGCGTTTGCCGATTCGCTGAAGAAGTCCGCCGGCAAGGTGAAGCTCGACCTTCCGCCGCCGCCCGCGAAGATGGTGGCGAACGCCGACTGGTGCGTCTTCCCGTTCCAGAACGACATCAAGGAAGGCTCGATCCTCGACTTCTCCAACATGGTTTCCGCCGACGCCCCGGCCGGCAAGTACGGTTTCGCCAAGGTGACTAAGGACGGCCATTTCGTTTTCGACAAGCGTCCCAACAAGCCCGTCCGCTTCGTCGGCGGCAATCTCTGCTTCGACGCGAACTTCCTCTCGAAGGAGCAGTGCAAGCGGGTCGTTCAGGACTTCGTCCGCCGCGGCTGGAACACGGTGCGTTTCCACCACATCGACGTGACGATAACGAAGGACGAGTGGAACAACCTCTGGAACCGGAAGACCTATCCCGAGATATCCCCCGCGCGCCTCGACCAGCTCGACTACCTGTTCGCGGAGTGCAAGAAGGCTGGCATCTACGCGACGTTCGACCTCTACGCGATGGGCGGCCTCGGTAGCTGCGAGGGCTTCGACAAGCCGCTTAACTCGAATACGGTCAAGGCAATCGTGCCGATCCACAAGCCCGCCGAGGACCAGTGGTTCCGCCGCGCGATGGAGATCTTCGACCACGTAAACCCCTACACCGGCATCAAGTGGAAGGACGACCCCGCAGTTCTCTTCGTCACGCTGATGAACGAGGACTCGATAGCGACGGTCTGGTGGGGCGCGGCCGACATGTACGTCAAGAAGTACAACGAGTGGGCGAAGGGGAAGGGCTATCCCGAGTACCCCGCAAAGGACATCGGCAAGAAGAAGGAGTTCGCGGAATTCCTCTACAAGGTCAAGGCCGAGGCAAATGTCCGCATGGCAAAGCGCCTTAAGGACGCCGGCGTTCACGCTCTCATCTCTGGAGGCAACTGGTGGGACAACACGGCGCAGGCCTACGAGCGAGAGACGCTTGAGGTTGTTGACAACCACGGCTACGGCGACCATCCGCAGCCCAGCTACCAGAAGCTGCCGTTCCACGTCAACCAGGTGTCCGACATCAAGAGCGGCAATCCGACGTACAACGAGCCGATGATGAAGGCGCCGACGCGCATTCTCGGGAAGCCCTTCACGATAACGGAGTACAACTACTGCCCGCCGAACAGGTTCCGCGGCGACGGCGGCCTCATGATGGGCGCCTACGCCTCGCTCCAGGACTGGGACGCGCTCTACCGCTTCGCGTGGAGCCATTCGCGCGATGGAATGTTCGGCGACCACGCGGTGAGGGGCTTCGACATATGCCGCGACCCCATCGGGCAGCTCACGGAGCGCCAGGTCGTGCTGATGTTCGGCCGCGGCGACGTTGCGCCCGCCAGGGAGACCTACGGCTACGGCGTCACGAAGGGCGAGGCGTTCGGACGCGGTCTTGGCGACATGTGGGCGAACGGGCTTTTCCCGCATCCGTTCACGCAGCTCGGCTACACCTCTCGCATCGGCTCCTACACGGCAGACAATGGCGAAAGCCCGAAGCTCGCCTGCGCGAAGACCTGGACTGCCGCTACCAAGAGCGCCATTCCGAAGTTCGCGGGCGAGACTGTCTCGGACACGAAGGAGATTCGCATCAGCACGAAGGCCGGCGACCTCTCGGTCAATTCGCCGCGCACGGCCGCGGTCTGCTCGATAGACAAGCACGACCTCTCGGCGGGGCCGCTCGCCGTTTCGGGCGCGACGACGTTCTGCTCGGTGTCCGCGTCCTCGATGGACGGCGCCCCGCTTGCGAAGTCGCGTCGTGTTTTGGTCATGCACATCACCGATGTCGTGAACACCGACATGGCCTTCACGAACGACAAGCGGACCGACACAAAGGCGTGGGGCAATCTTCCGTATCTTGCAAAGACGGGTTCCGCGAAGGTCTCGCTCAAGAACGCGAATGCGGGGCTTTCGCTCTACGCGCTCGCCTCTGACGGCACGCGCATGAGGAAAGTCCCTGCCAAGTACGTCGACGGCGCGTATGTCTTTACTGCCAGCGTCGCGGCCGGCGAGGGCGCAAACGCCCCGACGATGATGTACGAGCTCGCAAAGTAGTCAGGAGTCAGGGGTTAGGAGTCAGGGGTTAGGAGTCAGGGGGGGTGACTTGTAAAGGGGATGGGTCAGCAAAAACTCCTTAAGCCGCTTTGGCCAGACGTGAATCGTAAGCATACGCAGTCTCTCCGTTTAGTGATTCCCT
>CACZHC010000127.1 GCA_902780865.1 uncultured bacterium
GCCGCAAAGTTGACGACAGGGAGCTTTCCGTGCTCGTGGACGTACTTCACGAGGTCAAGCGGCGCGGCAAGTTCCTTCGCCGCCTCGTAGAGCTCGTCTTCGCGCAGCGACACGATCTTGCGTATCTCGCTCTGCATCTTTCGCATGTGGCGGACCGCCTGCACGACGTCGCCCGTGCCGGGCTCGCCCTTCGTGCGGATCATCGTCGCGCCCTCGCCGATCCTGCGAAGCGCCTCGCCAAGATCGCGCGCGCCGCAGACAAATGGCACGTTGAACTTCGTCTTGTCGATGTGCCTCACGTCGTCGGCGGGAGAAAGCACCTCCGACTCGTCGATGTAGTCGATCTCGATTGCCTCGAGAATCCGCGCCTCGGCGATGTGTCCGATGCGGCATTTCGCCATCACCGGAATGGAAACTGCGTTTTGAATCCCTTTGATCATCGCGGGGTCGCTCATGCGCGAGACGCCGCCCGCCGCGCGGATGTCGGCAGGTATGCGCTCAAGCGCCATCACGGCGCACGCGCCCGCTGCCTCGGCGATCTTCGCCTGCTCAGGCGTCGTCACGTCCATGATAACCCCGCCCTTGAGCATCTGCGCGAGGTTTCTGTTTAATTCCTGTCTGTCACTCATGTCTTTCCCTTTCGATTGCGGAGCGCCGTTCAGTCGGAGCTCTCGCACGGGAGAAAGTGTATCATAATGCCGTTACGACGAATATTCGGAATTCCACGCGCTCGGCCATAGGAAAAAACTATACCTCGCAAGGCACTACAAAGTGGCGAAGTCCATGTAGAGGAATCGGTAGTCGTTGGGGTTGTAGATGTACTCCTTGCCGTGCGCGGCGCCTTCGCGGACGATATCTCCGTCCTTCGCAGCGACAAGACGCGTGAGCGGAAGCGGTTCCCAGCCGGCGCCGGAAAGCGGATTCGTCGAGAAGACGAGCGCACCGTCGTCGACGCGGACATGCAGCGAGCCGCGGAAGTTCGTATGCGCGTAGAGTATTTCCCCGTCGTAGACGAGGAGGTTCAGCTTGTTGCCTCCGGCGAGCTCCCCGACAAGATCGTCCAGCGCCGCGAACCGCTCCTTCCAGTCGAGTGCGCGGCCGTGCCTTATCTGCCTCTCGTTCACGATGTCCACGAGATGCAGAAGAATGCGCTCGGAGTCCGTCGAACCGAACTGCAGCCCCATGTAGCGGTTGAGCTCCGCGCCGTTGAAGATTGTGCCGTTGTGCTCGAGCGTCCAGATACGACCGCAGTTGTCGGCGGCGGCAAACGGATGGCTGTTGCGGTATTCGAGGTGACCGACAGTCGCAAGGCGGATGTGCGCGAGAAGAACGCTCTCTTCGATTGGCTCGGCAAGGCGCTTTTTGAGGTATTCGCTCTCCGTCGCCTTGACAGCCTCCTTCTCGATGTCAGGGGCTCCGGCGTCGTTGAACGTCGCAAGGCCCCATCCGTGCGGATGACGGTCGGCATGCGAGTAGAATTCGCGGAGAATGTCGTTTGCCCGGATTCTCCGCTTCGCGGATATTCCAAGCATCTCACACATGACACGCCTCCATCCACGCATAGCGCCTTTCAGGATGGTACACCTTCTCCGCCTCGAATGCGAGAATCGCACGCGCCTCCGGGAACCCAGCGAAGAACTCCTCCATCCTCTCGACGAGCTCGCCTACCGGCGTCCAGTCGAAGTCGAGCCGCGCCGCCGCCTTGAAATGTCCGACGCACTCCGCCTGCTTTTCGGCGGAAAGCGTCTCGCGCGGCTGCGCGGCGCACCAGAGGAAGAACAGCCGCACGAACTCGACGTCGCGCGCATCGACGAGTCCGCCGACGAGCGGATTCAGGTCCACGCATCTCACCTCGATGTGGTCGATTCCGTTTTCGACGAGCGTCTGGAGACGGTTCTGCCCGCGCGGCTTGAGGCGGATCGGGTAATAGAGCTCGCTCGGCGCGACGAGCTGCCCGTCCGTCACATACCGCGCGATGCTCCGCGCATAGTCGCGCACGCTCGAGAAGTCGAGGATGGGGATGAACTTGTTCCAGTAGCCGCGCTCCGAGCACCTGACGCTCGAGCAGTCTCCGCGCGGACTCGCCGCAGTGAGAGCGACAATCGCCCAGCCCCACTTGATGCACTGCGACGCGAGGTGGAGGTAGAGCACGTCGCGGTCAACCCCCGACGCCTCGACCAGCTTCTCGCCGAACGAGAAGTTGACGTGGATTCCGCAATACGCCATCAGCGCCTTGCCGTACTTGCCCGCGAGGTAGTCGCGGTACGTCGACTTTCCGGCGAGATGTCCGTCGAACTTCGCAGGGACGATTTCGTCCTCCTCGAGACTTGCAGGCGGATTCGAATTCGTCCACAGCCGCTCGCCCCGCGGCAGAATCGCCGCGCGGATCGTTGCATCGATCTCCTTCAGCTCCGCGACCGCGGCCTCTGCCGTCGGATGGACGCCCGTGTTGATCTCCGTCTGGTTTTCGCAGAAGTCGCGGACGATGCGCGGATGGTCGGGCGGAAACGGATGCGGCGTCTGCGCCATGCGCTCCGCCTCCGTCACTCGCAGCGACTCGCGCTCCAGTCCGAAGTTCCCCTCGAACGCATAAGGCCGCAATTCTGGAAGCCGTATGTCAAACACCGGACGTCTCCTTCCATGTCGCGTAGTCTGTGGCGATCTGCTCGATCGTCTCGCCGCGCTCGAGGCGTTCGAGCTGCTCGCGGGCGGGGCTGACGAGCGTGTCGGCGCGGCGGCGAAGCGGTGCGAGAAGCGGCTCCTCGCCAAAACCGCGACGACGCAATCCTTCTTCCGCAAGGTCGAGGATGCAGTTGAGCTGCGTGGCAAGTGCGTCGCGGCCTACGAACGAAGGCCATTCGCGGCGAGACATGATCGCTCGCAGCTCGGCGGCGCCGTAGCCGTGTCCGTATAACGATGTGTCGGACGCGAGCAGCTCCGCCAGAGCCGGGATGTTCTCGGCAAGCCCCGCATGGAAGGCCGCGGGCGCAAAGGCGTCGCGAACGGGCTGCTCGCAGACCGAGCGGAACTCGACCGTGCCGCGCTGCGTCAGGTCCTCGAACTTGAAGGGCCTGAGCCAGGCGACGTCGTCAGCGTCCGGCCTGAAGGTGCAGGCGAGGTGCGTTCTCCACTTCGGATCCCAGTAGTCTGCGGCGATTGTCTCGCGCGAAAGGTATTCCCTGAGCGGCACCGGGGCGAAGTTGAGGTACTTCCCGCCGCGTTCGGCGCAGTAGATGCTCGTCGACTGCAGGTAGCCGACGAGGTCGGTCGTCGAACGCAAGGTCACGCCGTACATTCCGCAGTTGTGCGGGTTGAGCCCATGGAGGCTGTGGCTCCATAGCCGGTCGCGTCCGCACAGCCATTCGCCGTGATCGCCGAAGGGGGAGTTCGCGAAAAGGACGGCCTTGAACGGCTCGAGCGCGTTGAAGGCGTTGATGATCTCGACGACCGTCTCCTCGTCCGCGTCTATCTGCGCCTGCGAGGCGCACGAGAAGAGTCCGAAGTCGGGATGGTCGTGGAACTGCGGCGAGCCGCCGTACTTGGAATACGACTTCAGGTGGTGGAGAAGCATGCGGTAGCGTCCGTTGCCGATTGGCTCAGGGCGGTTCTCGCGCCAGCGCGGGTTGATGCCCATGCCGGAAAGCGAGTGCCCACGTCTTAGAAGCGCCTCCTGTAGCGCGGGATAGTATTCTCCGAACCGACGGCGGACTATGGTCAGGTCCTCGTCTGGGCCGAAGGAAATCTCCAGCGTGTTGAAAGAGCAGTCGAAGGACAACTCGTCGCCCGTCTTCGGATCGCGCGCCCGGTAAAGCGCGCCTGTGTCGTCACGCGTAGTATCCGGGAAGTCGAAGCGGCCGAGGAATTCATCCGTCGCCACATGGACTGCGGCGAAGTCCGTCGCCTTGCCGGGCGCGAGGTTCCAGACCGGCAGTTCCAGCTCGACGCCGACCCGCCGCGTGCGCGGACGGCGCAGCGGGGCGAAGAACCGCCTGTCGATTGCGGCGACAAGGCTTTCGGACGTATCTGGAGTCTCGAACATTTCGCTATAGATTATATTACACCCCGCCCCGCAAAAGGAAATACTTAGTTTCTATCGCTCGTAATAGGCAAACCCTATGTCAGCCGGAAGCTTGATCCACTCGCCACGGGAGAACCTTTCCGTTCATCCTGTCAGGCATTAGGAGTTCGGTGGCAACCCCGTCAGGTTGAAGTTGCTTTAGGAACAAAAGGGTCAGTCCCTTCCGTATATGATTAACTGTATAAGCATAGTGTTGAATGGGCGTAACCATCGCGGCACCTTCCGCGGCAGTTTGCGCGGCGGTTAAACAGGTTGAGAAGTTGGGCTACGCCGGTTGAAAAGTTGAAAGGCCATGCCCTAACCACCCAACCACCTAATCACCAAACCAAAGCCAACACGGAGCGCGGCAAAAATGGTATAATTCACGCGATGAAACCCCATGCCAAGTCCGCGCTTCCCCTCGCCCTCGCCATCGTGGGCGGAATTGCGGCTGGCATGCGCTGTGACGCGTCGGAATGGGTGGAGAATTCGTCGCAGATCAACCCGCGCGGCGCGGCATATACAGTAAAAACATATACAGAAGGGTCTGACCCTTTTATACCACTACATCGCTTTGCGCTATCAGGCAGGGACAGCAACTGTAATTCTCGAATAAAATTTTCTGGCATTGTCTAAGAGCATGGCTCTCCGCCTCTTGCGCTCCAGCGCAAGGGAAAAGAAAGCAAGG
>CACZHC010000128.1 GCA_902780865.1 uncultured bacterium
TCATCGCGCGTTCGCCCGCCGCAGGATCGGGATGCCGGTGGAACTCGGCAGGATGGGGAAGGCACGCTGGCGCAAGAGCGACTGTTTTTCCGTCTGGCAATGTCACGATGGGAAAGGCCGTCTCGTTTCCATAGAGCGGAACGAACGCCGAGAGCGTGTCGGACGATTCCCACCTGAGCGCATTCTCGACGCGAGTGACCCCGTCGTTGCCACGGTCGAGAAGGGTGACAAGCCGAAGTCCGGAGTTAGGCACGGCGGTCAGCGGATTTGCCTCGTCCGCAACGGCCGTGATGCGGACGCCGCCAGCTTCAACGCGCCGCTCGAAGTGGAAGCCCGCCTGCTCCGTCTCGCTGTCGCCGAGCGTCCACCGCGCGATGGCCGTCGCAATTTCGGCGCCGTCCTTCGAGGTCATAAGTGGCGTTGCGTGTTTTCCAGCCATCTCGCCGGTGAATGCGAGGGTTCGTCCTGCACCGGCGCGGCGGAACGCGAGGACAGGCGCGTGCTCTTCGTCCTCGGTGAAGATCGCAGTCTCGGCGTCGTCGCGTATGTACGTTAGGTTGTATCCACCGATGGACGCGAGCTCAGCGGGAAGAACATCGGAGAGCTGCCGCAGGGAAGACGTCGTCTTTATCGGCGTCAAGTTCGTGCACATCGCCGTCTTTGCGACAAGATAGGTGTCCTGCATGAAGAGCCGTGGAATTTCCTTCGCGTTGGACTCGAACTGGCATGTTCCGTTGCCTGCCTCGGCGATTTCCTTGAGAAGCTTCGCGTCGCAGTCCGATTCCGTTCCAAGTCCTATTACGCTCACCGTGATGCCCGCCGCCGTCGCCTTTGAGAGATAGGAGCGGAAGTTCCCCGGTTCCTCGGAGTCTGCTGCGTCGGCGAAGAGGATCAGGTGTTTCGTCTCGGCCGAGGCGCGCGAGAGCTCGCGCAGTCCCGCAGTGATTCCTTCCTCTACGAAGATGCCTCCGCCCATTGAGCGGATGCCGAGGATCTCTTTTCTTCGCGCCTGCGCCTGGTCGGCATACTGCATCGCGACGACGACGTGAGGTTGCGAGTCGACGGCAATCACGGCGATTTCGTCAAGTGAGGTAAGCATGTCCAAGGCGCCGACGGCGCCGAGGTTCGCCATGTCCATCTTCGTGCGTCCGCCTCCCACGCCGGCCATCATCGACCCGGACCTGTCCATCACGATTGCAAGTGCGATCGAGAACTTGCGGTGTTCCTGCCTCAGTTCGAGCGAGACAGGCAGTATGTCCTCGACTGCCGTCTTGTACCACCCGCCCGGTCCGAACGACCTCTCGCCTCCGGCAAGCGCGACTCCGCGCCCGAGATCTGTCGCATACGAGGCGAGCTCGCGCAGGAAGTGCGGCTGGAAGTCCTTCGCCGGCACGTTGTCGAGAAGCACTCCGCCGTAGTCCTCGAGCGCGGCAAGTCCGCCGCGGAACGACTTTGCCTCTCGCACTTCAACCGGAACGCCGCCGCGCCTGATCGTATCGGCGGCAGAGGCCTCTGGCTCGTCCGTGAGGTATAGGAGCGGACGCCTGCCCGCCACTTTCACGAGTAGAGCCGCGCTGTTGTTGCCGTGGCACGGGTCGTCCTTCGCTGGCGAGATTTCAAGGGAGTATCTCCTGATTCCAGCACGCCCCGCGAAGTCGCGGAAGACGAGCGGGGTGAGGCCCGGCCTGAAGACCTTGGTACCGCGCGCGATTACATTTGTTCCGCGGAGAAGCGCATACGAGTTTGTCGTCGTTTCGGTTGCGCTCGCCCACGCAGTTATCGGCACAGGGGCGTTTGGAGCGACGGACGCCGGTGCGTCGACGCTTGCAACGAAGAGGTCGTGCGCAAAGGGCCTCGACTGGAGGAACGTGTCGACTGCCGTAGAAGAGGGCTCTGCTGGCGCAGTGAAAAGGCCGTCCGACAGGACGAGCATCTTTGCTGGTGTTCCTTCCTCGACGAATGCCGCGGACTTCTCGATTGCCTCGCGCACATTCGATCCGTCTCGGTCGACATCCTGGATGAACTCTGAAAATCCCTCGCTTCCTGGCTGAGTCTCGATGACGGCGTTCTTGCCGAATGCGACGACTGCGAGCTCCGCGTTGGCGGGGCGCGCGGCGGAAATGCCGCGGATGATCCGCTCCTGCTCTGCGAGGGCGTTGTCAGTCATCGACCGCGAACGGTCCGCGACTACGACGAGCCGTCCTGCGTGATCGGCTTTCGGGAAGACCGGTCTTAAAAGCGCGATGGCCGCAAGCACGGCGACGGCGATTGCCGTCTTCGAGCGGGCGAAGCGGAAGTGCAGAAGAAGCGCGAGGATGGCGAGAAGGGCTGGTATCCAGGCGACAGACTTGTTTCGCCTCGCGTCCTCCGGTGCGCTCGCGCTTGAGCCGAGCTTGACGGACGCGCATTTCGTGAGGTCGCTTTCGTCTGTGTCGAGAAGCCCTGCTGACTTCTCCCTCTCCTTCGGCTGCATCTCACGCATGCGCCTGTCCGCCGCAGTGAGCGCATTCTGGACGAAGGCGGGGAAGCTGGGCGAGCGGAAGAACGGCAGCGTTGGATTGGAGAAGCCGACGTGGCATTCGTTAGAGGTGGTCGAGACGAGCGGGGATGTGCCGAGAAACGCAATCGGCACCCCCGGCAGCGGATCGGACGAGAGTGCATACGGATCGCCGTCGAGATCAACGCCGTCGAGGAGGGGCTCCGCCGGGTCGGTCCATACGGGGCCGCTTGTCCGCGCCGCGGAAAGTCGGAGTCGGTGAAGACGACGTCAGCTTCGCCGGCGGAGACATAGTTGGTCACGAACCCGGTTGCGTCGAGTGCGCGGCGAATGATGTCGGTGCGCGGCTTGTTGCGGAAGCGGACTGCGGCGGCGACGGAAGGAACTTCCGGGGGAAAGAGAGTCGCGGAGTTGTCCGCCGAAAGAGCGTCATCGGGAAGGGTGGCGACGATTGGTCCGTCGGACGCTGCCACCGTCGTCGAAAACCGCGCACGCCCTTCTCCGTCGAGCCTGAGGGTTGTCGCGCCGTGTCCAGAAAGGGCGAGCTTGACTTCGTCCTCGCCAGGACCGAAGCGGCGCACTTTGATGAAGACTGAGTCTGTTGCCGGCGTTGTCCTGAGTCGCCTTGTCGCAGTGATCGCGAAGTTCGGCAGCGGCTTTCCGAATGACGACCAGCGCAATCCTGCGCGCGCGATGCCGTCTTCGGGCTGCGTATCGGTGAGGACGAGTATTTCGTCGCCAGGGATTGCCACAGCCTTTGCCGCGTCGATCTCCCGCGCGAGGGCGCGCGAGTCGGACGCCGTGCGGACAGACACCTTGTCCTTCGTGCCGCGTTTTCTCTCGCCTGCAAGCGCGGCGTTTGCGAGCCGCGCCGGGTCGCCGCCGTTTGCGGACATCGACGGCGATTCGTCGAGGACGACATGGAGGGTGCCCGTGCTTCGCCGCCATGCGAGCGGTGTGAGCGCGGCGAAGACGAGTGCGAGAAGGGCGAAGAGTTCAAGCCAGAAGATCGGCGGCAGGATAAGCCGGTCACGCCGCCTCGACTGCGTCGACATGGTTTTCGGACGCGGCCACAGCAAGAGCGAGCCGATGGTCTTCTCGGGGCTCTTCCGACGGAAGCAGTAGACGGCCGCGAGGCCTGCGGCCGTGGCGAACCCTACTGCTGCAAGTGGCGTCGCGAAGATCATCCACGACCCTCCACGAGAGATGCTGCGGCGAGGGAAGAGATGCGCGCGGGACGCGGCGCTTCTGCCGCGAGGTCTACGAACGTAGCGCCGAGTCGGTTGGCGGCGGCTGTCCAGCGGGCGGTGTGCGCTTCGAGCGCGGCGCGATACTTCGAGAGGGTGTCAGAGTCCATCGTCATTTCGCGCCGCTCTCCCGTTTCGGAATCAACGAGCTCGAACGCGCCGGCGGAGGGAGGATCTGCCTCTTCGCGCGAGAGGACGCGCACGACGGCGAGCGCGGCGGAGTTGTGCGCAAGGCGGACAAGGACTGCGTCGGGATCTTTGTCGAAAAGAGTATCGGTTATGTAGACGCGCACGGCGCGCGGGGTCTTTGGATGTTCTCTCTCGACGACGCGGCAGCCGTCGGCCGCGGTGGAGAGGAGCCCGAAAAGCCAGTCTGCGCACGCAGACTTGGCGCTCGGCGTCTCCATTGACGCAGAGCGGTCGCGGAACACCTCTATGACTGGCGCCACTTCCTCCCTGCGAACGCGCACGACTTCTCGCCCCGTCCGCGCGAGGACCGTCCAGTCGAGGTTGCGGAGATCGTCGCCAGGCGTGTAGTCGCGGTAGTCCTGGAATTCGAGCGACTCGCCGGCGCGGGAACCGAGGCGCGAGCCGACGCCGCCCCTCAGCGCGAGGCGCGGCAGGAGCGATTCGTCCTGCCTCTTCCGCTTCGGTCATTCCGGCTTCCTGTATTTTCTGAACGCAGAGATTGACGAGACGGCGACGATTACGACGGAGAAGAGAAGGAGAATGCCGTAGTTGAGGAAATGCTCGATCGGATGTTCGGAGATTCCGGCGAAGTTGCACGGCAGCATCTCTCCTGCGCCAGACGAGATAGCGCGCACTTCCGCCATAAACGAGATGACGCTGACCAGGCAGAGGAGCGCTATCATGATCCATCCAGCGAAACGGTATGTCCGAGGCAATGCCTTTTTGCGCCTCAGGATCGCTCCAACGAGAATTGGCGCGAATGTGACTTCCGCGACAACTGAGCAGAGGATGAGGATCTCGTCGCTGTCCGTAACGCGCAGGGAGAATATGCCGCCGGCAATCGCGATAATCAAGAAGGCGAAGAGCATGCCCGGCACCGCCCCCGTCGTGAACGGGAAGGAGAAAAGCCGGAGGAAGAAATTACGCGGGGCCGACCCCCTGGCGGCGCGAGGAATCTCGCGTGGCGAGAGAGCAGACTGAATGAGCAGAACGCCTGCAATGGACACCCAGGTTATGCACCATGCGTTGCATGCGTCTAAACCGAAGAAAGCCAATGTCGACGAAAGGAGGAAGAGTGCGAAGACGACCCTGCGGAACGGACGCTCGCCATCCACGTGAGGCGGCGAGAGAAGCGACGCGCAGTAGGCGCGGAAGAAGAGCAGTATCGCAACGAGCACGAGGCCGACTGCCACCGCAATTGTCAGCGGCGCTGGCGAGTCCGAGCTCATGGAGCCTGCTATTATCGGGATGTTGGTGAATATCAACAGCAGCAAGAACAGCAGCACGGTCGTTATGACCTTGAACGCCACCGCTCCCTGGCGACAGGCGACGGAGAGCGCAATGGCGAAGGTCGACAGCCCGTAGGTGAAAAGACAGAACGGCATGAGGAACACCCTTTCGAGCGGAATGCCGCGCAGCAGGTATGCGAAGATGAAGAACGGCATTGCCGTTGCGACTGTGGCGCCAATGAGGATCGCAGTAGCGGCGAGCCGTCCGCCGATGATGTTCGCTGGAGTGAGAGCTGTCGTGAACTCAAGCCCCGTTGCGTCGCGCTTTGTCTCCATGATCGCCTTCATCGTCGCGTAGAACGGTATGCCGAGGCAGGCGACGATGAAGGCGATGACCGAGACCATTGTGAAGGGTCCGTTGCCGAGTCCGTCGCCGAACGCGAGCTCCTCTGGCGGCTTGTCGCGCATTGCGGTCGAGACCGCGAGCATCGTGAACACGAAGAGAATTCCGGGGAAGATGGCGAGACTCATCGTGATGATCTTCGAGCGGACGAGCTGCCTCAGTTCCCTGAGCGCCACCGGGTTGATCGAAAAGATGTTTTTCATGCGAGGGCTCCTTTCGTCACGTGCATGAAGACGTCTTCGAGGCGGCCTGCCTCGGAGGCAAAGTGGATTGGCACGAGTCCACGCGAGAAAAGACCCTTCGCGAGCTCGGCGGCCGCTTCGTCTCCAGATGCGATTCTCGCCCTGAAGCCGTTGCCCGCCGCCTCGGCCTCCTTTACGCTGGGCATTTCGAGGAGCCGCGCAAGGAAGTCCTCTCCCTCCTTCTGCGCGAACCTGAGCCGTATCCATGCCGTGTCGTCCTCGAAGTCCGTCGAGAGCCGCCTGCCGCGCTCGATGATGACGGAAGTCGTGCACATCTCCTCGAGCTCGCTCAGGATGTGCGACGAGATGAGTATTGCCTTTCCGTTCTCTGCGAGCGCCTTGACGAGCTCTCTCAGCTCGATGCGGGCGCGCGGGTCGAGCCCGTTCGCCGGCTCGTCCATGACGATTACCTGCGGATCGTGGACGAGCGCGCGTGCGAGCGAGACGCGCTGCTTCATACCCTTGGAGAGTTCGTGGAGCGTCTTGTCGCGGAACGAGACGAGCCCCGTGAAGTCCTCGACTGACGCAAGCGCGTCGGCAAGCGCCTTGCCCCTGAGCCCGTAGGCGCGCCCGAAGAAGTCGAGATATTCCTCCACGGTCGTGTCGGTGCGGTCTGGCAGCTCGTCCGGCATGAAGCCGATGGCGCGGTGGGCAAGCGCCGGGTCGTCAAGTATGGATTTCCCGTCGAGAAGGATGTCGCCGGAATCGGGAATGTCAAGCGTTGCGAGAATGCGCATCGTCGTGGTCTTGCCGGCGCCGTTAGGCCCGACGAACCCGACGACCTCGCCGGAGGAGAACGAAAACGAAAGGTCGTCTACCGCCTTGAATCCGCGCTGGAAGATGCGCGTAAGGTTGAGTATCTCTACTTTCACTTTGCCGCCTCCTTTCCGCCTTCTGGCGCGACGCACCCGGCGACGACCGCTTCAGCCGTCTCGTACGACTTCGTTTCGGCAAGCGGCGACGGGAAGAAAGGAGAGCCCGCCAGCCGGACAATATATGTTCCGTCGGGCATGGCGGTCCTCTCGCCCTTGGCGATTTCCTGTGTCTTGCTCCAGCCGCGTCCGTATTCCGCGGACTTGCCGAAGAATGCCGTGGCGAGTTCCTCGGCGGAGGACCTGAGGTGCTTTGCCGAGAGCGCGGCGAAAGGAATGCCGACGACGGAAGTTTCCTCTCCCGGTTCGAGCGGAGGTATCTTGTAGCGTTGCCCGTCCAGCTGGAGCTGCCCGCCGACGATTGGCGAACCGAGCAGGTTTGCGACGGAGATCTTTCCGTCTGCGCCACGCTTCACATCGAGCCGCTCGGAGCGCCGTTCGGCTCGCTCGAAGTCGAAGAACGCGGCCGAGAGAGGCTTGACCCAGTCGCCATCAAGACGGAATGTCTCGCCGCATTTCACCTGTAAATGGCCGCCATCGCGTCCGCGCAGGCGGAAGGACGCGTCGGATGGAATCGACATCTTCCTGGTGACCTGTCCAGGGGCGAAGATGGCGAACTGTCCGCGCGACACTGCGAAGTGGCTTTCCGGATCGAGTATTGTCACGGCCTGCACTCGCACGGTCGGCGTGGTGCCGTATGCGACGAGAGCCACGATCGCGACGACTACGGTCAGCGCGAGCGCCGAACCGGGGAGCGCCGCGAGGAGTAAAAGCCGTTTGTTTTTCCTTGCGCAGTACCAGACTGTGATGGGCATGACCACTAAGGCGACGAGTGCGAGGAAGACGATGAGGATTCCGACCGGGAGCGACCGGCCGACATGTATCGGCACCTTTGCGACATTGTCGGAGAACTTTTTGCGCGAACTGCTTGTGTAGTAGGAGTAGGAGACTTCAAGGTCACCGTGGCGGCGGCCCATTGCAGCTTTTGCCCTGGCTTCGATGTCCTTTGGATGGCGCGCGCCGTCCTCCATCGACATTACTTCGCCGCCGAGAAGTTCGTAGGCGCGAAGGGCCGCGCGCGTCTCGTCGGAGAGCGACGAAGCGACGTTCTTTGCGAGGCAGACTGAGTCGAACGGAAGGTAGGCGCGGAAGTCGTGTGGCCAGTCGTCCGGCTTGCGCCGAAGCTCTACCGTGTTGAAGTCGTACTTGAAGGAGGGCAGTATCGAGTCGCGAGTGATGCCATCCGAGAGAAGAAGATTCGGGTCTGCCCCACTTGTTTCGTAGTTGGCCGCGTGGCTGGAGAGAGAGATGTGCTCAATGCCCCTGAACTGTGAGGTGGTTGCGGGCGGCTTTGGCTCGGAGATGCTGAAATGGTAGCCGCTTGACCTGTCCTCGAATGCGAACGCCAGCGGGAGCGTGACGGTTACCGCCGACATTGGCTCAATCGTTACGGTTCTGTATGAATCCGATGAGCGAGCTGCACTTGCCGCGATTATGAAAGTCCGAGGAACGGACATGAGGTTCCTCAAGGAGACGCGGTAGAACAACTCGTCGTGCGAGAGCGCCGAAGGGGAGACCGACTCGTCGCGGTATTCGAGCGAATCGATTAGGCGGCAACTCTGCCAGTTGGCTTCGGTAAGAACGGCGGTAAGCCCGCCGACCTTCGCTGGTGCCGGCATTCCCGAGGTATGGATCGATGGCTTCGCCTGCGCAGCCGACAGCGCTACCGCGACCGCGAAAAGAAGAATTGGTTTTCTGTATGTAGTCATATCTCTAATCCCTAAAACATCTCTGTGTTAAACCTAAATTCGATAGTTGATTCTGTCCTCATCGCTCTCCTGTTCTTTGTGGCTCCACTTTTATTACTCCGCTACGGGAACGGAATCGAGTATGCGTTGTGCGACATCTTCGGACGTGACGCCGTCTAAGGAGGCGCGGTAGTCGAGGACGAGTCGGTGGTTGAGGACTGGAAGCGCTACGGCGCGGACATCGTCAAACCCGACCGAGGGTCTACCGTCGAGGAGCGCGAAGGCGCGAGCCGACTCCGCAAGCGCAATCGCCGCGCGAGGCGAGGCGCCGTACTTGACGTGCTCCGCGCCGTGCGTCGCGGCGACGAGTCGTCCGATCCACGAGGCGACGGCGTCGGGCAGCACGACGCGCGAGGCAGTGTCG
>CACZHC010000129.1 GCA_902780865.1 uncultured bacterium
CCAGGTGTTGCTAACGGACAGCGTGAGTCCGGCGAGGTCGGATTCCTCGATGCAGCCGACGAGAAGTCCTGCGGTGCCGCTCATCGTCGAGACAGCGCCGGCCTGCATGGCATTGCAGATGCGCCAGGTACGGTTGGCGTCGTTATAGCGAATCTGGCCGACTAGACCGCCCGCGAACCATGCTTCAGAAGAGATGGCACCGGAGTTTCCGTTGTTGCTCAGCGTAGAGACCACGCCCCGATAGCGGCCAATAAGACCGCCCGCCGCGATGGGCGAGGAGACAGCGCCGTAATTGAAGCAGCTCTGCACGGTAAGCGAGAACGTGTCGCTCTCCGAACCAGCGTCGCCAATGAACCCCCCGGCGGGATACACAGACACCGTCGATTCCACGACGCCGAAGTTCGCGCAGTCGCGGATCGTGGGCGAACCGCTTGAAGTTGCGATGCCTACAAAGCCGCCCGCCCCGCCTTCTTCGCCAGCTTTCTTCGCGACCTTCACGCGGGCGTTGTTGCTGCACTTCTCGATGGCCACATTCGAATCGCACTTGCCGATAAAGGCGCCCGCGACGTGGATTCCATCGCCGACGGCCACGGTATTCGTGTTATCGACGATGAAGTGGCAATCGACCATGCGCAGGCTACTCGCAATGGCGACGAATCCGCCGATATACTGGCCCCCGCCGCCTGCACTCGCGCCGAGGACGGAGCAGCCCCGCATCACGCAGTTCGTCATCAACGTGTTCTGCTTGACTTCATAAATCATCGCCGAAGTCCCATAGCTGGCACTGGGGACCGTCCATTTGCAGTCGTCAAACACAACGCCGGAAAGGGTAGTTCCGGAATAGGACGACGAGGCGATGAGGGACGTGCGGTTGGCGTTGCCTGGCGAGCGGAACCCTTTGAAGACAATGTCGCGCACCGTGCCGCCGCGAATGTCTGAGAACATCTTGAAGCTACTCGGAATATTCGTAATGGCATGCCCGCGACCATCAATCGTGGCAACTAGCTGCCCGCCCGAATGGGAGACGCCTTTGAGGCTGATGTCGTTCGTCAAGGCAATTGTGATGGATGGCATACTCATGAGATCCGACTCAAGATACTCGACAAACTCCGCACCAGTGCCGACTTCAATCACGTTGGGAACGAAAACCGCCGTGACCGTCGTATCTTCCGTGATGGACGAATAGCTGCCATCCCAGTAGTAGAACACCGTGTTCTCTTCAAGCGGCGCAGGGTTAGATGGTTTTGTCGCAGAGCCGCCATATTCAACAGTCTGCTGCGCGATTACTACGCCGTTCGTATACTGGAACGTGACGGTAAATGTGTCGATTTCGTACTGGGCCGTGATTGTCGTGGCGGCCTGGACATTTTGGTACGCGCCGCTCCATCCGGTGAAGTGCCAGCCCGTGCGCGCAGGGTTCGCGGGAGGCGTTGCGTCGGAACCATGCTCGACCGTCTCGGTCTTGAGTTCGGCGCCGTCCCAGTCCTGGAAAGTCACGACATAGGTGTTAATCGCGTAGACGGCCGTTACGGTTTCGTCCTGCGCTACAGCCGTGTAGTTCCCCTGCCAGCCGGTGAAGTGCCATCCGGGACGGTTGTCGGGAGCGGCGGGTGGCGTAGCATTCTCGCCCTCGACGATTTCCTGCCGCGAGAGCTGCGTGTTGTCCCAGTCGAGGAAGGTCACCCAGTGCGTGACGGCTGTCGCCTCGACGTAGGTGGCGGTGATGTCCGTGGCGGCGGTAATGCCGGTGTAGTCGCCCTGCCAGCCGGTGAAGCGCCAGCCCTCGCGCGTCGGGTCGGCGGGGGGCGTCGCGTCGGAGCCGTGCGCGATGGTTTGCGTGTCGATGACTGAGCCGTCGTAGTCGAGGAAGCGTACCGTGTAGGTGTTGATCTCGTACTGCGCCGTGAGCGTCAGGTTCGACTGGACATTCAGATACGACCCGCTCCATCCGGTGAAGTGCCAGCCCGTGCGCGTCGGGTCGGCGGGTGGCGTGGCATTGCCACCTTCCAACACCGTTTCCGTCTTGAGCTCCGTGCCGTCCCAGTCGTTGAAGGCGACTGTATACGACAATTTATAAGTGACAGTGGCTATCGCAGCAGGCTCATTCCCGAACGAAAGCGAAACAGCCGATCCAGACTGTTGCATGGTGGTGTGGTTTTTGGCAAAAATTGCACCTGTGGAACTATCCGAAAGCGTCCGGGTATAACCACCATTGACGATTGAGCTGGAAAGGCAATTGCCATTGTCGCTATAATTCACCCCCAATGCATTGTTGTACGGGACAGCGATGAGAGTCCATGCTCCTGGATGAGACGCAGCCTGGCTATTTGCATAGGCTTTGACTGGATCGGCATACGTCCCTTTGTCAAATCGATCACCAGTGCAAAGGACAAAGACGACCTGCTCGCCATTCGAAATCCGCTCCATGAGATACATCTCGCACCAGGGCGTCTTGCTTCCACCCGTCATTGCGGCGGCAACATGTTCTGCAACAAGCCATGCAGACGTCTTGTAGACAAGCGTCCTCCCGCCACCTGATGTTTTTGACACATAAGCAGTCCGCGCCGTATACCCCTCTGCCGTCAGCCCGAAGTTCCCTGCACTTGTAGGACCGTAAAACACGCCAAAATCAATGTTATTGGTCGAGAGGAACAAGCGATATTCGGCCTGCTGCGCGTCGGTGGGCGAAGCGAGATTGCCCAAGTTCTGGCAGAAAACGTTTGCCGTCCCCGCTTTGGCCGTTGCGCCAAACAGGACCAGTGCACACGCCAGAATGGCAAGCCGCGACAACCAAGAGGAGATGCCAAAGCCCACTGTTTTCACTCGCGTATGTATCTCTGCGATCATGTCGACCTCCCATTCAAAGGGTTTCCACAGTCTGCCGATAGGAAAGCAACGGCCATTTTAGCCGAAACGGTCCAGTTTCCTTTAAAAGTATATCAAACAATCTGTTGCTTGGCCACCCCCTAAATGGGGGGGGGTAGGTCTGTTTTCCCGCTTTTATGCTAAATTACTTGAAGTAGATGGCCGCATTGGAGCCGTTGTCGCGCTGCGACCACTTCCCGCCGGGGTTGCTCAAGACCATCGGGCGGTCGTTTTCGAAGTCCCATGCGCAGAGGTTCGACGAGCCGCCGCCGTCGAGGTTGAACGCCTCGTGGCATCCCATGGCGACGAGCAGCGTCGAAAGCGACGGGAAGTCGCAACCTTTCGACCAGCTCTTCTCGTTGTCGCCGTCGCAGACGAGAAGATAGAACGTCTTCTTGTCGCGGGAAATGCCGATGCCCGTGCGCGGACGAATGGATTTGTCGCCGTGAGGCGGCGCCTTGCCGGAATACACGAGGTGCGCAACGAACGCGGGTACGCTGAACCAGACTTTCTTCGCGAGGGCGGGAGTCAGCTGCGGAATGATGTCGGCCTTCCCGTCCTTGTAGACGACGAAGATGCCGTTGGGGAACTTGGGTCCTCCGTGTGTGCCGTATCCCGTGGCGAGCTCGGAGACCTGGATGCCGTCAGAGTAGAGCGGCCCGTTGGGAGAACCCCACTCGTTAGAGTACGGCGGCTTCCACGGAGACCATGCGGCGTTGTTCCAGGCGAGAATCGCGTTGAGCTCCTTCCCTCCCTTTGACTTAGGCGCGCGGAGGCGCGCGAGGAAGTCGCCGGTCTTCTCGCGGACCGTGCGCTTCTTGTAGAAGGTTCCGTCCGGCTTCTTGCACTGGTGCTTCGGATCGTCAGGCATGTCTTCGCCCCAGCCCTCGCAACGCTCACTGCCCGTGAAGCGCAGGCTTCTCATGGTGAGGTTGATGCGCACGAAATGGCAGATGAGCGTGCGTGGCCAGCCGCCCTCGGTCGTCAGGACTGCGGGAATGTAGTCCACGCCGTTCGTGATGGACAGTGCATGCTTCCAGTCGATGGGCGTAGAGACGCCGGGGTTCCTCGCCTTCCCGACCATTGTGGTGACGTTCGTGAACCACTCGGTCCTTGTCTTTGCGGCGAATGTCACCGGTAGGTTCCGGAAGTCCTGATTTCCCGGATAGGCCGCCGAACAGATTTCAGCCCAAAGCACAGATGCAAACAAAAAGGCCGCAAACACGAATGGTTTCTTCATTGTTGTCTCTCCTATTTCAAATGACACCGCTGCGTAGATTTTACGCAAGCATTGTATCAAACGCGGCATTGCCCTCCAACCCCACGAACGGGGGGGGGGGTATCAACAATGTTTTAATTTTACTGCTTTACCTGAAGATGATTATAAGCCCGGCGGAATACTCGGTTCCAAAGGTTTCAAGCTCCGGAAACTCTTCGCCCTGAATCCACATCACATAGCCTTTATCAACGGCATAGTCGTTCAATGCGTTGCGCATGGACCAGTCAATGAGCGCAGAGGGGCCAAACGTTGCCGGCGTCTCCGCCAGAAAAGCCGGGGCGTTGCTGCGGTCGTAGTAGTGCGGAAGCGATGCGTTGGATTCCAGCACCTTGCTCTCGCCCAACTCAACCGTCAATTCGTTCTCGGCCGTTATGTCGC
>CACZHC010000130.1 GCA_902780865.1 uncultured bacterium
GTCCTGCAAGAAGGGCACGATCTTCACGAACGTCGTTCTCACCCCCGATGGCGACATCTGGTGGGAGGACATGGGCGTCAAGGCCCCGAAGGAAGGCATCGACTGGAAGGGCAACCCCTGCTACGTCTGCAAGGACGATCCTTTCCGCATGGGCCCGAAGCCGGGCATGACGAAGGCCGAGATCAAGGCCGCCGGCTATGTCGCTGCGCACAAGAACTCGCGCTTCACCGCTCCCGCCGAGAACTGTCCCGTTCTCGACAAGGCCGGCTTCAACGGCCTTTGGAACAAGAAGCCCACGGGCGTGCCGATCGACGCGATCCTCTTCGGCGGACGCCGTCCTTCGACGATCCCGCTGGTGAACGAGGCGAAGAGCTGGACGCACGGCGTGTTCATGGGCTCCGCCGCGGGCTCCGAGGTCACCGCCGCCGTCATCTCCGACCAGATCGGCCAGGTCCGCCGCGACCCGATGGCGATGCTTCCGTTCTTCGGCTACAACGTCGCCGACTACTTCCAGCACTGGCTGGAGATGGAGCGCACGAGCGCCGACGCGACGAAGCTTCCTAAGATCTACTTCGTCAACTGGTTCCGCAAGGGCGACGACGGCCGCTTCATGTGGCCCGGCTTCGGCGACAACAGCCGCGTCCTCAAGTGGATCTGCCAGCGCATCGAGGGCCAGGTCAAGGCCAACGTCACCCCGATCGGCAACCTCCCGCTCGAGAAGGACATCGACCTCTCGAACAACGTCGGCAAGTTCAAGGTCGTTCCCGAGGACCTGAAGGCGATCCTGAAGGTCGACAAGGAAGGCTGGAAGAAGGAGATTGCGACTGTCGGCGCTTCGTACGACGAGTACGACGCCAAGGCCTCGAAGGACACGAACGTCCGCTCCAAGACGGCGAAGCGCGTCCCGAAGGCCCTCCGCCAGATCCTCGCCGACGTCTCCGCTGCGCTCGCGAAGTGACGCGACGACACCGTCCACATGGATAGCGTGGACAGCATGACCCCGCCTGCATCGGCGGGAGAAACCTGCGGCGAAGCCCAAGCCGACAATCCGGCCGGGCTTCGCCGCTGGCTTGTATTGCACGTGAAGCCGAGGACAGAGAAGAAGGCGATGCAACGCCTCTCGCGCTGCAGGGGCTTTCACTACCTGCCGACCTACGTCAAGGTTACGAAGGTCCAGCGCCGCAAGGTGAGGCGCGAGCTTCCGCTTTTCCCCGGATACGTCTTCGCGCATCTTTCCCCCGTCGAGTGCACGGACATCCTGCGCTCGAATCTCGTTGTGCGGACGATTCCCGATCCCTTCCCTCGCGAGACGGTGCACCAGCTTCGCCTGATAGCCCGCGCCGCGCGCTTCGCGCCGGAAATCCGCCCGCTGCAGCAGACATTCAGGGAAGGCGAGCGCGTCCTTGTGAAGTACGGGCCTCTTCGCGGCACCGTCGGGTATGTCAAGCGCGACGAAGGGCGCGCCACGCTCTGCATCAACGTCGACATCCTCGGCTCGTCAGTGGCTGTTTCAATGTCGCCCGGAGACCTCGAGAAAGTCGACGAATGAGGTTGGCGCCATGCATTTGCCTATGTACAATCGGGTTCTCTTCGCGGCGGTTTCGATGTCTGCGCTTGCCGCGTTTTGCGGAGAGCCGGCGAAGACGGTCGACGCGTGGAAAACCGCCGTCGACAGGTCTGCCGCCGAGCGCGCGAACCTCGCGTACACCTCGAACGTCGTGCGCTGCGAATGGGCGGGGGATAATCCGCGCGTCGCGGCGCTTATGCCGGCGAACGTCGCGTTCAATTTCGCCGTGGTCGGAGATTCCAATTCTGCAAGCCGCGTCGCGAAGACGCTTGAGGAAACTGCCGAAGCCATTGACCCTGCGCTCCGGAAGTCGCTCGAACAGCATGGGCTTCTCAACTCGACGCTCCAGTGGCTTGTGCGCTCTTGCCGCCCCGGGGTCACGAACGCCGCCACCTACCTGAACGCGAACGCCCACCCAGCGGCGTTCAGCGAGCAGGACTTCAACGCGGCGACGCTCAAGGCCGCGGCGCGAAGCATCACCGGGAGGGGAATCGCGCTGCCGGTGCGCGTCAAGGTCGAGTATCTCGACGGCGCAATTCCACTCAGCAAGGCCGAGCCGTCCGTAGACTATCCGGACGCGATGCCCGAGGAGACGTTCGCGCTGCCGTTCGGCGTCGGCATAGTCCTGCGCGCGCCGGAGCGCCAGCGCAAGTTCCGCCTTTCGGCGTCGACGTTCCCCGCGCCCGGCATGGCGGCGAAGTACGTGTGGAAGGCCACGAGGGGAGTGGTCATAAGACCGTGGCCTATGACGCTTGCCGAAGTGCCGGACCGCGGCTTTGCGGAAGTGACCGTGGACGCTGCATCGTGCGGAGTGAGGGCCGATGTCTTCGTGTTTGCACAGATGGCAAACGGGCTATATGGTCCGCCGAGCGTCGTCTCGATTTACAACCCGCCGCTTGCGAAACGCGCTTACGCCAAGGGAAAGCTCCAGAGCATATCGTATCTCCGCGAGTCCAAGGACGTGTTGTACGACATCGGCCCGATCTGGGCGCCTCGCGAATGGCGGGACGATTTCGCGCTGAACGGCAAGGGCAGGATAGTCTCTTTTACGCGAACGACCCCGGGGTCTTTTGAGGAAGAGCCGTTCTCGGCCATTGGGGAGCTCGTTCTTTCGATGTCGTCGAGCGGTATTCCTCTCGTCACGAGGAAGGTTGAGTACTTTGTCTCGCCAGAGACGGGAGCGCTCTGCTACAGGCCCGCAGGCGAAGAGAAGAAGTATCGTCTTGGCGAATCGCCGTTTCGCCGAAGTGGAGAGTGATATGGAAGTCAAGATAGAGGAGTCCTGGAAGAAAGTTCTTGCGGAGGAGTTTGAAAAGCCCTACTTCGCCGAGCTTGCCAGTTTCGTAAAGGCCGCCTACAGAAACGGCGTCGTCTATCCGTCTCCGGGAAAGATATTCAACGCATTCAACCGCACGCCTTTCGACAAGGTCAAGGTCGTGATTCTCGGCCAGGATCCCTATCACGAGCCGGGACAGGCACAGGGGCTCGCGTTCTACGTGCCGCCCGAAGTGACGCCGCCGCCGTCTCTCGTAAACATTGCGAAGGAGCTTGGCCACATGCCCGATCTCCTCAAGTGGACGGACCAGGGCGTTCTTCTTCTCAACGCGACGCTGACCGTCGCGGCGCATCGCGCGGGAAGCCACCAGAACAAGGGCTGGGAAGTGTTCACCGACGCAGTCGTCCGCGCGCTTGCCGAGCGCCGCGAGCATCTTGTCTTCGTTCTCTGGGGTTCGTATGCGCAGAAGAAGGGCGCGTTTATCGACCGCAACCGCCACTGCGTTATTGCCTCGCCCCATCCATCGCCGCTTTCCGCGCACCGCGGGTTCTTCGGCTCCAAGCCGTTTTCCCGCGCAAACGAATATCTCGAGTCCGTAGGGCTTTCTCCCATCGCATGGTGAAGTTCGGCAATCGAGGGAAGGGAATCGCCTGCATCGTCGCAAGCGCGTTCGGCTTTGCGCTGATGGCGTTCTTCGTCCGGCTCTGCGACGACTTCGGCGGGGAGATCACTTGCTTCCAGAAGAGCTTTTTCAGAAACGTCCTCGCGCTTGTGATCGCGCTCGCGGTGTTCTGCCGCGACAGGCGGCGTGAGCCGGCGGACGGCGAGTTGCAGCCGTCAATGGCGCCGTCGGGTAAGGCGTGGGTCCTTCTTGTTCTGCGAGCGGTCTTCGGCACGGTCGGCATCTTCGCCAACTTCTATGCGCTCTCGAAGATCCCGATTGGCGAGGGCATGACGCTAAACAAGACGGCGCCTTTCTTCACCGTTCTCTTTTCGTGGATATTCCTCGGCGAGCGAGTCTCGTGGCGGCAGTTCGGGCACCTCCTTCTCGCGTTCGCGGGCGCGGCGCTTGTGATGAAGCCGGGGTTTCGCGGCGGCGGCACATTTGCCGCGGCGATGGCGCTCACGGGGGGCCTGGGCGCGGGGCTTGCGTACGTGTGCGTCCACCAGCTCGGGCGAATGAAGGTGAACGGCGCTTTCATCGTCCTTTTCTTCAGCGCTTTTTCGTGCCTCGCGTCGCTGCCTTTCACCGCTGTCGACTTTAGGCCAATGACCTTCGCGCAGGTCTTCATACTCGTCGGCGCTGGTGCGGGCGCGGCGCTTGGGCAGTTCGGCGTCACCGCTGCCTATCGCTACGCCGAGCCGCGCTCGATAGCCGTATATGACTATACGAACGTCGTTTTCACCGCGCTCTTCGGCTTCGCGTTCTTCTCGCAGGTCCCCGACGCGCTTTCCGTCGTCGGCTTCGCCGTGATTCTCCTTGCCGCCTTCGGCATGCGGCGGTCGTGAATCGGCAATTGATCTGGAGTTTACCCATTTTTTGACCGCCAAAGTGCATCTCGCCCCGATAAATAAAGGGTGGTGTGCGCTTTCACAAGTGAAATGGGCGTTTTCTCCTGGAAAGAAGA
>CACZHC010000131.1 GCA_902780865.1 uncultured bacterium
CGACGCCGACGGCGTCAGGACCTGCGTTACCGTCATTGAGGTCGGGCCCTGCCCCGTCGTCCAGCTCAAGACGGCCGAGAAGGACGGCTATGTCGCCGCCCAGCTCGGCTTCGGCGAGCAGAAGGTCAAGCGCCTCACCAAGGCTGTTGCGGGTCATCTCAAGAAGACCGGCGGCCAGGAAGGCGGCCTCAAGGTCCTCAAGGAGTTCGCTCCTGACGCGGGCGAAGAGGTGAAGGTCGGCGACGTCCTCACCGTTGGCAATTTCGAAGGCGTCAAGTACGTTGACGTCACGGGCGTCACCAAGGGCAAGGGCTTCGCGGGCGTCATCAAGCGCTACGGCTTTGCCGGCGGCAACATGACCCACGGCGGCCACTCCAAGCGCCGCACCGGCGGTCTCGCCGCGCGCGACCTCCCCGGCTGGATCGAGAAGGGCAAGAAGATGCCCGGCCACATGGGCGCGGTCACCCGCACCACGACGAACCTCGAGGTCGTCGCGGTCCGTCCCGAGGACAATGCGCTCCTCGTCAAGGGTTCGATTCCCGGTGCCCGCAACGGCATCGTGATCGTCCGCAAGTCCCTCAGGAACAACGTGAAGAAGGGGGCGAAGTAATATGAAGAAGATCGAAGTCGCTTTCGACCAGGCCCAGCTTACGCTCGACAAGGGCGAGCAGGCCGTCAAGGACGCGGTCACCGCCATCCGCAACGCTCTCCGCGCCGGAACGGCGTCCACCAAGTCCAAGGGCGAGGTCGCCGGCTCCAACAAGAAGCCGTGGAAGCAGAAGGGCACGGGCAACGCCCGCGCTGGCTTCCGCCAGTCGCCTGTTTGGCGTGGCGGTGGCGTCGCGCATGGCCCCCATCCGCGCTCCTACGAGCAGAAGATCAACAAGAAGGTGATGAAGCTCGCGTTCGCGCGTGCGTTCTCCGACAAGCTCGTGGCTGGCGACGTCATCGTCCTCGACGAGTTCAAGTTCGAGGCGCCCAAGACGAAGCTCATGGTCAAGCTCCTCAAGGAGCTCGGCGTCGAGCGCACCGCGTGCATCGTCCAGAAGGACGTCGACGATACCGTCGTGCTCGCGGCGAGCAACATCCCCACCGTCGATTATTCGACCGCCCAGGCGCTCGACGTCTACACGGTTCTTGCGAACCGCAAGCTCGTCTGCGACAAGGACGGTTTCGACGCGCTCATGGCGCGCATCGCCAAGTAAGGAGGACGTCATGACGATCAAGGAACTTAAGGAAAAGACCGAGGGCGTGATCCTCAACGTCCTCATCACCGAGAAGGGCTCGCGCCTTTCCGCCGAGAACCGCTACCTCCTCGAGGTCGCGCCCGACGCCCGCAAGCCCGTGATCGCGGCGATGGCCGAGAAGGCCTTCGGCGTGCACGTTCTCGCGGTCAAGACCGCCAACATGAAGGGCGGTCTCAGGTACATCCGCGGCACCCGCCGCGCGGTGACCGAGGCGACCTGGAAGAAGGCAATCGTAACCGTCAAGCAGGGCGAGCGCATCGAGCTCGCGTAAGGGAGACTTAACGATATGGCACTCAAGAAATACAAACCCCGTTCGTGCGGCATGCGCTTCCGCGAGTCCGCCACGTTCGAGGAGATCACCGAGAAGAGGCCCGTCAAGCGTCTCACCAAGGCAGTCCGCAAGACGGCCGGACGCAACAACCAGGGCCGCATCACGACGCGCCACCACGGCGGCGGCGCCAAGCAGCGTATGCGCATCGTCGACTTCAAGCGCAACAAGTTCGACGTCGAGGCGACGGTCAAGGACATCGCCTACGATCCTACGCGCAGCGCCTACCTCGCGCTTATCGAGTACACCGACGGCGTCAAGAACTACATTCTCGCGCCCGAGGGCTTGAAGCCGGGAATGAAGGTAATGAACGGCGCCAAGGCCGAGGCCACCGTCGGCAACTGCCTGCCGCTCTCGCAGATCCCGCTCGGGCTCTTCGTCCACGCGGTCGAGCTCGTGCCCGGCAGAGGCGCGGCGGTCGCCAGGAGCGCCGGCAACTCGTGCCAGGTCATGGCTCGTGACGGCAGCAGGGTGACGCTCAAGATGCCTTCGGGCGAAGTCCGCATCTTCAACGGCCGCTGCCTCGCCACGGTCGGCTCGGTCGGCAACAAGGACTGGGGCTCGATCAAGCTCGGCAAGGCTGGCCGTAAGCGCTACCTCGGCATCCGTCCGACGGTTCGCGGTGTCGCCATGAACCCTGTCGACCACCCGATGGGCGGCGGCGAAGGCCGTACGTCCGGCGGTTCCAACCCGCGTTCTCCGTGGGGCAAGCTCGCCAAGGGAGGCAAGACCCGTCCGAAGCGCAAGGCTTCCAACAAGATCATCGTCAAGAGGAGGAAGTAATCCATGTCGCGTTCTCTTAAGAAGGGACCCTATGTGGAGGAAAGCCTCCTCCGCAAGGTCGAGAAGATGCAGGCGAGCGGCAAGAAGCAGCCGATCAAGACCTGGAGCATGCCGGTGTTCATAACTGAAAACATGGTCGGCCACAGGCTCGGCGAGTTCGCCCCCACGCGCACGTTCAAGTCGCACGGCAACTCCGCCGCCAAGGCCGAAGCCAAGTAAGGGGAGATCCATCAATGACATTCCTCTACAAGATTAACAAGAAGGGCGCGACCGCCGAAGGGTGCATCACCGCCTCCGACGAGGCCGAGGCCAAGGCCAAGCTCGACGCCAAGTTCCCGAAGGGCTCCGGCGTCAAGGTGCTTGACATGGAGCAGGTCTACGTCGCGACGATCCGCAACACCAGGATGAGCGCGTTCAAGGGCCGTCCGCTTGCCGGCGCTTGCCAGGGGCTTCCCGCTTCCGAGGCGCTCAAGCTCGTCGAGTTCTCGCCCAAGAAGGCCGCCCAGATCATCAAGAAGACGATCCTGAGCGCACTCGCGAACGCGAAGAACAACGATTCCGTGGCTGACGCCGCGGGGCTCACGGTCAAGCTCTGCGTCCTCGACGAGTCCGTCAGGATGCGCCGCTACTGGCCGACCGCGCGCGGCTCGGCTCACCCGATCGCCCGCCGCATGTGCCACTGCAAGGTCATTCTCGCTGCGGCGAAGAAGGCCAAGAAGGGAGCGAAGTAATATGGGACAGAAAGTCAACCCCGTAGGCTTCCGCGTAGGCGTCACGCACGCCTGGGGCAGCCGCTGGTTCGCGCCCAAGAAGATGTTTGGCGCGTTCCTCGTCGAGGACCAGAAGATCCGCGACGTCTGCAAGAAGCGCCTCGCCGAGGCCGGGATCTCCAGGATCCTCGTCGAGCGCTATGCGAACCGCGTCCGCGTGACGCTGTTCAGCGCACGCCCTGGCGTGATCATCGGCCACAAGGGCGGTGACGTCGAGGCGATTCGCGCCGAGCTCGAGAAGATGACCAAGAAGGAAGTCTACATCGAGATCAAGGAAGTCCAGGGAGCCGACGCGGATGCGCAGCTCGTGGCCGAGGGCATCGCCCAGCAGCTCGAGCGCCGTATCGCCCTCAAGCGCGCTATGAAGCGCGCGATGAAGGTCGCGATGGACATGGGCGTCGACGGTATCAAGGTCCACGCAGGCGGCCGTATCAACGGCGCGGAAATCGCGCGCGTCGAGTGGTCCCGCGAGGGCAAGGTGCCGCTGCACACGCTCCGCGCGAACATCGACTACGGCTTCGCTGAGGCCAACACCACCGCCGGCAAGATCGGCATCAAGGTGTGGATCTGCAAGAAAGAGGGTTTCCAGGCCCGTCAGCCGCGCGGCGAACGCCGTGGCGAGCGTCGCGAGCGCGGAGACCGCAAGGAAGGGAAGTAAGCCATGCCTTTGATGCCTAAGAGAGTCAAGTACCGCAAGGTTTCGAAGGGCAGCCGCGCCGGATACGCCACGTCGGGCACTGAGCTCGCGTACGGCGAGTTCGGCCTCAAGGCGCTCACCCGCGGGCTTCTCACCGCAACCCAGATCGAAGCCTGCCGCGTCGCGATCAACCGCGAAATGAAGCGCAAGGGCAAGCTCTGGATCCGCGTGTTCCCCGACAAGCCCGTGACACGCAAGCCGATCGAAGTCCGTATGGGCGGAGGAAAGGGCAACCCGGAGTTTTGGGCGGCCGTCATCCTCCCCGGCAAGGTCCTCTTCGAGGTCGGCGGCGTGAGCGAGGAAGTCGCGAAGGAGTGCCTCCGTCTCGCGGCGACCAAGATCGGTCCGCAAGGGCGTCGTCGTTTCGAAGTCTGGCGCGAAGACCGTCAAAGTACGGGTTTCGTACCGCGAAATCCACCCCGTGTACGGCAAGGTCGTCACGCGCAACAAGAACTACCATGCGCATGACGAGGCCGACGACGCCAAGGTCGGCGACACCGTCACAATCATGGAAACGCGTCCGCTCAGCGCAACGAAGCGCTGGCGCATCGTGAAGTAAGGAGTAGGTCATGCTTCAGGAACTCTCCAACCTCGTAGTCGCGGACAACACCGGCGCCAAGCGCGCCATGTGCTTCCGCATCCTCGGGCAGCGCAAGGAGTACGCCCACCTCGGCGACTTCATCCGCGTTGCCATCAAGGAAGCGTCCCCCACGGGCGCAGTCAAGAAGGGCTCGGTCGCGACCGCGGTCGTCATCCGCACCGGCAACCCGATCCGCCGCGCGGACGGCTCGTCGGTCCGCTTCGACCAGAACGCGTGCGTGCTCCTCGACTCTTCCAAGAAGAACCCGATCGGCTCGCGCGTGTTCGGCCCCGTTCCGCGTGAACTGCGCGAAATCAACAAGGACAACGACGCCGTGCACGGTCTTTACATGAAGATCCTGTCGCTCGCGCCGGAAGTTGTCTGAGAAGGAGCTCTTAAAATGGCTATCGCACGTATCAAGAAGAACGACACCGTCATCGTCATCAGCGGCAACGACGCCGGGAAGACGGGAACGGTGATCAGCGTGGATCCCAAGAAGGGCACCGCCGTCGTCGGCGGAGTCAACGTCCACAAGAAGGCGATGCGCCGCACGGAGAAGACCGCCGGCGGACTCATCGACAAGGAACTGCCCATCCGCCTCTGCAAGCTGATGCCCTACGACGCCGAGAAGAAGGCAGGCGTCCGCGTCAGGACCGGCGAGAAGGACGGCAAGAAGGCCCGCATCTCGGTCAAGAGCGGCAAGGCCCTCTAAGGAAGGAACGAATCATCATGGCAAGACTAAAGGACGAATACGCGAGCCGCATGGTTCCCGAGCTCGAGAAGAAGCTCGGCACCACGAACAGGATGCTCGTTCCCCGCCTCCAGAAGATCGTCGTGAACATGGGCTTCGGCATCGTCTCCAAGGACGAGCAGAAGACCCTCGTCGACGACCTCGCGGCAATCACCGGCCAGAAGCCCCTGCTCTGCAAGGCGAAGAAGTCGATTTCGAACTTCAAGCTCCGCGAGGGCATGGTCATCGGCGCGAAGGTCACGCTGCGCGGCGAGCGCATGTGGGAGTTCGCAGACCGCCTCATCTCGGCGGCCCTTCCGAGGATCCGCGACTTCCGCGGAGTCTCCAACAGGGGCTTCGACGGGCGCGGCAACTACACGCTCGGCATCAAGGAGCACACGATATTCCCCGAGCTCGTCGAGTCTTCGGCGCACTCCGGCATGGACATCACGTTCGTGACGAGCTCCACCGACAACAAGGCCTCCAAGGAGCTTCTCGTCTCCATGGGAATGCCGTTCGCAGGAAGGAACTAAGCCATGGCAAAGCAGTGTCTCATTGAAAAGCAGAAGAGGACGCCCAAGTTCAAGGTGCGCGCGTACAACCGCTGCCAGCGCTGCGGTCGCCGTCACGCGTATCTCCGCAAGTTCGGCGTCTGCCGTCTTTGCTTCCGCGAACTCGCCGTCGCCGGTCTCATCCCCGGCGTGACGAAGGCTTCGTGGTAATCAAAAGGAAAGGAATCACCGAAATGACAATGGATCCCATTTCCGACATGCTCACGACCATCCGCAACGGACAGAAGGCCCGCCTTCACTCCGTCGCGACCCCCGCGAGCAACCTCAAGGGCGAGATCGCCCGCGTCATGAAGGAGTCTGGCTACATCGCCGACGCCGTCACGACGACCGAATTCCCGAAGAAGCTCGTCATCACGCTCAAGTACTCCGACAAGGCGGTTCCCGCCATCACGGAGCTCAAGCGCGTCTCGAAGCCGGGTCTTCGTCGCTACGCTCCCGTCAGCAAGATCCCCTCCGTCCTCGACGGAATGGGGCTCGTCATCCTCTCGACCTCCAAGGGCGTCATGAGCGGCGCCCAGGCCAAGAAGGAGAAGCTCGGCGGCGAGGTAATCTGCACAGTTGCATAATCAGGAGCCAAAGACAATGTCTCGAATCGGTAAAGAACCCGTCAAGCTCGCCGATGGCGTCACAGCCACGGTCGACGGGCAGAAGGTGACGGTCAAGGGAAAGCTCGGAGAGCTCTCCTACACGATGCATGAAGGCATCACGGCGAAGGTGGAGGCCGGCAAGGTCATCGTCGAATGCGACGACGACAAGCTTCACGGCAACTTCCACGGTCTCGCACGCGCGCTGATCAACTCGATGGCGATCGGCGTGTCCGCTGGCTACCAGAAGCAGCTCTCGATCGAGGGCACCGGCTTCAAGGCCGTCCTGAAGGGCAAGGAGCTCGCGCTTTCGCTCGGCTTCGCGTCCCCGAAGGTGTACGCGATCCCCGAAGGCCTCACCGTGACGGTCGAAAACGACGGTCTGCAGGTGACGGTCAAGGGCATCGACAAGCAGCTGGTCGGCGAAGCAGCCGCCCGCATCCGCTCGTACTACCCGGCCGAGCCCTACAAGGGCAAGGGCATCAAGTACGTCGGCGAGCACATCCGCCGCAAACAGGGCAAGAAGGTCGCCTAATCCAGGGCGCAAGGAGCTAATATATGTTCAATCGCAAAGATCAGCGTCAGAAGCGCCATCTGCGCCTCCGTCAGCGCGTAGTCGGCACCGCGGAGCGTCCGCGCATGTCGATCTGCGTGACGAACAAGCACATGTACGTCCAGTTCATCGACGACGACGCGGGCAAGACCCTCGCCCAGGCGAACACGCTCAAGGACGAGAAGGCCAACACCGAAGTCGCGAAGGCACTCGGTGCGAGGGCCGCGGAGGCCGCGAAGGCCGCCGGCATCTCGACCGTGGTCGTCGACCGCGGCGGCTTCAAGTACACGGGCCGCGTCGCGGCTATCGTCGAGTCGGCCGTCGAGGCCGGTCTCTCCGTCAGCGCGAAGAAGGAGGACAAGTAACCATGGCTATGAATCGTGACAAGCGTCCGCAGGAACAGGGCGACGAGCTCGACGAGCACACAGTGTTCATCAACCGCTGCGCCAAGACCGTCAAGGGCGGTCGCCGCATGAGCTTCTCCGCCGTCATCGTAGTCGGCGACAAGGAGGGCAAGGTCGGCGTAGGGTTCGGCAAGGCCAACGAGGTCGCCGACGCGATCCGCAAGGGCGGCGAGGCCGCCCGCAAGGACATGCACAAGATCACAATGAAGGGCAAGACCATCCCGCACGACGTCGAAGGCGTCTGCGATGGCGGCCGCGTGATCCTGAAGCCCGCTCCGGACGGCACGGGCCTTATCGTCGGCGGCGGCATGCGCCCCGTCCTCGAGGCGGCCGGCATCCGCGACGCGGTCGGCAAGTCCCTCGGCTCGAAGAACCGGCTCAACGTGGTCAAGGCCACCATGAACGCTCTCTCGAAGCTGCGTTCGGCCGAGGAGATCGCGGCGATCCGCGCGTAAGGAAAGGAATCACAAGATGGAACTGCATAACTTGACTAACACCCCCGGAGCCCGCTCGCGCAGGAAGCGCGTCGGCCGCGGCTGCGGTTCGGGCATGGGCAAGACCTCCACCCGCGGACACAAGGGCGCGGGCGCTCGCAAGGGCCACAAGCACAAGCTGACGTTCGAAGGCGGCCAGATGCCGCTCGTCCGTCGTCTGCCGAAGCGCGGCTTCAACAACGCCCGCTTTAACGCCAAGGCGCTCGCCGTCAACGTCTCCGATCTCGAGAAGAAGTTCGAGGCGGGAGCCGAGGTGACCGTCGAGACGCTCGCCAAGGCCGGCTTCTCCGACAACAAGCGTCCGAAGATCAAGATCCTCGGCAACGGCGAGCTCACCAAGAAGCTCACCGTCAAGGTTCCCTGCTCGGCCTCCGCGAAGGCGAAGATCGAGAAGGCGGGCGGCTCGGTCGCCTAAGCCTGTTTTCGACCAAAGCTAAAAAGGGGCGCGGCAAATTTGCCGCGCCTTTTTTCTTCGCGGCGCATTTTGCCGTATCGTGAAATTCGCTATTGACTTTGTGCCGAACAGTTTGATATACTATATGCCGTTTTCCGTTTTGGGCTATTAGCTCAGTTGGTTAGAGCGCTTCCTTGACATGGAAGAGGTCAGTGATTCGAATTCACTATAGCCCACCAGTTCAAAAGACCGCGAGAAGCGGTCTTTTCTGTTTTCCCAAAGCCAACA
>CACZHC010000132.1 GCA_902780865.1 uncultured bacterium
GCGGCGACATAGCCGTCCTTCTCGGCCGTCTTGAGCTGGACGACGGGGCAGGGCCCGACCTCAATGACGGTAACGCAGGTCCTGACGCCGTCGGCGTCGTAAACCTGCGTCATTCCAACCTTCTTGCCTATCAAACCTTCCATGTCGACCTCCTATCAGACCTTGATGGTGATGTCGACGCCAGCGGGAAGATTGAGCTTCTTGAGCTCGTCGATCGTCTGGGCGGTCGGGTTGACGATGTCGAGAAGGCGCTTGTGCGTCCTCATCTCGAACTGGTCCATCGACTTCTTGTCGACGTTCGGCGAGCGGTTCACCGTGAAGCGCTCGACGCGCGTGGGGAGCGGAATAGGCCCCACGACCTGCGCACCCGTGCCGCGGGCCGTGTCGATGATGCCACCGACGGCCTGGTCAAGCACACGGTGGTCGTATGCCTGGAGGCGGATGCGGACTCTCTGCTGCTGCATTGTCTTTTCCTTTTTCTTCTTTTCGGTTTCGACTCGGGCTCGAACCTTTCTTCTCGCCTTCGTCCCTTCGTTCCTGTGCCTAGACGGTCGCGACTTCCGCGCGCGCCTTACCGCTTTCGCAGTCTCTCGGCGTCGACGCGTGAGGCCCGTTGGGCGCCTCGCTCGCGACTGGGTTTTGGCCCAGCAATCCCCGCAAAAACAAGGCTCGCGACCGCTTTTCGCGACCGCGAGCATGATACTCAACGGTCACGACGCGACGGGATATACTCGCCCGTATCGCGACCCTTCTCTTGCGAGAATTGTGTATAGTATATCAAAAACCCTTCACTATGCGCAAGGGGGTATTTTGCAAAATTTGAATGCCCCATCGTCAGTGCGAAATGCCCAAGACCGCACGGCAAAAGATGCCACTCGGGCACTTGAGGCCAGTGCCGTCGAGCGTCATTTCGCCAGACTCGAGCCGCGCGGCCGGCAAAAGCTGGCCGAGGATGTTTTCGGCCACAATCGGCGAAAGGCCAGGTGTATGGCTCGAGAAAAGGACGAAACGCGGCTTGTCGCTCAGAAGATCGCGCACGAGGCCGAGCGTCTCCTTGAGGTCGCGCTCGATCTTGTACATCTCGCCGCCTGCGCCGCGCCCGAAGGTCGGCGGGTCGAGGATCACGGCGTCGTAGCGCCGCCCGCGGCGGATCTCGCGCTTCATGAACTTGTGCGCGTCGTCGACGATCCAGCGGATCGGCGCGTCGGCAAGGCCGTTCAGCCGCGCGTTCTCGCGCGCCCACTCCACCATGCCCTTCGACGCGTCGAGATGGCAGACTTCTGCGCCGCCAAGCGCCGACGCCATCGTGGAGCCGCCGGAATAGGCGAAGAGGTTCAACACCCGCGCGCCTTTCGCCATCCCGCGTATCCACTTCCACTGCGCGCGCTGTTCGGGGAATATCCCGAGGTGTCCGAAGTCGGTTCCGCCGAGCTTGAACTTTATGTCCGCGGTCTCGATCGTCCATTCCTTCGGGAGATTGGTGCGGCCATGCCAGCGGTTGCCGTCCTCGCGGTCGAACGAGGCGTCTGCTCGGTCCCACTCCGCCTTCGGGCGCGAAGGACGCCAAAGCGCCTGCGAGCAGGGCCTCGCGAGCACATACTTTCCGAAGCGCTCGAGCTTTCGCCCGTCGCCAGAATCAAGAAGTTCGTAGTCGTCTTTCACAGCCGAAGAATCCCTCACCAAAACTGCCAGTTTCCTGTCTCGAGAACATATAGCCCAAGCGCGAGATTTGTCGTGACATGGGCGAGAATCGCGGAGACAAGCCCCTTCCTGATGGCAAGCCACCCGTAAAGAACGCCCGCTAACGCGCCGACGAGCCAGCGGTCGTGCTCAACTGCAAAGAGCGCAACCATCCACCAGAAGCCCGCGAAACGCATGAGCCACCGGCGGAAGAAAAGCTCCTCCGCTACGGAAATGACGAACGCGCTCCCGAAGAGCCGAACGAGCTTGTAGACCATCTCGCTCTCGCCTACGGCGTTCGTCCCGCCGTCGCCGTAGATGCACCACTTCCGGTACCAGTCGAACTGCTCGGGCCACACCCATATCGCGAGGACGAGCAGCCCGACGAGGATTCCCCACGCGAGCTCCGGCAGCATCTTCGAGTTGCGGTGGATTACGCCGTGGTGCCGCTCGAGATACGCAAGACACGGCAGAAGGACGACGAGCGTGACGAGCGAGCGCGCCGCGTAGCATTCGGAAGTCGACGGAAGAAGGAGCATCATCGCCATCCACACCGCGTACGGCAGGATAGAGACGAAGCCCTTCTTCGCGCGATACGTCATCGCTTGAGCCCCTGCTGCCTGAGAAGCGCGTCAATCGTCGGCGCGCGGCCGCGGAAACGCAGAAACACGTCGTACGCGGACTCGCTGCCGCCAAGCGCGAGAACGGTGTCGCGGTACGCCTTGCCGACGCGCTTCACCGCCGCGTCGTCGGAAAGCCCCGCCTCCTCGAACGCGCCGTAGCAGTCGGCGCTCATGACCTCTCATGACCTCTGCCCACTTGTAGCCGTAGTAGCCGGCGGAGTAGCCGCCTGCGAAGATGTGCGAGAAAGCGCAGAGGAAGAGATCCTCCTTTACCATCGGCATGTCGAAGTGGCGAAAGATCTCCTCCTTGATCTCGCGCGGCTTCTTGCCGCCGTTCTCGCCGATATGCAGCAGCATGTCGATCTTCGCGAGCGCGAGCTGTGCGCGGCACACCGTCGCCGCGCGGAAGTTCTTCGCGGCAAGCACCTTCTTCTTGAGGTCCGCTGGAACGACGATTCCCGTGCGGTCGTCGAGGCACCAGTTCTCGTTGAACTGGCTCGCGACCTCAACCGCATCCCATTCGACGAGCGAAAGCCCGGCCGCGCCCTCTTCGCCTACCTTGGTAAGCATGCACTGCGTCGCATGGCCGAACTCGTGGAACAGCGTCTCGACCTCGCGCATTGGGAGATAGGACTTTCCGTTTTCGTCGGGCTGCGGGAAGTTCGTGCAGACGAGCGCGAGCGGAAGGACGCCCCTGCGGTCGCAGCGGTCGTCGAACGAGTTCATCCACGCGCCGCCGCGCTTCTGGCCATTTCGGACATACGGGTCGAAGTAGAAGTAGGCGATGGGCCTCCCGCCCTCGGACATCTCGAAGAAACGGACGTCCGGATGCCACACGGACGGCTTCTCCGCACCCTTCAGCTCACGGATGTCGACGTTGTAGAGGAATTTCGCCATCTTGAAAAGCCCCGCCACAACGACCTCGACCTCGAAGTACTTCTTCAGCTCCTCCTCGGAGTAGGAGTACTTGTCCTCGCGCAAACGCGTCGCGTAGAAGGACTGGTCCCATGGTTCAAGGGTATCGACCGCGCCCTTCGCTGACGCCTCAAGCTCGGCCTTTTCCTCAGCTGCTATCTTCTCGGTCGCCGCGTCGAGGTCGTCTATCATCTTCATCACCGCCGCGACTGACGGCGCGCTCTTGACGGCTATCGAAAGTTCAGCAGGGTTCTTGAAGCCGAGCAGCTTCGCCTTCTCGAAGCGCAGCGCGAGTATCTCGTCGATCCTCGCAGTGTTCTCGGGCGCGCGCGTCGAACGGGCGCGGAAGAGCTTCTCGCGCACCTCGCGGTCGGCGCAGTGCTTCATCGTCTGCGGGTAGTTCGCATCGTCGATCGTGTATGTCTTGCCGTCCTTCTCGAACTTGAACGCGTTCGTCGCGTCGAGGACGGAGTTGGAGTAGTCCATCGAAAGCTTAGAGAGGCGCTGGGAGATTTCGTTGAAGCGCTTCTTTCTATCGCCCTCGAGCGAGACGCCGGCGAGTTCCGCGCCCTGGATCGACTTCTCGAGAATCCGTATGCGCGTCGCGTTCTCGCTCGCTCCGCCGCACGACTTGAGGCGCATCAGCACCTCCTTCGCCAGGTCATTGAGCCGCTTCGATTGCGAGACCCTGAGCGAGAACTCTACGATCTTCGGACGGAATTCCTCGTCCACCTTGCGCCACTCGTCGGAGTTCATGACCGACATCATGTGGCCGACCATGCCCCAGAGCTCCCACAGCGGACGCGTCGCGTCCGCAAGAGCCCACTCGAGGTCTTCGAAAGTCTGTGGAGACGATGCCTCTATCTTCGCCACGCCCTTCTCGGCTTCTTCGAGAAGGCGCGGCAAATCCGCCGCGGCCTTTTCTGGCGTCAGCGACGACCAATCGGGAAATTTGTTCATGGGGAAATTATAGCATATTGCCCTTGAATTTGTCAGCGCCATTTCGATTGCGCGGCCATCAGGGAAATGGTATCATATCGTTGGCAAAACGGGCGACATCCGCCCTGCGGCAAGGCAAAGGAACAAGCCATGAAAATACAACTGGCGGCAATACTCTCTTTGGCATGCGTTTCGGCGTGTTTCGCGGCGAAGGAAGCGCCGCAGAAGTCAGGCGGCGCGGCAACTGCGCCTGTCGTGTGGAAGCTCAAGTTCACCGAGGACTTCAAGGGCAACAAGCTGAACGAAAAGACCTGGTCTCGCATAGGACCGGGAACTTCCGACTGGAACAGGAACATGTCCGAAAGGCCCGATCTCATTGCGGTCAAGGACGGCCAGCTCCACGCCTACGGCGTCAAGAACGACGATCTCGCCGCCGACAAGCGCAGCGTTCTCACCGGCGGGATCTCGACCCACGGGCATCTCGCCGTGAAATACGGGAAAGTCGAGATCCGCTGCAAGCTCGAGGCGCAGAAAGGCGCGTGGCCGGCGATATGGATGATGCCCGAAAAGCCCAAGGCGAAATGGCCGGACTGCGGGGAGATCGACATCATCGAGCGGCTTAATTCCGACGGTTTCGTCTACCACACCGTCCACTCTGGCTGGACTGCCGAGCACAAGAACGACCCGCCCAACGGCGGCAAGGGCAACATAAAGCCGAACGACTGGAACGTATACGCGATCGAGTGGACGCCAGAGAAGATCACGTGGACGGTGAACGGAAAGGCGACACACTCCTACGCCAAGGTAGGCGACGATCCAAATCGCTATCCGTGGACAGAGCCCTTCTACCTCATGATCGACATGCAGCTCGGCGGCCAATGGGTCGGCGCGATAGACGAATCGACACTCCCGACGGCCATGCACGTCGACTGGGTGAAGATCTACTCCGGCTCCCGCAACGGCAAGACCTTCACCGAATTCCTAAAGCCGACGAAGTAGCGTTTACCATTGGGTCCGCCCCCGATGCGCTTTGGGATGGATTTTTCCCGCTCGAGTCACAATGAATGCAGGCAGGTGCGGTAGCGGCCGTTGGGACCGATTGCGCCGAAGTCCCTGCCGGCCGGACAGGGTTTGTGGTTCGGGTCGCGCCATTTTTCGCGCAATGCGTCTGGAAGGTCCGTTCGGCATTCGCAGATGAACTCGTCGCAGAACGAATAGGGGACGCGTCCGTCCGGAAGCGCGCGAATGCTCTCCTTCACCGACTCCCACTCGCCGCGCGTGATCATGAGGTCCGGACGCGTCCTTGCGCGTCCACCGGCCATCATGGGCCCGAGCTGTATCGACTTGGCCCCGGAAAGCGCGGCGGCGGCGAAGATATCAGCGGCCTCGGACATGTTCGCGCGCGTTACTGTGATCGAAACCGATATCGGCCACTTGAGCTCCGCAGCGCGCGCAACGACAGCGAGGAGCCGCCGGAAGCTGCGCCGCGTCCCCGTCATCTCGGCGTAGGTGCGAAGTCCCTGGAGCGACGCGGCGAGATGTACGCGACGCCGCTTGAACTTGCGGATCATGCTCTCGTCGAGACGGCTCGCATTCGTGAAGAGCGAAAGACGCGCTTCGGGCATTGCATGCCGTGCGTAGTCGATGATCTCGAAAAGGTCTTTCCTGAGGAGCGCCTCGCCGCCGGAGAAGAGAATCTCATCGACTCCGTCTGCGGCGCACTTGTCGAGGATGCGCTTCCATCCGGCGGCGTCGAGCTCAGGTTTCGCAAGCTCCGGTCGCTCGTGCCAGACGCAGTAGCAGTAGGGACAGCGGAAGTTGCACTTCGCCGTCAGCTCCAGCGTCATGTGGTGCGGGAAGCGCGTCATTCGTCGGAAATCTGGATGTCTCCGCCTTCCTCGAAAACGGGCTCCTTTTCGTTCTTGGCGTTGGGCTCTGGCTCCGCGATTTCGCCCATCGTCCTAAAGTCTTCGCCGTTTTCGTTCGTCTCGTTCGGCTTCTCCGGCTCGATAAGGTATTTGCCGCGCACGGCGGGATTCCTGCCATGCTTCTCGTTGCCGGAGTTCGGCTTCTGTTCCTGCTGCGGACAGGGAACATCCCCCATCCGCGCGCCAGGAGAATTGTCACGGCAGCCGGGAATCGCCGCTGCGACAAGTCCCGCGAGGAGCCCGCCGAGCGCCTTCCCAGACGCGACCATCTTCGCGATCGCCCTCTGCCGGGCCTGGCTTTTCTTCGAGAGTTTCATGTCCGCCGCCTTTCGTTTATGATGTCCGTCCGCGGCACATTATACCACAATCGACGTAACGATGCCTGCCGTCGCGGGGACAGGCCCCACGAATGCCCCAATTTTATTGGCCGTCATCGACTCTCCGCCTTTCACGCCACCCTTTCCGCCGCCTTGGCAAGCCGCCAGCCGTGCGTCGCGTAGCCAAGTTCGCCCACACCCCGCGCCGCGACACTCCGCGACCGGAACCGGTCACCCAGCGCAAACGCCGTAGCAGTCACGAACGCGAGGCTCCCGAATATCTTCCCCGACCCTATCTGCGCCACCCTCCTCATCAGCCTCTCGTCGGGGACAGACCCCGCGAAAGTGCCGTCGGACGTGGCGATCCAGCTCCAGGCATAGTCGGCCGC
>CACZHC010000133.1 GCA_902780865.1 uncultured bacterium
GGCCCACTGGTCCTTGACGCGGCTTTTGGTCACAGTGCGGCGCGTCTTGACGTGGAGCGTCTCGCCGACCTTGATCCCGGGGATGGAGCACGAGAGGACTTTGTCGAGGGGGTCGTAGATGTTCGCGGATGTCGACGAGTTGTCGGTCGCCTCCTTCAGCGTAGAGGCGAAGTCGACGGCGCGGACCTTGCCCTCTGCGTCGATGATCTCGACGAGGAGTATCTCGCCCTTTCCGTAGCGGAGCGAGTAGCCGATCGAGAGCGACGAGAGCGAGCGCCGTCCGCGCTCGGTAAGCGCCTTCTTCCAGTCTTCCTCCGTAGTGACGTATGTGCCGTCGGCCTGGTATACTGTCTCGACGCGTTCGTCGACAAGCACAACGTCGGCATCGGGATACTTCTCCGTCGTAATGTCATCCGCAAACGCCGAAAGCGCACACAGCGCAAAAACGAGTCCGACAACCTTGATTTCCTTCATCCTGTCCTCCTAAAATGACATGAAGCGAATAATATACCAAATCTTCGGCTTCCGCGCCATTCGCTACGCATAGAATATCCCAGCCTTTTAAACGGCTAATTGATCTTTCTTTCTTTTGTAGGAACTCCGATGGCTGGCAAAAGTGCTTCACTACCGTTACGCCTCGCTCCGCATCATACAGCCGCGATCAAGGATCTCTTCGTTGTTAATTTTGGAGCTGCCTTTGGCAGAGGAGGTCTGGAGGACACTTCCTCCAGCTAAAAAACACAAAATTTCTACATGTCAATGGGTTGAAATACGCGAAGCATTAGCCGAAGTGGTAACGGAGGCCTTTTGCCAACCATCGGAGTTGTTTAATTGAGCGTAATGACCCACAAGCCCATCTACGCCAGCAGCAATTTTCCAAGATGTACGGCGAGGGAGGCGAGGGCGCAGAGAAAGACGATCTTCACGACGCCAATGCGACGCGAGAGAGTGCCTGCGCAAGCGGCGGCGACTAGAAGCGCGGCGAGCGGGCTGAAGGCAATGCCATCATCCCCAACCGTCACCACGCACATCTTCGCAAACGCCCACAGCGCAACTGCCATAAGCGCGACGGACGCGGGGCGCACTCCCGCAAGAAGGCCCTTCACGACCCTGCTTGCGCTAAAGCGCTCAAGCGAGCGAAACGCGACGAAGGCAAGGAGCGAACCCGGCAGCAAAAGTGCCGCGGAAGCGACTACCGCGCCCAGAACGCCTGCGAGCCGATAGCCGAAAAACGTCGCCCCGTTGACGCCGATGGGACCAGGCGTCATCTGCGTGAGCGCCATCAGGTTCGAGAACTCCTCGGCGGTTACCTGCAAATACGGCGCCGCCTCGCCGACGAAGTCCTCCATGTACATCGGCACAAGCACGAAGCCGCCGCCGAAGCACAGCGCGCCGTACTTGAGAAAGAGCAAAAGCCCGAGCCAGGCGGGCGTCTGAAACTTCTTCCCGTGCGGCGGAACGAACTCCGAGGAAATCCCAACAAGCATCGCGCAAAGAAGAACCGCCCAGACCGGCACCGACCACAGGGCTATCGCGCAGAGCGAAAGCGCGAACACGACGACCGCAAACGCGCTCGCGAGCTTCTTCGCGCTTCGCACTATCGTCGCGGCGATTATGCCCGTGAGCGCGGCGCGAAGCCCGACGAACGCGGCAACGAGCCATTCGTTGTCGAGGGGAAGCGAGTCGTACCCCATCGAGACGAAGGTGAAGATGACGACCGAAGGAAGCGCCACGGCAACTACGCCGACCGCCGCGCCAAGCACACCCGCGATCTTGTTCCCGACATAGACGGCAGTATGCGTCGCGATGAGCCCTGGGACCATCTGGAACACGGGAAGCCGGTCGACGAGCTCGCCTTCTTCCGTCCAGCCCTTCTTTGCAAAAACCTCGTCTGCCACGGCGATGATAGCATATCCGCCGCCGACCACGAACAGCGAAATCCTGAATAGCTCCCAGAAGAGCGCCGCGACCTTCTTCGCCATCGTTCAGTATTCGAGTTGGCTGCCGCCTATCGTCTCGCGGAGAATCGAATCCCCGGGGACGGCGTTTGGGTGCGCCGGGTGTATCACCTCGAAGAGCTCCGAGAAGATGTACGCCTTCTTCTCCTCGGGCCTGCGGCGGCGCACGATCTCGACGAGCCCTCCGGCGTAGGGCTTGAGGACGGCGAGCTCGTATTCGAGTCCCGAGTCGAACTCGGCGTCCGCAAGCTGTCTATACGGGTTTATCCACTTCTCCTCGCCGTCGAGGACCTGCGGCCACAAGTTGAAGGTCTCGAGCGGGCTAAGCTTGCGGAACTGGTTGTCGCGCACGAGTCGCCTCAAAAGCCGCCCGTCCTGCGGCGGCAGCTTGGTGAGAGCGAAAATCGTAAGCTGCGTCTTCGGCTCGATGAAGATACGGAACTTGGCCGATTCAGGGACAGCGTCCGTCAATATCGGGTTGAGCGCATGTATGCCCTCGAGGACGATGTATCCGTTCTCGGGCATCTTCGTCGTGCCTTCCGAATCGAAGCCCTCGTGGTTGATGAAGTCAAAGCGCCTGAGGTGAACTTCCTCGCCCGCGAGCAGCGCGTTGACGTCCTTGGCGAGCCGCGCCGAGTCGACCGCCTCTATCGTCTCGTAGTCGAAAGTGCCGTCGGGGTGGCGGGGGTTTCTCGCGTCGCCCACGAAGTAGTCGTCGGTCGAAAGGTGCAGGGCGTTCGCGCCGTTGACCCTGAGCTGCGTGCAGAGCCGTTTCGCCGTCGTCGTCTTGCCGGCCGAAGAGCCGCCGCAAAGGAGAATGATCCGAACGTCCTTCTTCGCGCAGATCGTGTCGGCAAGCGCGGAAAGCGCCTTTACCTGTCTTGCCTCGCAGACGCGGATAAGCTCGTCTATCTCGCCCGTCTCAACGGCATCGTTTAGTTCTTCAATCGTCATCTCGACCACCCAAGTTTTCTGTTCAGAACGACGTATGGATCAAAGCCGGGAAGCTCGACGAGCTTCGCGGAACGCGAGGACTTCGCGATCTCGACCGATTCGCCCGCCTTAAGCATCGCAACGTTCTCGCCGTCGGCGTAGACACCGAGCCGCTCGTCTGCGTCAACGACGCTGCGCCGCGAAGTTACGGTTAGCTTCACCGCATCGCTCACCACCATCGGCCTAACGCCGAGCGCGTGCGGGTTCATCGGCGTGACGACGAGGCATTTCGTGTCGGGCATGAGGACCGGCCCGCCCGCAGCGAGCGAGTACGCGGTGGATCCTGTTGGCGTCGCGATCACCACGCCGTCGGCCATGTAGCGCGTCGCGGAGTTGCCGTCGGCAGAGACGTCCAAGACGGCGGCGTGGCCAGTCATTTCGCGCATGACAACGACGTCGTTCAGAGCTGTCATGCCGCCAACGTCGAGCATCGTCCTCTCGGAAACGGAAAACTTGCCAGCCGCGAGCATCGCTATCGCCCTCTCGAAGTCGCTTTCGCCTACGCTCGCTAGATAGCCGAGCGAGCCGAGGTTGAAGCCGAGAACGGGGATGTCGGGGAACTTGCGGACTGCGCGGAGTATCGTGCCGTCGCCGCCGAGCGCGACTATCGCGTCGCATGTGCCGCGAGAGGAGAGCGCAAGGCCGGCGCGCCGCGCAACGGCCTCAAGCCGTTTCGCCGCCGCCTTCGCCGCGGGCTTGCCCGCGTTCGCGTAGAACCGCACCTTCATCTTTCCGTTCCTTTCAACAAGAGCCGGACGGACCATCCACCCCCGGGCAATCAGCCGCCATTCGACCTAAGCGCCTTCGGGCCCGAGAGCTTCAGGGATAGTCCGCCGGCAAAGTGAGAATCTCGCACCCGTCGTCGGTGATCGCCACCGTGTGCTCGAAGTGCGCCGAGAGGGAGCCGTCCTGCGTCACGACCGTCCAGCCGTTGCCTAAGACGTCCGTCTTCTCGCCGCCCTTCGTCATCGATATCATCGGCTCGATGGCGATCGTCATGCCGGGCTTGAGGACGAGCTTGGTGCCGGGCTTGCCGTAGTTCGGCACCTCCGGGTCCTCGTGAACCGTGCGCCCGACGCCGTGGCCTATCCAGTCGCGGACCACGCCGAAGCCAGCGTCCTCGGCGACTTTCTGAATCGCGTACCCGACGTCGCCGAGATGGACGCCCGGGCCGCACGCCGCGATGCCCGCCTTGAGGCACGCCTTCGTCACGTCGACGAGCCGCAGCACCTCGGGGTCGGTGACGCCGAGAGCGACCGTGCGGGAAGTGTCGCCGTTGAAGCCGTTCTTCCTGATGCCGACGTCTGTCTTGACGAGATCGCCCGGCATGATGACGCGGTTTCGGTCGGGGATGCCGTGGATGACCTCGTCGTTCAGCGACACGCAGAGATGCCCGGGGAAGTCGGGCGCATAGCGCCCGCCGGGATACAAGCTCGCGCCGACGTTGTGCTTTCTGCAGTACTCGACGACGAGATCGTCGATCTCGCCCGTCGTGACGCCGGGCGCGACGGCCGCGGCGCAGATGTCGCGTATCTCCGCGCTCATCCGGCACGCCTCGCGCATCTGCGCGAGCTCGGCCTTCGTCTTGATGTCGACTTTCACTGCGTTACATCGCCGCGAGGAACGCCTCGGCGTTCTTCTCGGGGCCCTGGTCGCCGTCGATGCGCCTGAGGAGGCCCTTCTCCTCGTAGTACTTGATAAGCGGCTCGGTTTCACGGTGGTAGACGACGAGGCGGTCCTTCACCGTCTCTGGGTTGTCGTCCTTGCGGATGACGAGCTCCGCGCCGCACTTGTCGCAGATTCCCTCGACCTTGGGCGGAAGCGCCTTGACGTGGTAGCCGGCCTTGCACTTCGGGCACGTGCGACGGCCCGCGATGCGGTCGTGGATCACTTCGTCTGGAACGTCGACGAGAACGACGCTCTTGATAGGCGCGCCCATCTCCTCGAGGATCTTCGCCTGCGCGAGGTTGCGCGGGAAGCCGTCCAGCAGCATCGTTATGTCGCCCGTGGTCTCGGCCACGACGTCCTTTATCATCTGCGCGATAAGCGCGTCGGGGACAAGGTTGCCCTTCTCCATGTAGCCCTTCGCCTCGACGCCCGCAGGCGTGCCCTTGGCGACTGCGCCGCGAAGCAGGTCTCCTGACGAGACGTGCTTCAAGTTGTCATGCTCGGCCGCGAGTTTCCCCGCGATCGTTCCCTTCCCCGAACCCGGGGCCCCCAGCAGAATCACAATGTTCATGCGGGAAATTATACCATAA
>CACZHC010000134.1 GCA_902780865.1 uncultured bacterium
TATACCAAAATCTGCGGCAGTTTTGTCGCAAGTGTTCCAGCCCGCGAACACACGGTTTTTGTTTTTGCATGCTGCGCACGCGAAATGCTACAATACCCGTCGTGGAAGAGCAGGCAGAGACAAAAGACGACATCAGACGGCGGATGCGCGCGATCCGCAGGGCTCTTGCGCCCGAAGAGCGCGTGCGCGCGTCAAAGGTCATTTGCGCCAAGCTGATCGACGACGACCTTATTTCGGTCGCCGCCGACCCGTTTGAGGGTGGAGGCGCAGTCGCGGCATACCTCGCGTCGCCAGATGAGATCGACCTTTCGGAATTCATCCTCGAGATGCTCGAACGGGGAGTAAAGGTCGTCGCGCCGCGCTGGAACGGCGAGACTTACGAACTTGCGAAGTTGAAGAGTCTTTCCGAAGGAGACCTCAGGCGCGGACCGATGAACATCCTCGAACCAGCGGAGGCGGAAATCGTCAAGCCCTCGGAAGTCGCCGCCTGGATCGTCCCCGGACTCGCCTTCACAATCCAAGGCGACCGCCTCGGCTACGGAGGCGGCTGGTACGACCGCCTGCTTGCCTCCGCCTACAAGGACTCTCTCAAGATCGGCGTCGCCCACGAATTCCAGATAGTCAAAAACCTGCCGCACGAGCCGCACGACATCCCGCTGATCCGCATAGTGACAGACGACCTCTCCGACAGGCATGTGGAATTCACCGAAACTGCGGGCGGATTCCGCGCATCCGTGTCAATCGGCGCGCAGACGATGCGCCGCGTTTTGTTCATATTGTCGCTCCTCGGGATCTGCCTGTTTCCTTTCATGCTGCGGTTCGCCGTAGACTTCACGCACGGGAAGATCGCGATGCCGATGTGGGCGTGGATCACGGCTCTTGTTGCGATGGCCGTGGCGATTCTCGCCTCCGCAATCGCTCTGCTGTATATCTTGGGTGGGCCCGAGGCGGCTGAAATCGAGGTCAAGGGAGAGGAAGGCGTCTGCCGCAGGCGGTTCCTTGGGCTTATTCCCCATCGCGCAATCCGTTTCCGCTGGAGTCCGTGGTCAAAAGCCCGCCCATATGGATACAGCTTTTATTCCGCGCCGAGGAACACAATGCTTTCGATCGTTGAAGGCAGTGTTGAGCGATGCCTGTTCAGGACATATAGTCAAACAAGTCTCGAGCTGTCGATTCGCATGAACCTATCCCATCGTATCGACCAGTCTCAGGAGACGACTTCTGCCGAAGCAATTCTTGCCGTTCTGCCGCGCGGAATGCGCATCATCCGCGACGGCGATTCGGAGACGATGGAAGCGAAGGTTCATTCGCTGACTGGCCTTGGCTCGGCGCTTGGATGCTGCGGCTTGCTGGGGCTTGTCGCGTCCACTGTCTTTTTACGGTTGTCGTCATGGACAATCGACTTGTCGGCCACTGCGTCATTGCTCAACTGGCTTTCGGCGTTGTCAGTTGTTTTCATTGCCCTTGTGCCAATCGTCTGGACAGTGCTCTTCCTCGCCGTCGGCTATCATGCGCTTTGGACGCTTTTCGGCAGGCACCGGCTGACGGTCACGGGCGCGAACTGCGAATACGAGGCACGGCTTGGACCACGCGTCAAACGAAAAAGCTTTGTGCTGAGCAGCGGCTCCCATGCGACATCGTATCCGGGCAACTCGCTCTGCGTCACCGCCGCAGACGGCGAACACCACTACTGCTTCGACAACCTGCCGCCCCGCTGCTACCTTCCGCTGACCGTCTTCGTCAGAAAACACGCCTTAAAACTTGCATAGCCACAAGTCTTAGCCAACCACGGGTCTTTGCCTATTCCACCTTCCCGCGCGCCGCCTTCCTGGACACCGTCTTCTCTAACCCGCTAACCCGCCAACCTCGCCGTCTTTTCATCAGTCGCCTTCACGAGCCGCCTCCACCATATGCGCCTTAGCGAGGAGCGGACATGGAGAACTTTGCGCAAAACAAATCCTTTATGTCAGCAGCGAGGGAGTCGCGCGTTCGAGATGCCACCGCATTAGCGGCTGCAGTTCCTCGCATGTGAACACGCCCTCGCGCATCCACTTCGAGAGAAACGCGACAAGCCATCCCGCCTCGCCTGAGCCTCCGCCCCATGATGGGTCGCCAGTCGTCCATTCCTCGAACTTCCTGCGCAGCTTGGTCTGCACCTTGGCGCTGGCCAAGTGCCAGCAGGCGACGAAAAGCCCGTCTCTGCCGTCCTCGGGTACGATGTCGAGAAGCCGAAGCACCAGCGAGCCGCCATGCTTCCGCGACCCAAGATACGACAGCAGAAGACCATTGCTGCCGTACGAGCTCCAGTCCGTCTTGGCGATGACGCGGCCCATCCGCGCACGCACAAGCGAGCCCTTCTCCGCCATTAGCCGCGCGAGCTGCAGCGCGAGGTCGTAGTGATACAGACCCTGGAAATCCATAAAGCTCTCAAGAAGCGTCTTCGCCTCTTCATCGCCGCATTCGCCGAAGATGTATGGTGCGTCCAGCCCGAACTGGATGATGTCGTCGAGCCGGATCATCGGCGAACCGCCGTCTCTGTCGCACTTCGCGCGCCCGAGGCCATGCCGCGCGGCGGCCTTGTTCACAGTCAGCAGGCAGAGCCGGACGCGCTTCTCGTCGATCTCGGTCTTTGCGTCCGTCGGGGCCGATATCCTCGCGTCGAAGAGATCGGCCCCTTCGTGCGCGAGGAGCGAGACCTTGTTGCCGAGCCCGCCGCCGTAGCCGGTAAGCCCGCCGTCCGAGCCGACTACGCGGTGGCACGGGATTATTATGCCTATCGGATTCCAGCCCACCGCGCCGCCGACAGCCCTCGCCGACGCCTTCTTCCCGCCACGCCGACGCGCAACCGCCTTCGCTATGTCGCCGTAGGATGTCGTTGCGCCAAACGGAATCTTCATCAGCTCGTCGAGGACGTCGCGGCGGAACTGCGTCGCTCCCTCGATTCTGAAAGGCGGAGTGAAGCCAGGGTCGCGCCCGGCGAAATACGCGTCAAGCCAACGTCGCGTCTCGCGGAAGGCCGGCGTCTCGCGCCGCTCTCCCGCCTCTCCGCGCCACCAGTCGCCGCGCGAACCCTTGAACGCAAGGCCCGTCAGCGCCTCGTCGTCGCCGACCATCACGAGGTCGTCAAACCCCTCCGGCGTCTTGTATGTCCAATGGCATCTCATTGTCGTTCTTCCTGGATGGAGACAACTATGCCATGAAATGCCCCTGCTGGCCGCGGGCCTGGGACCTGAGCATGGAGAAGCCGTTTTCGACGCGGCACCCCGCCTTCGCGGCGCGCGCCATCAGCGGCGTGACCTCGGGAACATAGCGAAGATCGTATACGAGTTCTCGCCCTGTAAACTTGTAGTCCGGAATCGGGTCGACAGGCGTCGCGTTGACGAGAATGTCGAACCCCTGCGGCGGCGTTGCGCGGTGAAACACCTTGAACTTCACGCCGAGTTCCCTAAGCGCGACTTTCACCGCCTGCGCCGCGCCGCCATCACCGAGAAGCGCGGCGGATTTGCCGCTTAAGGTCCCGGCGAACGCCGAAAGCGCATCGGCGAATCCCTCGACGTCCGTGTTGTATCCGACGTACTTCCCGTTTTCGCAGACCACGGTGTTGACCGCGCCGACTTTCTTGGCGAACTTGTCGATCTTGTCCAGAAGCGGCATTACGTCGAACTTGTGTGGAATCGTGACGGCCATTCCGCGCATCCCCATCGCCTTCATGAAAGCGAACGCCTCCTTCGCCGTCTTTGCGGGGAACGGAACCATCACCGCGTCTTCGTCCTCGTTCGCGAACGCCGCGTTGTGAAGCTCTGGCGAACGCGTCTTCTCCAGAGGCCAGCCGGTGACGCCGTAGAGCGCGGCGGATTGCGACACGGAACGGAATCTGAAGTCACGCACCAGCTCGTACGGCGTTATGTGTCCGATTGAGCCGAGGCCTCCGACGGACGCATACGTCCATAGCGACCCGAACCTTGACGCGAGCGCCCTCGTCGCGAATCCCTGCGCCCCCATAGCGCAGACGACGCGCGGAACGTCGCCCAAATCTTCGGCAAACACCTTCGCGACGTCGCCAAGGTTCCGCGGCATGAACGCGACCTTCGCGACATCGCCGCTCTTGGCAAGCTCGCGCAGCTTCGCCTTGAGGTTCTTCACCGGGCCGT
>CACZHC010000135.1 GCA_902780865.1 uncultured bacterium
TGGCGACTACGTCGTCACGGAGTCGGGGTTCGCTTCTGACATGGGCTTCGAGAAGTTCTGGAACATCAAGTGCCGCTGTTCGGGGCTCAAGCCCGACGCAGTCGTGCTTGTCGCGACCGTCCGCGCACTCAAGGCCCACGGCGGCGCACCTGCCGTCAAGGCGGGCCTTCCTCTCGACCCCGTGTACACGACCGAGAACCTCGAGCTTCTTGAGAAGGGCTGCGAGAACCTCCTTGCGCACATCGACATCATCCGCCGCGCGGGCATCCAGCCGGTCGTCTGCCTCAATGCGTTCTACACCGATACACAGCGAGAGCGCGACCTCGTCAAGGCGGTCGCCGAGAAGGCGGGCGCGACGTTTGCCGTGAGCGACCACTGGCTCAAGGGCGGGGAGGGCGCGATCGAGCTCGCCGAGGCCGTCATCGCCGCGTGCGAGAGACCTAACAATTTCGCCTATCTCTGCGACCTCGAAGAACCCCTCAAGGACCGCATAGAAAAGCAGGTCAAGGAAGTCTACGGCGGAGACGGCGTCGACTTTGAGCCGCTGGCGCTCGAAAAGCTCGCGGCGTTTCAGGCAGATCCCGAGACGGCGCGTCTTCCCATATGTATCGCAAAGACGCAATACTCGCTCTCGCACGACCCGAGGCTCCTCGGGCGTCCGAAGGGCTGGCGCATGCCGGTCAAGGACGTCTTGATCTACAGGGGTGCGGGTCTCGTCGTTCCCGTCGCGGGCGAGATAAAGCTCATGCCGGGAACTTCTGCGTCGCCGGCTTACCGCCGCATCGACGTCGACGTTGAAACAGGAAAGGTGAAAGGGCTCTTCTGATGAAACGGCAAATCGTCCTCATAGTTTCGCTCGTGGCCGGCCTAATAGCCGCGATCCTGACCCGCACGTATCTCACGGTCAAGGAAAACGAGATCAAGGCGGAGAAGGCGAAACTCATCAAGAAGTACGGCACCGTCGACGTTATCGCGTTCAATCACGACGTCCCGTCCGGCTCGGTGCTTTCGAAGGCGGATTTCGGGAAGCTTACCGTTCCGGCGATCGGCATGCGCGGGCAGGCTGTGACCGTGGAGAATCTCGCCGACGTGATCGGGCGCAAGCTCGTCATCGGGCACAAGACGAATGAGGTCCTATTCTGGAGCGACGTCGAGGGCGGCAACCCGCGCGACAAGGGGCTTTCCGCCGACGTGAAGCGCCAGATGCGCGCGATGTCGATCAACGTGAGCGGCGCCGCGTCGGTCAGCGGTATGATCAAGCCGAACGACCACGTCGACGTCATAGGCACTTTCAACTTCCCCGACGACGAGGGTAAGATCAAGCGCGGAGATCCTGTGACGTGCACGATTCTCCAGAACGTGCTCGTTCTCGCGACTGGCAAGGATACTTCGAAGACCCAGGCGCGCGAACTTGGAATGGTCGGCGGTTCCAACTATTCAACCGTTACGCTCGAGGTAAGCCCGCGCGAGGCCGAGATGCTTGCGTTCGCGGAGCAGATAAAGGGCCGCCTCATACTGACGCTTCGCAACCGCAACGACACTTCTTCCGAGAAGGAGCTTCCGCAGGTCGACTACCTCAAGATCCGCCAGGAGATGGAGGATCTCAACCTCAAGCGCCAGCAGAAGCTCGGGGGGAGGTAGCAGATGGTTCTCACAACCCTCATCGGCGGGAATCGCGAATCCCGAACGCTCACCGACGGAACGTACATGATCGGGCGCAATCCCTCGTGCCAGATCAGGTTTGACTTTCCCGAAGTGTCGGAGCGCCACGCGATTCTGACCGTGAGGGACGGCCGCGCGGTAGTCGAGGATCTTCACAGCGCGAACGGAACGTACGTCAACGGCGAGCCGATAGACGGTCCTGTCGTGCTGGACGGCGGCATGGTCGTGCAGGTCGGCGAGTCGATGCTGCGCGTCTGCGACGAGAACGACTGGGCGGTCAAGGCCGCCGAAGACTCCGGGCAGGACGAGACTGCCGTCGCCGAACTTCCGCCCGACGCAGAGAACGAGGAGGACGACGTTCCGCCGCCGCCCGACCCGATGCGCGAACTGCGGCGGAGCGTGCAGGAGCAGATTCAAAAGGAGCTCCTGAAACGCATGGACATGAAGCGGCTCACCATGCAGGGCGTGGATCGCGAGGGGCTTGAGGACACGGCGCGCGAGAAGATTCGCCAGATCATCGACGAAGTCGTCGCAAACGGGCGGCTTCCCGATGGCATTGACCCTGTTCGCCTCGAAGACGACGTTTTCAACGAGGCGATGCGCTTAGGGCCGCTCGAAGAGCTCTTGGCCGACGATACCGTGAGCGAAATCATGGTGAACGGTCCCGACAAAGTCTACATCGAGCGCGGCGGAAAGCTACAGCTCTCCGACTGCCAGTTCACCGACGATGCGAGCGTCCTCTCGGTGATCGAGCGCATAATCGCGCCTCTCGGACGCCGCTGCGACGAGTCCCAGCCGTATGTCGACGCGCGTCTTGCAGACGGAAGCCGCGTCAACGCGATCATCGCGCCTCTCGCGCTTTCGGGTCCCACGATCACGATACGAAAGTTCTCGAAGAAGGCGCTTACGCCAGATGACTTCATCCGCTTCGGAACGTGGACTCACAACGCCGCCGAGTTCATGAAACTCTGCGTGTGGCTCAGGAAGAACGTCATCGTCGCGGGCGGAACGGGCTCTGGCAAGACGACGCTTCTCAACTTGCTCTCTGGCTACATTCCACATAGCGAACGAATCGTGACCGTCGAGGACGCGGCGGAACTCCGTCTCCAGCAGCCGCATGTCGTCCGCCTCGAGGCGAGGCCGCCGAACATCGAGGGGAAGGGCGCTGTGCCGATCCGCGATCTCGTTAAGAACTGCCTTCGAATGCGCCCAGACCGCATCATCGTCGGCGAATGCCGCGGCGGCGAGGCGCTTGACATGCTCCAGGCGATGAACACCGGCCACGACGGATCGCTCACGACCGTCCACGCCAACTCTCCGCGCGACGTAATATCTCGTCTTGAGACGATGGTCTTGATGAGCGGGATGGAACTTCCCTCGCGCGCGATCCGCGAGCAGATCGCCTCGGCAGTCGACATCATCATCCACGAGTCGCGCCTTTCCGACGGCTCGCGCAAGGTCACGGCGATTACCGAGGTGACGGGGCTCGAGGGCAACCAGATAGTGATGCAGGACATCTTCGCTTTCAAGCAGAGCGGCGTGGGCACAGATGGCAAGATCATAGGCGAATTCAAGCCGACGGGCGCGATGCCGACATGGTTCGACCAGCTTGCGGGGCGCGGCATCAAGTGCGACCCCAGGATGTTCGACCCCGACTGCACGATGGACTTTAACGTGGGGCGGACTAAATGATACTTTGGATATCAGTCATCCTCTTCGGTGTCTGCTTCGCTGGAATCGCGTGGTATTTCTGCGCCGGCGTAAAGATCAAGTCCGGGTGGCAGAACGGCGAAAGCCCGCTCGCGAAATGGCTTGACCAGCGCAGGCGAGACAAGTTCAACGAGCAGCTCCCCGAGGCGCTCGCCACGATGTCGAACGCGCTTCGTGCCGGTTTTTCGATCTCCCAGGCGTTTGACTCGGTTGTCGCCCAGGGCGAAAAGCCGATGTGCGAGGAGTTTGCGATTCTCCAGCAGCAGCTCAGGATTGGCATGAGCTTCGAGGACGCGCTCGAGTCGATGTCTGGCCGCGTCGGTTCCGACGACCTTACGCTCGTCACGACGGCGATCCTCATCAGCCGCAAGACCGGCGGCAATGTTACGGAAATCTTCGACAAGATATCCGAGACGATACGCGGCCGCATGCGCATTGAGCGCAAGGTCAAGACGATGACCGCGCAGGGACGTCTGCAGGGAATCATCGTCTCCGTCATGCCGCTTTTCCTTGGGATTGTCATGACGATCATGAAACCCAAGCTGATGCTGCCGTTTTTGTGCAGCTTAATGGGGCTGGGCTCTATAGTCGCGGTAATCGCGCTCATTACCGTCGGCTGGCTGATCATCCGCAAGATAATCAAAATCGACGTGTGACATGCGGCCTTTGCCGTTCGTAGCCCGTCATTTTTGGTATAATATGCATTTAAACTTGCGAGTAGTAAGATGAAAGACAGATTTTTCGACGGCCTTCTGGACGGCGACGCTCGTCACGTTTGCGGTATATTTCTTCACCCTCGGTCCGTCAGTGGGGCTTGAGGACTCGGGCGAGCTTGCGACGGCCGGCGCGCATCTCGGCGTTCCGCATCCCCCAGGGTATCCGTTCTGGACTTTTTGCAGCTGGCTATTCTGCAAGGCGTTTTCATGGGTAACCTATATGGGCCATCCCACCCCTGCGTGGTGCATATCGCTCTTCTCGGCGACGGCCGGCGCATTTGCCGCGGGCTTTACGGCGATGCTGATTTGCCGCTCGGGGCGGGATTTTCTTGGGGGTGGAACGGACGGGGGGTCACCCCGCCTAGGGGCCCCTTCGGGCTCGCTGGCGCGAGGGGGATACGGCACCCCCGAATCCCTGCCCAAGGAGGGAGTCAACGAGTGGCTCGGTTTTGGCGGCGGCGTTGCGGGTGCGCTTACGTTCGCGCTATCCCCCGTCGAGTGGTCGCAGTCGACAATCGTCGAAATCTACTCGCTCAACGCGTTCTTCCTGATGTGGGTGTTCCTTTTGAGCTACCGCTGGATGAGGAAGCCCTCCGACTTCGTTCTCTGGTTCACGGCGTTCGTGTTCGGGCTGGGGCTTACGAACTACCAGGTTCTCCTCTTCGCCATCGTGCCGCTCGCGCTCGTCATCGCGATGAAGAATATCGGCATGTTCCGCGACGTCTTCATCTACTTGATGCCGGTCGCGCTTACCTACCAGATAATGCAGATCGGCTGCCTCCAGCGGGCGGACCAGTTCATGCAGTCCGACGTCATCAACAAGCACATGCCCGTCCTGCAGACCGGCGGATGTCCGTCGACTACAGTCATCGTCGCGGGGCTCGTGTTCCTCGTCGCGGCGGTTGTCGCGGCCGCGGTCCTCAAGAAGCGCGGCGAAGGCGACAAGGCGCGTCTTGCGGTTCTCGCGTTCGGCGGATTTGGCGCGGCGCTCGTGTTTCTCGCCGCGACGATCTTCGCGGGCCCCGCGAAGTGGGAAGGCGTCTCTGCCGCGATCGCGCCGCTCATAGAGCCGCGCACATACGCGCTCATTGCCTCGTTCATCGCTGCGAGCGTCGTCCTCGCGGTGGCGGCTGCGGTCGTCGAAGGAGACGATCTCCGCATCTGGGAGGGCAAGTCGCTCCCCTATCTCGTGGGCGCAGCGGTCTGCGCGCTCGTCGCCATAGCGGTCGCGGCGAATGTCCCCGCCGCGGGGAACCTCGGCTACCACGGAAAGGTCTATCCGTGGGGCAAGTCGATGGCGATGTTCTGCGTTCCCATTGTCGTGCTGTTTGTCCTTTGCGCGTTCACGAAGAAAGGGCTCGCGTTCGCGATTCCGGTCGCGGGTCTTCACATCGCGGCGTTCGTGCTGCTGAAGAGCGGCGCCATGAACGGGCTCACCCACCCGTGCTCGTGGTGGTTCTGCTGGCCGATCGTGTGGAACTTCGTCCTTCTCGCGCTCGTGTGGGCGACGCTCCCTAACGGCCGTTCCGTCGCGGGCGCTGCGTTCTTCGCGCAGCTCGGCGTCTCGTTCTATGCGTACATGCCGGTAGTCTCGGACCTCCGCAACCCGCCGATGAACTGGGGGTATCCTCGCACTTGGGAGGGCTTCAAGCACGCGATCCAGCGCGGCCAGTACGAGGCGATTGGA
>CACZHC010000136.1:0-8933 GCA_902780865.1 uncultured bacterium
GTAGTCGTACTCGCGGTTGTACCATATCGCGTAGAGCTCCTTCATCGTCTTCATGAACTCGCTTATGTCGTTCATGCGAGCGCGGTAGCGGCCGAGCTCGGACTCGAGCGTCGCGCCGAAGCCTGCGGCAGAGAGCTCCCGCCAGCGCTCAGCAAGGGACTCAGCGGCTTTCGCTCCCTTGAGGACACCCACGCGCCGGACAACCTCATCCTGCGAAACCGGATCGCCGGTCCGCGTCACTTTGCAGAGTATGTGGTAGTGGTTGTCCATCACGGCGAACGCGACGAGCTTGACCCCACTGAACTCGGCCGCCTTCCGCGCGAGCTCCGCAAGGCGGTCTTTCGCCGCCGATTTCCTGAACAGGAACTGTTTGTTGCTGGCTCGGGAAACGAGGTGATAGTACGCCGTCCCCTCGCCAACGCTCTTGACTCTTGCCGTTCTTGCCATTTGGTGGCCCTCCGATTGCAGTTTCCGAATGCGCACGGCCACGCGGCCATGCGTTCGGCAATCTGGAATGGGCCATGCCGGGCCAGTCCGCGCGCGTTGTGCACCGCCTTCCGGCGGCCTGCGGGCCAGCCAGCCCTCGCGCGACGCGGTGTCTGCGGTTCCGCCGATCAACACCCTCGGCACGATGACCAAGGACTACTGGCGTTTCAACCCGCAGACTCTCCATGGTTCCCCCTTGTATCCGTCCGCCGACGGTGTTCAATTCCGAGGAACGGAGAGATTATCGCATAATGGGCGAGAAAAGGCAAGGGGGAAATCTGGAGGAATTGCGATAAGCGGCGACAATGAGTGAAATCGGCACTGAAAAGCGAAACAAAAATGGGGTGTCTCCCCAATGTCCACCCAATGTCCACGAAACACATCCGCCTTCGCCAAAACTACGGCGGACAGGCGAAAAACGGGCCTATCGTGCGGTCTGTCTCCGGCTGTTCCGAGCGGAATCAGCCCAGCAAAGCCTTGAAGCGCTGATCCCATGTATCCCAGTCATCTCGTTCATCCGCCACTGGCGCAGCCTCTTGGACTGGCGCCTCTGGCGTTTCTTGCCGAGGCGGTGGATCTGCGTCGAGACTGATGCCCCGCTGCCTAAGGTTCGCTACGAGCCGTTCGTATCGCAGGTTCGCGGCTTCAAGCTCCTTGCGTGCGTTCGCAAGATCTGCTGACAACGCTCGTACCATCTCCACATACTCCCGACCGCCTGATTCCACGAGATCATTCGCCATCGCCTCCGCATCCACCGACACCATGACCTGATTCTGGGCGTCGTTCAGAACCGACTTGAACTCGGCGACCGCGCTTCTTCTGCCCATGCGGCTGACGAGCGACACGGGCATTCCAGATTGATTCCAGTTGAATTTCACAATATCGCGCTCTCCCTTCCGGGCCATGCGTTCTCGACCTCATACACCTCGGCCATCCCGCCCTTTCCAGGCAGCCGCACGATCAAATGGGGAGACACCCCTTTGGTGTTGCTCTTTTTATCGCCCATTCCGATGTTTTCTTTCACATTCTTCATTCTCAACGGAGTTGGGGGTATTATAGCGAAACTGCCACGCTGAAATCAAGCACAGCGAAATGAGATAGCGGGTCGAAGGACGGGCAAGGCGCCCGCCTCAAAGGGCGAGCACGGTTGCCCGAAACAAAGCCGCACGTTGACAGGCAAACCAGCACGAGGCGACTGCAGCAAAGCATCGGGAGACTCAAACTTGCGCTCCGGGCGCAGGAAGCGGAGAAGCTTCACTTCCGCGAAGCCCCCGCCCTGCACATCAGGCGCCTGCCGCAGAAAATGAACCTCCACGACCGGCTCTTCCCACGCACGCTCGCCGAACGTCGGCGCAAAGCCGTAGTTCGCGACTGCGCGCACACCGCCCGCCTCGACAGCATAGACGCCGAGCGGAAGCCGAATGTTGAGCGAACTCGGCTTTAAGTTCACCGTTGGATAGCCAAGACGCGAACCCTCGCCCTTCCCCGCGAAGACCTCGCCTCGCACCTCGAACGGACGCCCAAGCATCGCCCCTGCGTCCTCGACCTCGCCACGCTCGAGCGCGGCGCGGATGCGTGTCGAGGAAACGGCTTCGCCGCGATACTCCACGGCAGGGATGACTTCGACCGAATACCCATGCGCGCGAAGCCAAGTCGCGTCGGCAGCTCCGCCGCGCCCGAAGCGCCAGTTGTCGCCGCACCTGACTTTTACCTTGCGCGTGATCCCCGCCATCGCAAGAAACTCCTCTGGAGAAAGCCGAGCAAACTCCGGCGTGAAATTGAGCGCAACGACTTCGCCCACGCCGCACGCGCGAATCGCGGCAAGGCGTTCCTCGGCGTCCATCAAAAGCCGCGGCGCCCTGTCGGGCGAAAGGACGGCCAGCGGGTGATTGCGGAAAGTAAGCGCCGCCTCGGCGCCCTTCAGTATCGACTGGTGCCCCAAGTGGACGCCGTCGAAGAAGCCTACCGCAACGCTCTGGAAATCGGCACTACGCATGACGGGAGGTTCCCGACGTCTGTTTCGAGGAGCTTGTCAAACGGTATCGCGTCGTCAACGGAAAGCTTGCCGATCTTCGTGCGCCTAAGCGACATGAGCGTCGCGCCGAGGTCCTGCGCGAGCGCGCGCACTATCACGCCCTTCGAGGCGACGAGCGAAAAGCCAGACTCTCCCGAAGGCGCATCCTTCTCGCCGACCTCGAAGCGGTAGACATGCGCGAGAAACTGGGTGTGCTCGCCGGTGTCGGCGATGTCGTACTGCGCAGACCCCTCGCGGCGGACGGCGCAGAAGCGCGGCTCAGTCTGAAAGAGATCGCCTTTCGCCTCTTCCGGCTTCATCACGCGTCCAGGAAGAGGAATTGGCCTTCCATAGCGGTCGCCCGTATCTGTCGTCTCTCCGAACTTCATCGTCCCGGTATACGAGCGGTCTGCGCCCATTATGTCGCCGGCAAACTTGTTCGCGCTGCCGAGGAGAACCACGAAAAGCCCGGAGGCCATCGCGTCCAAGGAGCCGCCGTGACCGACCTTCACGAGGTTGAACTTGCGCTTCACCGTCTTTACGACAGACGAGAATGCGATCCCGGCGGGCTTGTCGACGAGAAGAAGCCCGTCGAGCTCCTCGAGCATCCTTAGCTGCGTGAGGTTAGCCATTTCCGAGCTTGTCCAGGATCGCCAGCACCTCGTCGCCCTTCTCAAGCGAACGGTCGAGCTGGAAGAGAAGACGCGGAGTGAACTTCAGCCGCACTTCGCGGTTTATGATCTGCTGGAAGCGCCTCGCGTTGTGCTTAAGGTGCTGGAGCGCAGTCTCCTTCAGGGCGTCGTCGCCGAACACCGACACCTTGACGGTTGCGTCGCGGAGATCCTTCCCGCAGTGGACGTCCGTCACGGTGATTAGCCCGGGAGCGACCGTGTCGCCCTGCATCACGGAGAACATCGCCTCGGCGATGACCCGCTTGAGGAGACTGTCTACCCTTTCTATCCTGTCGACCGCCATATCAGACGTTGAGCGCGGTTTTGCTCCAGGGCTCCTTGCCGGCGAGAAGCGACGGCGTCGTCATTTCGCTCGGAACCGGGATACCGAGCATCTGCAGCGCTGTCGGCGCGACGGCCGAGAGCTTCGCAAGCGGCGTGAGCCGCACGCCTGCCGCATCGTTCGCGACGTAGAAGCAGTCGACGAGGTTCAGCGTGTGCGAAGTCTTCGTAAGCCCAGACTTGTAGTCGACCATCTGCTCGGCGTTGCCGTGGTCGGCGAAGATGAGAACGTGCGCGTCGAGCTCGAGGAGGCGGGGAAGAATCTTCCCGATGCACTCGTCAGTCACCTCGACCGCCTTTGTCGCGGCCTTCTCGTCTCCCGTATGCCCGACCATGTCGCAGTTCGCGTAGTTGACGACGATGAATCCATAGGGGTTGTTCTCAAGGCGCTTCAAAAGCTCGTCGGTGACGTTGTACGCGTCCATCTCGGGGTGCGACGCGAACGTCGCGGGGTCGAAGCGCGACTTCACCTCGACCTGGTCCTCGCCCTCCGAAGGAGTCGTGGACTTGCCGTTGAAGAAGCTCGTGACGTGGCGGAACTTCTGCGTCTCCGCGAGACGGAGCTGCTTGATGCCGGCCTTAGAGACGACCTCTCCGAGAAGGTTGTCCATTCCACCGCCCGCGCCCATCGCGCCGAGGAGGTAGTCCTCGAACTCGTCCCAGTAGCGCGTGAAGCCGAGGTACGTCACCTTCGGACGCGCGCAGCGCTCGCCAGCGTAGTCGTCGCAGACAAACGCCTGGGTGAGCTGGATCGCGCGGTCCTGGCGGTAGTTGGTGTGCATCACGACGTCGCCGTCCTTCATGCCGGCGTAGTCGCCGATGACGTAGCACGGGATGTACTCGTCGGTCATGGGCGTCCCGTCGGGCGTCTTGCCGCTCTCGTACTCCGCCTTGACGCACTCCTCGATCGTCGCGGCCTTCTTGCCCTTGCAGCCGACGATGCAGTCGTACGCCTCGCTCGTGAGCTTCCAGTTCTTCACGCGGTCCATGCCGTAGTAGCGGCCCATCGCGGTGCCGATCGTCGCGTTGCCGACTGCGGCGAGCTCGGTCTTGAGGCGGGCGATGTACTCCAGGGTCGAACGAGGCGGCGTGTCGCGGCCATCGAGGAACGGATGAACGACGATGCGCCCCTCCGGGAACTCCTGGCGCGCACGCTTCATAAGCTTGAAAAGGTGCTCCTGGTGGGCGTGAACTCCCTCGTCCTGGAGAAGCCCGAAGAAATGGAACTGCGAGTTGTTCTTCTTCCAGTTCGCGATGAGGTTCTGCCACTTCGGGCTCTTGAAGAGCTCGCCGGAGGAAAGGCCGTCGTCGATGCGCTTAAGCTCCTGGACGACGATACGCCCGGCGCCCATGTTGAGGTGGCCGACCTCGGACGATCCCTGATAGCCGTCGGGAAGCCCCACCGCCTCGCCGCAGCAGTCGAGAAGGCAGTGCGGGTAGCGCGCCCTGATCTGGTCGATGACAGGCGTCTTTGCGCCATAAACAGAATTGCCGTCTACCAAATATCCGCGCAGGCGGCGGAAGTTGCCGGCTAACCGACGAGGATGCGCGAAAGCTTCTCGCCGGTAATCGGCTTGAGCAGGATTCCGTCGAATCCCATCTCCGCGGCCTTTTCGCGGAACTCAACGTCCGCAGTCACCACGATTACGCGCAAGGACGCGAGCGCAGGATTCGCGCGAATGGCCTTGGCAAGACCCTCTCCGTCCAGATTGGGCATCCACATGTCAGTAAGCACCAAGTCGAATGGCTTTTCAGACGGCGACTCGAGAATCTTCAACGCCTCCTGTCCGTCTACGGCCGACACCACATCGAAATCGCCCATGCCCTTCAGAAGCGCCTTCAGCACCATCAAGTTTAGCCGCGAGTCGTCTACTGCGAGAATGCGGCGCGGCGCAGAAGCCGAATCAACGCGAGGCGCCGGAACTGGCTCGGATTCCGACTCGGCGGATTCGCCGCGGTCAGCGTCCGCCGGACGCACTCCCGGCACGATAACCGAGAACGTCGAGCCGATTCCGAGATCCGACTTAACGTCGAGCCGTCCGCCCATCGCAGCGGCGAGCTGCCCGCAGATGGCAAGGCCAAGCCCTGTGCCGCCGTTGCGGGCGAGCTTCGAGCCAACTTGGACATAGGCCGAGCCGATACGCTTCAGATCCTCCTCTTTGATTCCGCATCCAGTGTCCTCGACCTCCAGGCGGAACACCCCCGACGGCGCGGCGTCCGGCAGGTCGTAGGAGGCCCTGATCTCGACATGGCCGTGGTCGGTGAACTTGATCGCGTTGCCGACGAGGTTGAACACGATCTGCCTTAGCCGCTGTGGGTCAAGCATCAGAGGCGGCATCTCCCCGACGACGCATCTGAGCTCGAGCCCGGGCTTGCCGCCTGAGACGCGCAACGCGTCCATAAGTTCGACCAGCAGTCGCCGGCAGTCCGTCGGCTCTGGTGCGATCTCCATCTTGCCGGACTCAAGCTTGGACAGGTCGAGAACGTCGTTGATGAGGTCGAGGAGCGTCCGCCCGCTCACGAGGATGGCATCAAGCGCCTGCTCGCGTTCGGCCTCTGTCTTGAAGCCGGCCTTGAGCATCTCGGAAAAGCCGATGATGGCGTTGAGGGGCGTGCGGATGTCGTGGCTGACGGTCGAGAAGAAATAGCTCCTGGCCCTCGCCTTCTCGCGCTCGAGGTCGCGCTCGCGGCGGCGGAGAATGGCGTAGAGACTGAACATGATGGCGAGCGAGACGACAAGCAGCCCAAGCTGGACGAGCCCGTCGCGCGCAAACGCCCTGTTCACCGACTCGAGCTGCCGCCGCAGGTTTTCGTTCCAGCCGTCGCCGACATCTTTCCCGTTCTGGCAGACTTCGGCGTGGAAGCGGCTCAGCGACTCGAAGGTCCCCTGCTCGGCGTCCTGCGCCGACTGCCGCAGCCACAGGTGAGACATGAAGAAGATCAGCAGCTGGAGCGCGATCCAGACGACCGTGGAGCGCCCAAACCTGTTGCGTTGGTCGCGCAGGAAGAGCGAACGGTAGAAGAGAAAACCGAGGATGCACCAGACGACGATTAGCAGGTACGACTCGGTCGCCATCATCTTCCCCGACAGATAGTTCGGCATGATGAACAAGACGCAGAGCGCAACCGAAAGGACGAGCCCGCAGGCGCCGGTCACGCGGGCGAGATGTCCGCCGGGGCCACGCGCAGTCCGAAAGGCGGCGGCGGAGGTGTAGGCGTAGGCGATTGCGGCGCCAATTGTCGCGACGTCTACGATGAAGCCAATTGCTGTTCGACCGAGGAAAGCGGTCACCAGCGAAACGCCGGCGATCACGAGGATCGCGCGGCGCGGAGTGCCGTCCGCGGAGCGTATCCCCGCCCACCGCGGCAGCATCCCCTCGTCGGACATCGAAGCGACGAGACGGGAGACAACGACCATGTTGCCGACGAGGTTGGTGAAGACCGCCCCTATCATCGTGAGCGAGATTGCAACCACGCCGGCGCGCCCGAGCGCGCGTTCGACCGTTGCGAAGGTCGACAGCGACAGGTCGCTGCGCGAATCGGCGCCTCCGAACACGCTTGCAGCCCAGCCGCCTTCCTGCGGCACCAGCGTAGGCAGCACGGAGAGAAGCGCATAGGCGACTACGGACGTGGCAAGCGCGACGGCCATCACGCCGAAAGACCTGCGGCGCGGGAAGGCAAACTCGCCGGAGAGGTGGGAAATCGACTCGAAGCCGACGAAGAGCCAAGGCGCAAGGGCGACGATCTTGAGAACCTGCGAAACCGACGAGGCGCCTGACGGAGAGAACGCAGGCGCCATCGCCTGCAGCCCGCCGGAATGGCGGCACGCCACCGCGACGAAACATGCGGCTATGCCAACGGCGAAGCCGACTGCGAGGATGATCTGCACAGTCGACGAAAGTCCACGCCTTAGGCATATCGCGCAGGCGGCGGCGAGCGCGATGCCGGAGAGCAACATCTCGCCGAGATAGACGTCGTATCCGCCCAGACTGTAGAGATACCCGAACCTAAAGACGTCGCCAAGCGCACTGTGGAAGACGATCGCGAGCGCTGTCGCGTTTGCCCAGACGATAGCCACGTAGGTGAGGCATAGGAACCATGCGCAGAGAAAGCCGTGATCGTCTCCGAAAGCCCTCTTCGCGTAGGAAAACGCGCCGCCCGGTCCTGGCATGCGCCCGATCATGAAGCGATAATTCCAGGCAATGACGGACATTATCACGCCGCCTGCGATTAGCCCGAGGACTGTTCCGAGAGGCCCCGCCTTAGGCAGGAACGAAGTGCCGGGCATGACGAACGAGCCCCAGCCAACCGCAGTGCCGAAGGCGATCGCCCAGGCGGCAAGAGTCGAAAAGCGGCTGCTCGAAGATGGCTTCATCGTCATCCTGTACGCGGCAAGAGTCAGAGCACCGCTGCAAGTTCCTTCAGGCGCGCCACGAGCGCGGCAGATTCGCCGCGGTCGCGGGCTTTGGCCGCGGCGCGAAGCGCGACGGCAGTCTCCATGGACTCCTGGTCACCGACTGCGAGGGCGTTGCCTTTCGCGGCATGGGCAATGCGGTCGAGGTCATCATACCGCTCATCCTTGAGGGCAGCGGAGGCCTCTTCCGCCTTTTCGCGGGCGGACCTGGCGTACTCGGCGTATATTTCCTCGACGACCGACTCGTCGCCGCCGAACTGCCCTTTAAGATACTCACTGCAGACTGCCTTCATCGTCGACATCCCCCCTTCAGCAACACTCCTTGATTGATTTCTTTTCCACTGACAGATAATCAGCTTTTGCAGGAATTATAGCAAATATCCACGGCCATGTTCAACGGCGACGCACCCCAGACATTGGATTTGCGCCGCCCTGCCAATTTTAGTCGTTGTCAAACTCAATACTGTATTTGAAAAACATCTGCGGCGGCACAGGGTCGGTTTCAGGATAGGAAATCCCCGTGGCGGCGTCGACCAACAGCTCGTCCGCATCACTCCAGTCCGCGAGGTCTTCGGTGGCAAGCACCGTCACCGTCGCACCATCGGTGTTCGCCAATGCCGGAAGCTTCACGTACGGCTTGCCGTCCGCATCGAACTTGATGTCAATCAGCGGCTCGGTTAGGTCGGCGGGGCCGATCGAGGGGTCGATCCCGAAGACGTACCGCACGCCGGCCGGAATGCCCTCCACCATGTCTTCCGGTTTCGGCATGTCTTCCGGTTTAGGTTCGTCGGTGATGCCGACGTCATTCAGCCAGAGTTCATACGCACTGTAGAACGTCCGCAGGTACGGATACGTCTCTTCGTCGATCTTCCAGACATCGTCGAAGTCGAGGGCTGCGAAGGACTCTTTCCGCCGCATCTCCTCGTCGCCGAGCGGCGTGATGCCGGCGTAGTCGTCGGAGCCGCTACTCGTGCCGGCGGCCTTCAGGTCGTTCTCGGTGTCCTCA
>CACZHC010000136.1:8953-9383 GCA_902780865.1 uncultured bacterium
GTCGATTCGGGCCGCCTTCGACACGCCGCCCGCGAAGCCGCCGACATTGTCGCCACCATTGCCGCCGTAGCCGTCGCTGCTATCCACTGACGATTGGGCACTCGAGTCCGCGATGAAGCCGCCACCGTGGTTGCCGACGAAGCCGCCCGTGTACGACTTGCCGGACTCGTTCGCCACATAACTTTCCACGCAGCAGCGGAGAATGACGGGCGAGTCTGCGGTGTAACCGACGAAGCCGCCGGCGTTGACGCTGTTTGTATTCCAGACTTCTCCGACGAACCAGCAGCCGTCCACTAGCGACTTGGAGTCAATCTTGCCCGCGAGACCGCCGACGCCGACGTCCTCCAATCCGGAGTCGGCCGGACCGCCGGTGACATAACCCTCCTCCACTTGCACGCCGCTCACGCGGCCGCCGTTGATCTTGCCGAAG
>CACZHC010000137.1 GCA_902780865.1 uncultured bacterium
AACTTCGCCACCGTTCGAGAAAAACGCATGCTGGCGGTGGATGCTGCCTTCGTACTTCAAGTCGAGGAACTCGGCGCGTCCGAGTTCGGCGCAGGCATCGTGCTGGAGCCAGTACGTCTTTACCGCATTCCGCGAAAACGGCCCGTCGCACATCGGATTGCGTCCGCCGAGGATGGCGTTGGAGAGATAGTCGTCTGAAGCATATCCATGGAGTTCCGCATTACCACCCGTGTGCCAGCCATCCTCCTCCTGATAGCGATTCCCAAGCCCTCCCGCAAACAGGACATAATAGCCATGCGTCACGATGTCGTGCCACGGCGTGCGTTCGCCGTCGGAAAAGTTCCCGGCCCCTATCACCTTCGCAGCGCCGAAGTGGTCGCTCTGCCCGGCATCAGCCACGCCAACGAGGTGATCCTGCCCTGCTTCGCTCATGCACACAGTGTCGGGGCACCTAAAGCCCTCTCGGTACGCCTGGAAACCATGACCCCAGTTTGCAGAGACCTCGTTCTTCGTGTGGAATCTGCCCTCGCGGTCCAAGTAGTCAAACGGACCATGTGCCGTAAACACGTCGATGAAAATCGCGTCTGGATCGTAGCCGTCCTTCAGCAGCTTGGCATTCCGCAAGCACCATGGGTGGAACGCGTGCGGCGCGAAGCGGTAGGCACGCGCATGACGGCCGGGATTGAACCAAGTCTGCTCAGGGGTGCCGTCGAGCTTGAACGCCACGAGGTCATAGGAGAAGCCGTCGCAGTCAGGATAGATGTCCGCGTAGTTGTCATGCGGACAAAAGAGAATTCCAGCGTCGCGGCAAGCTTTGCGCATCGCGCCAAACGCCGCGGCGTCTCCACGTGGCGGATAGATGTCTGGGAAACGGTAGTCGTATCCCCAGCGCTGCCAGTCGTGCTTCACGAAAATCGCGTCATTGAGGCCGTACTTCGCCGCCCGCGCGATGTCCGCCGCCGTCTTCGCATAGTCACCACCCCACTGGTCGAGGCACATCCTCGAACCGAGCGCGGCATGACCCGGGCTTGCCTTGTAACCCGAGACGGCGCGGAAGCGGCGTGCCGCCTCGAACGAGCCCTTCGACGAGGGAACAAACGTGAATGTCGCGTCATGGTGTGCGTGAATCGAGAAAATGTTCCGAGTACCATCGCAGTCCACCGAATCCGGCACCACGTCTACGGCATGCACTACGGAAAGTCCGTTTAAGTAGTCAGCGCCTACGTGTCGTGTGGAAAGCAGGAATCCGCTGGCACGGGCCGAGAACCTCTTCGGCCCCTCAATGACGTTGCCGAAGCCAAAGTAGACGCGATGCGGAGTGTCGCCCGCCGGCCCCACGGCAAGATCGACAATGCGAGGAAAACCGGCTGCATCACGCTTCGCGCCTGGAATAGACCAGGAAACGCGCAGCGCGCCCTTCTCCTCGCGGATCGATGCCACGGGCTCAGGAGCAGGTGAGCCGTCGTCCGTCTCGACACGCGTGGTAAAGCCGCGGAACACGACAGACTTCTCTCCATCTGTGAACGCAAGCACACCATCCACAAGACCGCGCTTGCCGTACGCGACACCAGCGCCGTACACGACATCGCCGGCATCGAGGCGCCAGCGTCCGTCCGCAGGATTGGTGCCGGAAGTGCGCGCAGTCTTTGCCGCCACAAGCGCCACCGCGCTGCGCGCCGACCAGTCGGCTTCGCCAGGGGTCTTCGGCTGCGGACCTATTAGCAGCATCGCGTCGCCCCAGCCACCGCTGTCGTAGCTTGTGTTCATCTTAGGGCCAGGGCCCGTCCAAAGGCGAAGCGTGACTTTCTTCCCGGCCCACGGGGCGAGATCGCCCGACATGTCGCGCCATAAATTCACGTCATTCACAACCTGCGAGCAGACGAGCTTTGGTTCTGCACCTTCTTCCAGAACGAGAACCTTGTACTCCACGCCGTCTGACGACGACTTGCCGCGGTAGGGGTCAAGAAAGTTCGAACAGGAAAACGCTAGTGGTGTCACGGCAGGCAAATCGAGGGAAAAATCGCTCCAGATGGCCCCCGCGCCCTTCTTGTAGGGCGGATGGCTCTTGAAGCCGTCTTTCGCAACGCCGTCCGCCGACATGCGTCCCTTCGACATTATTGCGCCCCATTCGTCAGGCGAACCGGCTTCAGGCACCTCCACGACTTTCCCGTTGACCTCAATTGCCGTCGTGCGCGCGAAACCGTAGTCGAGCCGGAAAGCGCCTGGGACAAGCTTGGGCAATGCCACCTTCGGTACGCGGCGCGGGGCATCTGGATTCTTGAACATGAAGACCGCGACCGGGTGCGGCGCGTCGTCCTTGTTCACGCCGGCAGGCGTAAACCGCGCATGAACAGGATAGAGGGCGTCAAGCGCACGCGGACGCGCAGTGCCCGTGAACGACAGCTCTTTCTTTTCTCCTGGCGCAAGTGAAAGGCAGCCCTTCGGCCCAGTCACATCCCAATCATCGTTCATCCACACTTCCAGCTCTCCGGAGACCGGCTTGCCTGTTTTGTTTTCAAGCGTCACGGGAAACAAACGAGGAGCGCCGGCATGAACCTCGGTGCCAAGGGCCAGAGGAACTTGTTTTTGCCGGTGCGATCAATCTTCTGCGGAAACGACCCTATCTCAACCTTCACGCCGCAACGCTCATCTACAGGCGGCAAGTAGGCCGCCGCCGTCAGCACAGTCGCTGCGACGAGAATCGAAAGCAGAAGTTTCATGCCCGAACGGATTGCCGTGGACATTCTACCTGAGCACGACAACCGTTCCGATATCCGCGCCGAACACATATTCGCAATCGCTCTTTCTGCGAAGCTTCCATTTGGTAGAGCCGGCTGGCTTGCCCTCGAAGGCCAGCGTGGGTTCGCCATTCACACGCAGAGCCGCAAACGCCGTGACCGCCTTGCAGTGCTTGTACGCCGCCAAGTTCTCAGGATCCGTAATCGTGAACGTCGCACCGGGCTCGAATGTAAGGTTGCCGTCAACATCTGCATGTTTGCCCGCGAACAGGTCTGCGCACGAGGCGCGTAGCGAGTTCGTCACCGTGATGTCGCACCCCGGCACGCTGCCGGCGCCACCGAAGGAGGAGAGGAAGAGCGGCGCTGGGTTCGCGAACCGCAACGTCGCGCCATACGCGACGCGGACGGACGTGTTGCTCGGCACGACGCCGTCCGTTTCGGCGTAGAGCGTGCCCGATTCGACCGCGATGCCGTAGAACGTGTTGGTGGCGTATAGATGGAGATCGTGCTCACCACGCTTCACGAGTTCACCGCCAAGACACGCGTTGTCCGAGAGCGTAAGCGCGCATTCCCAGCGCGTGGTGCGGTCGGGACTCTCCACGTACGCCTTCGCGTTGTCGCTGTAGTCGCAGCCGCGCGAAGTGAGGACGACGCGCGTGTGCTTCTTCGTCTCGAAATCGTATTCTGCGTACGCGCTTGCGCCCCAGCCGGTTTCGTCCTCGAACACGATGCGCGCGGGGCCAATATAGCTGGCCGTCGTGTAGTCCCCTGAGGCAGGCAGCGTGATGGACTCCACGCCCTTTCCTGTCGGTGCCGCGAACGAGAACGGCATTTTGCTCGCGGGGTTGTTTCCAGTGGATGCCGACGTGTCGATGACAAGACCCTTCTTCCAGATCACGAAATGACTGGGATTAGCCGTGTAGTAGTTCGCATCGTTCTGCGAACCGTTGGTCCAGTCGTAGCCCATCGTCGGCATCAGCGTTCCTCCGTCGGCGTTGACGGTGATCAGGGCGGCGGCGCCGGCGGCTCTGTGCTTGAAGAAGCGCGCGGCCTTTACCATTGCGCCATCCTTCACGTTGAAAATATTCGTGGAAACGGTTCCGCCGCCACCTCCGAAGCGCAGCGTCTCGGTCGCGAGCAAAGTTCCAGCACCCGACACCGTGACGTCGGAAGAGCCACCGTAGTCGCTAAGATAAAACCGCACAGTCGTCTCGCCCTGTACGACGCGCGTGTCGTTTGTACCGCCGGCCAGATGGAACACGGCCGTGCCGGCGCGACTGGCGCGCAAGGCGCCGCCATCCAGTTTGAAGAGCCCGCCCGCCTGGATGAAGCTCCCGAAATTGCCGGCGTCATACGCGACATAGACGTTGTTGCTCACGTACGCTTCGCCGCCCGACATCATCCAATGTCCTGCACCCGTGGTATTCTTGTTGCCGCCTACTGACGTTTCTCCCGTCACGCCCAATAGTCCGCCGGTCTGGTGGAAGACACCATAGTTGCTGTCAGGGCCTACGTAAATCGCATTGAATAGCGCATGCCCGCCGCCAATCTGTACGCGACTTCCGCCTTTCTGTACGAACGAACCGCCGAACACGCGCGAGGCCGTACTGGTCATGGCCAGGAGCCCCTGGTCGATCTGCACGTCGCGCGGGAGGTCGACATTGCCATTCACGTACAGTGTGCCCGAACCCTGCTTCCGGAAAATTTGCGACGAGCCTGTCCCGTCGCCGGTCAGGGTTCCGTTGAGGTAGTGTATGTTCTGCCCTACGGTCACGAAATAGAGCGAGCCTTCCTCGATCACCACATCGCCGGCATAAGACTCCGTTGGCGTCGTCAGCCGAACCTTGCCGGCACCCTTCTTGACGACCCGCGCATAGCCGTCAATCGGCGCTTCAACGACGTATTCTTCGTTTGCATCGGCCGAGACGACGTAGTCCGTCCCGTCCGGACCAGCACTGCCGGCATACGTAGAAACCGGCGCCCCCGCCATGACCACCGCGCCAAGCGCCGCCAACATTACAATTCGCCTAGAATATCCTGCCATCATGGGTTCACCTCTTCTTTCTGGGATTTTCCGATGGCATTATAACAACATGCCAAATCTGGCTCAACTACCCATCTGGGTAGCAAACTTATTTGGACTCGACGGAAATCCGCACGCCAAACGCATCGCCGGCGCGAATTGGCGCCGTCAAATAGGCGCAGAGGAAACCTCCGATTGGCGAAAAAGCACGGTCACCGCGATCTGTTTTTGCAAGTTCAAACGGCAATTCGGATTCTATCATGACGACCGAGCCGCCCTTTTCGATTCGAACGCGCCCATTTCCAATTTTGACACGGTCGGTATTGAGGGCGACTACGGGGAGGATGAAGCGCGCGTCTACGTCGCATTTACCACAAAGCGAAAACACTTTTTCGTCAACGCGCGAAACAAGTTCGTATGCAGCTCCGCGGCTACCTCGCTTCCCCGTAAGCTGTCCGCGCGCGCTGCACACAACTGCATTGGAAACGCATGCTGCATTCATTGCGACGTCTACATCACGCGCAGAACTGGACATATCGCCCGCCTCTATGCGCGGCATCATCGAAAGAACGGTGCGTTCATGGCGAAGATCCTGGAGATTCCTTGCTTCGATGATGCTGTAGTCCGCCATCGTGCCGACGATCAGCGGACCGACAGCTTCGTGCCAGAGCAGGGAAGGCCCGCCACCGGAAACTCGATGTCCGACCATGCCCTGCACGAAGGAGTCGCCGCCGGCAAATGTGGCGCGCCATGGGCCGACCGCGGCAAGCTCTACGCCTATTGAGGGGAAAGACTTTAGGCCATAGCAATTTTCGCGCGGCAGACGCGCATCAGCGCCCTTCCTGGGAATAGAACCGCCACGAAGAACGTCGACAATTGACTTTATATGCGCGAACGAATGGTGTACGCACGCCGGCTCGTCGGCCGCCTCGTACTGCACACCGCCCGCCAAGAGGCCAGCAGAATTAGTGCATCGCCTGAACAGTTCAAGATGACGTTCCATCGCCCTGCCCGCCCATGGAACGCCTGCCTTCGCAAGTGCGACAAGAACCGGCAGCATGCCGTCTGAAGTGCGGCTGCCGTAGTACGTCCATTTCGGACTCCTGCTTCCGAACGAGTCGTCTATGCCGCCGTCGGGAAGAATGAACTCGGCATGCGCGATAGCCGAGGCAAGGACTGCATCCTTCATCTTCGCGTCGCCGCAGATCTCGGCATATGCGAGAAGCGACGGCAGCGTCTCTTCGAAATTGTAGCCAAGGTCGACATATGCATGCCCGCGCGGAGAACGACTGCTCATGGGCGCACCTTCTCCCGTGACAAGGCCGTCAGGCAGGAACTGCGCCATCAGCTTCTCGGCCATGGCCTTTGCGCGCGCAGTCTTGTCGTCGTCTTTCAGCACCACCCCGGCAAGAGCCATTGCCTCGCAAAACGCCGCAGGATAGTTCACGTTGGTGGTATTAACGAACTTTTCGTCGAACCTTTCGACCACAAAATCTGTCTCGCGCCTGAAAATCTTGCTCCAGCGGCTGTGCAGGTCACGCGGCAGCCGATCGCCGTAGTAAAGGAGCGTCTTGCCAATGGCGATTTGCGCAAACACGGTGGTGCCCCACCACAGGGTCTGGTAGTCGTTGTAAAGTCCACCATCTTCTCTAAGCATCGTCGCCTCAGACCATTCGACTGCCTTCTCCGCCGCCGCAAGGTACTTCTTGTCT
>CACZHC010000138.1 GCA_902780865.1 uncultured bacterium
GCGATCTCCTCCTTCGTCCGGTAGTCGCGCACGCGGTATTCCTTCTTCAGGAGGTCCGAGAGCATGTTGATCTCGATTCCGTAGGCGGGCGTGCCGGGCGCGTAGCCCTTGAAGTCGAAGGCGATGCGGCGTACATTCGGCAGGGGCGTCTCGTCTGTGCGGTTCTCGATGGATCGCCCTGGCTCGAGGTTTAAGAGAAGGAAGTTGAATTCGGCGTTTGGATATTTCGCCGCCATTGTCTCGATTGCCTTCTGGCAGTCCTCTACCGGGAGGGGTCTTGGCGAGACCGGCGTATCGATGTGGACGAGCAGGATTTTCTTTGACTCCTGCAGCAACCTGTCGAGGCGGGCGATGCGGCGTGTGTACTTTTCGGCGATTGCGGGATACTGCTCTTCGATCGAGACGCCTTGGACGAAGTCGTGCATGATTATAAGCCCCGTGCGGACGTTTCGCACCTCTTCGTGTCCGAAGGTGTCGTTCTTCCCCGCCCACTGCAGGTCCTCGAGGTTCATCCAGTCCTTGAAGCCGTTGCATATTAGGCGGCAACGCTCGGATGGCGGCGGTGTCCCCACCCAGTCCCATGGGAACGACGCGAGCTGAAGCCCCGCGCGACGCAGAATCTGCGAACAACTGCAGGCGAAGCCGAGCGGGACGACGAGGTCATAGGTTTTTGACATATGAGACATTATACCATTTCAACCCTTCTTCGGGGGGAAATATGGTATAATTTACACATGGCAGTTGCGAAGATTGAGTATAAAAAGGAGTTCTTTGACAGGGACTATACCTTCAGGGAAGCCTATGGCCGCGTTTGGAAGTACGCGCGGAAGTATCGCCTGAGGCTTGCAGTTGGCGTGATATGCGGAATGGCGACTGCCGGAACGCTCGTTCCTTTCTTCCAGATTGTGCAGCCCGCGCTTCAGCATGTCGAGTCCCATGACGCCGAAATCGTCCGCGAAGAGGCCGCGTCAGCCGTGGAGGCGGTGCCCGAGGCTGTAGCCAAGCCAAAGGCCGACGACACCCACGGGAAGGTCAAGAAGAACGCCTTTGAGAGGCAGATCGAGAAGAATTCGAAGCTGCCAAGCTGGTATCCGGCGGTTGAGAAGTGGGCGTCCAAGCTCGGCATCACGATCCAGACCGAGACCGGAGGCATGGCCGGGGCGCTTCTCCTGATCGTCCTTGTCGTAATTCCCGTAGTCGCCCTCGCGCGACTCGTCCTGATGTACCTGAACCACTACTGCCTGAGCTGGTCTGGGGCGCATGCCGTCGCAGACATAAGGCAGGAGCTTTTCGACCATGTGGAGCGCCAGGGGCTCGAGTTCTTCGGACGCGTCGACGTCGGGCAGGTGATGACGCGAATGGCGTCTGACCCGCAGCAGATACAGATAATCCTCTCGACTGTCCTCTCCGAAGTCGCCATGGCCCCGTTCGAGATATTCGTCTCAATCGGCTTCATCGTCTGGTTTGCCGTCACGAACCACATGCTTCCGACCCTGTGCCTCATCTTCATCGGCTTCCCGCTTTTCGTGATCCCCGTCCAGGCGCTCGGCAAGCGCGTCAAGAAATGGGCACGGCGGTCTATGGAGCGCAGCTCGATGGTCGGCTCTAAGATCATCGAGGTCATGACGTGCATCAAGATCGTCAAGAGCTACAATACCGAGGACCTCGAGACGAGGCGCTATGCGTCGACAAACAACTACTTCCTCAAGTCGACGATGCGCGGCCTCAGGATAAGCCTCATGGTCGGTCCGACAGTCGAGACGGTCGGCATCTTCCTCATCTGCGGCTTCCTCGTCTGGTGCTTTGCGGTCGACATCAAGATATCAGACGTCGTGCCGATGCTGGCGCCGCTTCTCATCATCTACAAGCCGATAAAGCAGCTCTCCAAGCTCCAGATGCAGATCGAGACCTCGATGGCGGCGCTCAACCGAATCTACTCGCTTCTCGACGTGCACCTTGAACTCCCGGAGAAGCCAGACGCCGTCTCCAAGAAGACGTTTGACGGCAAGATGGCGTTTGAGGACGTTTCGTTCCGCTACGGCACTGCCGAGGCGTGCGCCGTGTCGCACGCTTCGTTCGAGATCCCGCGCGGCAAGGTCGTCGCCGTTGTCGGCGGCACGGGCAGCGGCAAGTCGACGCTTTCCAACCTGCTCGCGCGGTTCTTCGACCCTACCGAGGGTCGCATCACGATGGACGGCGTGGACCTGCGCGACATCAAGATATCCGACCTTCGCACGCTTGTCGGCGCGGTCGCGCAGGAGTCGATTCTCTTCAACGACACGATCGAGGAGAACATCCGCTACGGCACGCCGAACGCGACATACGACGAGGTCGTGGCCGCCGCGAAGCTTGCGAACGCCCACGAGTTCATCACGGCCCAGCCCGAGGGGTACAAGCGCGTGGTCGGCGAGAAGGGCTTTGCGCTTTCCGGCGGCGAGCGCCAGCGAATCTGCATCGCCCGCGCGATCCTGAGGAACCCGCCGATCCTCGTCCTGGACGAGGCTACGAGCGCTCTCGACACCGTGACCGAGCGCATCGTCCAGGACGCGCTTACGAAGCTCATGGAAAGCCGCACGACGTTTGCAATCGCCCACCGTCTTTCGACGATACGAAACGCCGACCTCATACTCGTCATGGACCACGGCGAAATCGTCGAGCGCGGCACTCATGACGAGCTCTACGCGAAGGGCGGCGTCTACCGCAAGCTCTGCGACATGCAGAAGACAACGTAAATGGCCACACAAGCAAAGATCGCTATATTCGGCGCGAACGGCTATATCGGCCGCCATCTGTCGCGCCATTTCCTCGGGCTCGGGATGTCTGTCGACGCTTTCGACGTCCAGCCGGAATCCAAGGTCGCGTCCGTGCGCTACGAGACGTGCGACATCTGCGACGCCGTCTTTTGGGAGCGCTTCCAGCCGCAGGGCTACACGGCCATCTTCTTCCTCGCGGGGCTTTCGGGCGTCGAGAGGAGCTTTCGGGAGGCCGAGACGTTTCTCAAGGTGAACATCGGCGGGTTCGCGGCGCTGCTGCGTCGGATGGAAGGGCTTGGCGAGGCGGCGCCGCGCATCGTCTTTCCGTCGTCCCGCCTCGTCTATGACGGCGGTTCAACTGTCGACGAGTCGTCGCTGCGGAGGTCGCGCTCGGTCTATGCCGCGAGCAAGATAGCATGCGAGGAGCTGCTTTCGGCCTACCACGACAGGTTCGGCCAGCCATACATAGTCCTGCGCATCTGCGTCCCGTTCGGCGACATCTCGGATTCCGGGTATTCGTACGGCACAATCGGTTTCTTCATGTCCAACGTCAGGGAGGGCAAGCCGATAACGGTCTATGGCGACGGGTCTTGCCGCAAGACATATACGTCTATCGACGATGTCTGCGACATTGCCGCGCGCTGCATCGATGCCTCGGTTCCGAGCGGCGTCTACAACGTCGGCGGCCACGAGTATACCCTCAGGGAAGTCGCCGAGATGATATGCGCCCGCACTGGGGCGACTTGGGTGTCGGTTCCGTTCCCCGAATCTGCAAGGCGAGTCGAGATGGGCAACATCGCGATGGACAGCGCCAAGCTCGACGCGGCCATAGGCAAGACGGAGTACCGTCGGCTTTCCGACTCCATAGACGCGATTTGAGCTGCGGAGTGGCTGCGATGAAGATCGTTCTTTACAAGGACAACCTTGCGACTGGAAGAGGGGCCGACAAGGCCATTTGCTCGCTTGCCGACGAGCTCTGCCGCAAGGGGTACGACACGACGATCGTGACGGGCCCGCAGGAAGTCGCGTTCTCCTTTCCCGTAGGTTCTGGCGTCGCGATCGAGCACCGCGGACGCGAGGAAGTTGCGGATTTCGTCTCCGGATTCGATGTCTGCATTGCGGCGGGCCCCAACGAGATACTCGACCTGACCCACGGCGGCAAGGCGCGGGTGCCGAC
>CACZHC010000139.1 GCA_902780865.1 uncultured bacterium
GTCAAGGACGGCTACCGCGAGGTCAACACGCCTGCGATCATGCCGCGCTCGCTTTGGGAAAGGAGCGGCCACTGGGCGCACTACCAGCAGAACATGTTCATCACCGAGAGCGAAAAGCGCCTCTTCGCCGTGAAGCCCATGAACTGCCCGGGCGCCATCGAGATTTTCAAGAGCCGCACGAGGAGCTACAAGGACCTTCCTCTCCGCCTCGCCGAGTTCGGACACTGCGCGCGCAACGAGCCGAGTGGGACTCTCCACGGCATCATGCGCGTCCGCGGCTTCGTGCAGGACGACGCGCACATCCTCTGCACCGAGGAGCAGATCGAGGAGGAAGTCGCGAAGTTCTGCCGTCTTCTGAAGGACGTCTACTCCGACTTCGGCTTCGACAAGAACCTTCTCATAAAGCTCTCGACGATGCCCGAGGACCACGTCGGCGACGAGGCCACCTGGCAGCACGCCGAGTCCGCTCTCGCGGCGGCGTGCAAGGCCGCGGGTATGGACTACGAGATACAGCCCGGCGAGGGCGCCTTCTATGGCCCGAAGCTCGAGTTCACGCTTGTCGACGCGCTTGCCCGCCAGTGGCAGTGCGGCACGATCCAGCTCGACTACCAGCTTCCGAGCGCGGAACGCCTCAACGCCGAGTACATCGGCGCAGACGGCAAGAAACACCACCCGGTGATGCTCCACCGCGCCGTCCTCGGCTCTCTCGAACGCTTCATCGGCATTCTCATCGAGCACTACGCCGGCGCGTTCCCCGTGTGGCTCGCCCCGGAGCAGGTTCGCATACTCCCGATCTCCGACAAGGCGCTCGCCTACGCGGAGAAGGTGCGCGGCGCACTTGCCGCGGAAGGCGTGCGCGTGGAGATCGACGATTCCGCCGAGAAGCTTGGCGCGAAGATTCGCGAGGCCTCGGCCTGGAAGGTTCCCTACAAGCTCGTGGTGGGACCGCGCGACGAGGCGGCGGGAACGGTTTCCGTCCGCAAGAGCGGCGAGGGCGATCTCGGCGCGATGTCGCTCGACGATTTCGTCGCGAAGATCCGCGGCGAACTGGAGCCCTGAACGGAGAAGGGAGATACGCCATGCTGACTTGGATGGATTCGCTTAAGGGCCGTTCTATGATGCGCCTCGCGTCGTTCACCGACGAGGAGATGCTGAACTTGATAGACCTCGCAGCCCAGCTTAAGGCGCGGCGCGCGGCCGGAGTCAGGGGCAACCTGCTCCACAGGAAGAACATCGCGCTCATCTTCGAGAAGAGCTCGACGAGGACGCGCAATTCCACGCTGATCGCCGTCAGGGACGAAGGCGGCAACGGAGAGTACCTTACGCGCCCCGACATCCACTTCGGCAAGAAGGAGTCCGTGAAGGACACGGCGCGTGTACTTGGGCGCATCTACGACGGCATCCTCTTCCGCGGCTTCAAGCAGGCCGACTGCGAGGACCTCGCGAAGTACTCGGGAGTTCCAGTGTGGAACGGGCTTACCGACGACTACCATCCGACGCAGATATTCGCCGACCTCTTGACCGTCCGCGAGACATTTGGCTCGCTTGACTCCAACACCTGCATCGCCTACGTCGGCGACGGGCGCAACAACGTCGCGAACTCGCTCATGATGGGTTGCGCAAAGTGCGGCGTCAGGTACGTCTGCTGCTGCCCAGACGAGCTTAGGCCCGACGAGAAGGTGCTTGCCGAGGCCGAGGAAGTCGCAAAGCGCAACGGCGTCGACATCCGCGTGTTCAACGACCCGAAGGCGGGCGTGAAGGGCGCGAACGTCCTCTACACCGACGTGTGGGTTTCAATGGGCGAAGAGGCGAAGACGGCGGAGCGCATCAAGATGCTTCGCCCCTACCAGATCAACATGGATCTCATGAAGGCGACTGGCAACCTCGATGGGCGGCTCATGTTCCTTCACTGCCTCCCCGCGTTCCACGACTTCAACACCGAGGTCACGAAGGACTGCGGAGCCCTTGAAGTCACCGACGAGGTCTTCGAGTCGAAGTACTCAAAGGTCTTCGACGAGTCCGAGAACCGCATGCACACGATCAAGGCGCTTCTCGTCTCGGCTCTCTGCGACCGCGCCGCGCTCTGACGCCGCCCTAGACTGCGCGCCGCAGAGGGATTAAGGAGGGAACCCAGTATGGAGAAGATATTTGGTTTCTGCTTTTTTGTGGCATTGGCAGGGTGTGTGGCGACTCCTGCATTAAAGGAGGACGGGCTCAAGAAGGCCATGACGCCGATTCCGTTCGTCGCGCGGCTCGCTTTAGGCGCGGATGCTGCTGCGGCTGGATACCAGGTCAGGTCGCTGTTGCCGAAGGACGAGTGCTGCGACGCGCATAATCTGACGGAGTGGGATGTTCATACGGTCTCCGATGCGGACGTATACTTTTCGATAGGCCTTCCTTTTGAGGCGGAACTCGTAAATGCCGCGCGCCGTCGCAATCCGGAGCTCCGAGTGGTTCCGCTGGACCAGAAATGTTGGCGAATCGAAGGCAATCCCTATGTCTGGATGTCTGGCTTGAATCGGGGCATCATGGATGCTGCCGCGAAGAAATTTCTCGACTGCAAGAAGTTTTGCATCTGCGGTTCCCCTTATGCTCCCTTGCCGGTTGCCGAAAGTATAAAGCGTGCCAAGCTGGAGAATTATACAGTGGCCATTCTGCATCCGGCGTTCGCCTACGAATGCGGTCAGTATGGCGTGAAGACAGTGTCTTTCGACGAGAAGAGTTTTCGCTACGAATATGCCGCGGATCCCGATGACGGCGCAGATCCAGATGACAGCGAGGAAGCGGCGTGCGATGGGGAGGCGGTCGAAGGCGAGCCCGTCACGGCCGACCACGGGCGTTTGCGCCAGATAGCGGCTGCGGAGGAAATCAAGACAAATGACGTGAGTCTTATTTTGGCGCTGCCGTCACAGCGGTGGATCGGAGATGCATTGGCCAATCTGTCGCAAGCCAAGGTGGCGTATGTGGATCTTTTTGGCGGAGACAGTCCGTTGGACGTAGACATCAATTTAATAGAGGACATCTCTACCCACGAAGAGATGAAGGCGCAGCGTGAGGCTCTCGCGGAGGAGGAACGGGAACTGGCGGCGCTTTCTCCAGCGGAACGGCGGCTTGAGAGTGTGCAGATTCCGCAGATAGCTTTTTACGCGCCGGCAACCATGAAGGAAGCCGCGGAATTTCTCACGCAGGCATCGGAAGATTTTGGTCCGCCGGAGCTGCCGAAGGAGAAACGCAGGATAATGTTTACGTGCGCGGAAGACGCTGCACGGCGCGTGGCGCCACCACGTCCTGACCAACCTGGGATCTCGATAATTCCAATTGGGCCAATGACGAATTGGATGTCGCTACGGGCCGCTCTCCAGTTTGTTTGCGAGCAAACGGGATGTGTCTACGAGGCTGAGAATGGAACAGTCCGCATCAGCCTGCCTACGCCATAGATATTGATCGTCGTGGGGGCAGACCCCACGAAAGCCTGATTTTTCAGTGCTTTTCTGACATTGGCCCTGCAACGGCCCCAATTTTGGCCTCACTGCCGGCTTTCTACCAGTCTCGACCCCCTAAACGAATTCATATTCGATTCATTTTTCTTTTCCCGAAATGTGGTATGATGCATCTGTCGACGCGGGAAGCGTCGGCAGAAAGGACCACAAATGGCAAGGACTGCAAGAATCAAGAAGTCAAGCAACGGAACCGCGCGATACCACCTCATGTCGCGCACGAACGACAGGCGCTTCCTGTTCGAGAAGGGGAGGGTGAAGACGCGGCTCGTGGACGCGCTGAAGCGCGCGGCGGCGTTCTCGGGCGTGGAGCTCGAGGCGTATGTCGCGATGGACAACCACTTCCACATAGTCTGCAAGGTGGTGCGC
>CACZHC010000140.1:0-419 GCA_902780865.1 uncultured bacterium
GGTGACTTTGCCGAAATGAAGCGCAGGGTTCCCTCCTCCTTCGACGACAAGGACGACGCAGGCAAGGACAAGCCCTACAACGTCTCGGAGCGCACGTACTCCGTCGAGGTGCCTGAGTCCTACGACAAGGGCAAACCTGCTCCGCTCTTCGTGTGGATAAGCGCCACGGATGGAGGCGGGATGCAGGGTCAGCTGCGAGAGTCGCTTGCGAAGCGCGGATTCATCTATGCGGGCGCAAACGGCACGGGAAACGAAATCTGGCCGCCGATACGCTTTCGCGCCGCCATCGACGCCGTCTTCAACCTGAAGAAGCTGTACAACATCGACCCCAAGCAGATTTTCATCGCGGGGAACTCGGGTGGCGGACGCTGCGCGTCGATGGTCTCGATAACATATCCGGATGTGTTTACCGGCGGCGG
>CACZHC010000140.1:445-6351 GCA_902780865.1 uncultured bacterium
TACGTGTTCCTCACGGGTTCAAAGGACTTTAACCGCGACGGGACCATCAAGGCCTACTACGGCTACGGCAAGGATGGTTTCCGCAACTGCTTCTACAACGAGACCGAAGACCTTGGACATGCAACGCCCCCTGCCGCCGACATCGAAAAGGCGTTTGTGTTTCTGGACCGTTCGCTGCATGCCGATGCCTTCGCCGCCTGCGAGCAGGCCGCGAAGGCCGTCAAGGCGAAGCGATATGCCGATGCGGCGAAGAAGCTCGAGCCGTTCCGCGGCACATGCGCCGCAGTGGACGACAAGTGGGGCGAACTGGTCGCGCTCGCGGACTCCGAAACCGAGAAGATCACGTCGAACGCCGCGCTCAAGCCGAAGCTAAGGAAACTGAAGCTTCAGGGCATCGTCTCGAAGTTCGGGCCGAGCAGGCGGAGTAGTTTCGGGCAACTGGCAGAGCGCGGCGAATCCGCCGCGGAATTTGGTATATGATTGAAAACAAAACAGTTAATGAGGAAAGAGGAATGGAATCAATGATTTCAAGGGTTGTTGCGGCTGCTGCATTGCTGATTGCGGGATGTCGTATGTTCACCTGCGAGCCGACTATGCCCGAGGTCGATGCCGCGAATATAAGCGGCGACGAGCTTGTTGCGCTGCTGGCTGGTGTTGAGAAGGTGCCGAGCCTCAGGCAGCGGCAGAACTTGGCGAGCCAGCTGGAGGGGCATCGCTTCACGTTCCACGATCTGAAACGGGCGTCATGGCGCGTCTGAAACGGGCGTCATGGCGCGTCGGGAAGGATCAATACCATTTAGAAATGGACATGACAGACCCAGGAGGGATGCTGCTGTGTCCGGGCGACGTCAGGCTCTTCTGGTTCACGCTTGGCGTACCGGGCGTGACCGAGGAGCTTCGTAATTTCGCACGGAAGACGAAAGACGGTAAGTTCTCGTTGGATCCTGTCGTCAAGGAACTAGACTGCACTTTTGGAACTAACTTTACAGTGACGGTGAACCGCTTTGTTCCGGCGATAGAGCTCGCGGAGCTTCCTAAGTTCGACGCCGCGTCCATCACCGGCGATCAGCTGGTGGATGTTCTGCGCGGCATGAAGGGCAGAATGAGCGACGCCGTCGGCGAGGATCTGGCGGCGCGGCTGGACGGTCGGGAGCTGACGTTCACGAACGCGCAGGTGACAGGGGTCGCGACCATCGACGACGACACGGTTGGGCTTCTCTTCCGCGTCTCGTTCGGCAAGGAATGGGACCAGGCCTTTGACGCCGGGGCCGTGATCCCGCGGAAGGCTCTTGCGGGGTTGCCGTGGAACCTCTGGGCCACCCCCTGGAATTATGGCGACGAGCTGAGTCGGTCCAAGCAGGTTGACGGTAATCTTCTTCGGCGCTGCGGGTTCTTTCCGGCGCTCATGCTCAAGAACGTTGAGTTCAACGTGCCGTGGAGGAACGAGAAGCTTCCCGACTTCGACCCCCAGTCGATCACGGGCGAGGAGCTTGTTACGCTTGTCTCCAAGTTCACGGACAGGGGCGCGAAAGCGAAGGTGGACACCGTTCTCGAACGGCTGAACGGAAGGAGACTCACCTTCCCCGAGGTCGTCGTCCAGGATGTCTCCACGCCGGCAGACAAGGACAAGAATCCGTCGTGGCCGCACTCGGTGCGGATTGATCTTGATCTTTCGGTGTCGAGGGTCGCGCTTCGTGCTGCGGGCAAGGACGGTGGGGAATTCGAGTTCTACGCCTTCATGCCCAGCGACAAGGCGAAGACGCTTTCGGACAACGCACGGCTCGTCGACTTCACTGGGACTGTTGTCTTCCACCGGACACCGTTTCAGCCGGACTTCTCGACGTTCGAGGATGTGGAGTTTGTGCAGGCGGACAAGTCCGAGCCGCTCCCGAAGTTTGACCGCAAGACGGTTACCGGCGACGACATTGTGAAGCTTGTGGAATCCCGCTCCGTCGCGCTGACCGGCGAGCAGGTCAAGGAGCTCGGTCGGCAACTTGACGGCGTCCGTGTGACTCTGCCGCTGGACGGCAACCAGATCAGCTCCTGGAACTACTACAATCCGGTGTGGGACGGCGAGAGCGGCGGCCTGGAGTTGTGCGCCTCATATCCAAGGCGTATCTTCCGCGGTTGGCGCGAGATGCCGATTCTGCGCATTTCAGCGCGGCTGAAGGGAGTCATGAGGAAAGAGGACCTTCCGTTTAAGGATGGCGAGAAGAACCTGCGCCTGACTGGCACAATCAGAAAGTCGGACTAGGGCGCAGCTGATTGACCAAGGGGGGCTGTACTGTAAGACTGCTCCAAACACTTCAAATCTTGTCGAGCGCTACTATTTTGACTGGAATGACCGAATTGAAGATGCAAAGCAAGGCAATCAGTGCGCCGATTCGCTATAAAGGATATTGGAGTTTTGGACAGGATTAACAAGATTGACAGGATTAAGAAAGGCGCGGTAAAGTGAATGTATTAACGGGAGAAATACTGTTGCGTGTGCTTGTGTTGGTCGCTATTTGCTCTTTGCTTTTCATGCTTCCTTTCTTGCTCGTTGGGGCGGGAATAAGAAAGAAGAATCGTTGGTTCATTGTGGCGGGCGCGGCATGGCTTTTGTTGTCGTGTGGGCTTGTGAGGTTCGTTTCAGACCAGTTCAGCGCGCGTCATGAGTGCATACTCGATCATGGCAAGACGCCAGACGGACGCGAATATGTCTTGTTTCAAGTCTGCACCGGAGAGCCTTACAGTGTCGAGTTGTTCGTTCGCAACACCAAGGGCGAATGGCAGTTCTATTATGTCGATCACGAAGTATGGCCTTGGCGACGTGGTGGGCGACTGGATTTCTCCGACGGGAAAGCCCGCGTCTTCTGCGGAGACGAGCCATTTCTGGATATAGACATAGATGAGGATGGCGGCTCAGAGTCTTGCCGTTATCCCGCCGCCATGACTGCGGAAGGAGTGTTCAGTTGTTGTAGAGACAAATGAGGACAGGATGGAACGAAACAAAATGAATGCTCGATTGATCGTGTTTGCCGGAGTTGCGCTGGTGGCGGCTTGGTGCGCAGAGGGGAAATTTGCGCCGCCAAAGCTCGAGGACTATACGCATGTGTGCAGGAAATGCGGCGGCACGACGCATTATCCGAAGTCCTACATTGAGCCGCGTTCAACGGTTGAAGGGCTTCGCGACGGATGCGCCAAACTGCGCTCACTCGGACTCGACATAACGCTTGATGAGTCCGTGCTGTGCCGCCACTGCGTATCGGCGGACAAGTTGAAGATACCGCGATTCGCGACAGTTGTCAGTGGGATTGAGAAGTCAAACTTGCGTTCCGGCGACAAGGTGGAATTCCTGTACTTCACGAATCATGAGTGGAAATGGTGGCGTGTCGTGCCCAAAGGTAACAGGGTGTGGGTCAACCGCAAGTATATTGACGACGAGGGAAACATCCTTGGTAACAATGTTTGCATCAGGCTGCGCCCCAGCACCGAGGGCACATGGTATAGCCATGTCAACAAGGGCACAAAGGTGAAAATTCTGGAAGTGCGGCAAGATTGGGTTGCCGTAGAGTGGCATAATCCGTGGCCAGACATAGCCCCACCGTCGTGTTTTGGGGAAATTGAATGCGGCGAAGGCGATGATGCGTCGCTGTCGCGCATCGTAAACCTCCTTGAGTGGAGCATCAAAGGGAGGCGGTCGCGGGCGAATCTGAATGACATGGAATTGATGTTGGCGTATATGCGTGGGGCGAAGGAAGTTCGGCGCGGCTGCATCATGAGTCCGATAGAAGAATACAAGTCGCGCATCGATGAACTGATTCCCGCTCCTGGCGAGACCGATGTCGTGGCGGCGGCGCGGCGTCAGATAGGCGTCACTGTCGGCTACGACCCGGCGTACAGGAAGCTGGCGTATCCGGGCGGCGACGTGCCGAGGGAGAGCGGCGTCTGCACGGACGTCATAATTAGGGCGTTGCGCGACGCGCGCAAGATCGACTTGCAGAAGCTTGTGCATGAAGACATGAAGTCCGATTTTTCGCAATATCCACAAATGTGGGGACTCAAAGCGCCTGACGCGAACATCGACCACAGGCGCGTTCCGAACCTGCAATGCTATTTCAAGCGGAAAGGGTATGCGCTGCCCGTGTCCAAGAATGCGGCGGACTACAAGCCTGGCGACATCGTGACGGTCATGGTCGGCGGGAAGCTTCCGCACATAATGATCGTCAGCGACAGGAAGTCGGCGTCGGGCGTCCCGCTTGCCTTGCACAACATCGGCTCAGGCACACAGGAGGAAGACGTCCTTTTCACCTATCCCCTAACCGGTCACTATCGTATTCCATGAAGCCAAAGGACATAGAAACTTCACGCGAGACGGATGGCGCAGAAAGCTTGCTGGTGATACGCGCACGAGTGAGCGTCCCTCATAGATGGATTCTTCTGCTTGTATTTCTTGTCTTGACGATTGTTGGCGTCCTTCTTGCGAAGGGAGTCTTCGGTGAAAGAAGTGAGGCATTTGGCGCTTACAGATGGCCAGCAGCGTTTGCAATCATGGCATTTTACGGTTTCTTCGAGGTAGTTGTCGCGTGGTTGACAGGGCTGGCGTTTTATGGAAGAAGTGAGCTAAAGGTCGGTCGTCGATCCGTAAGCGCTATAACGCATGTCGGTCCCTTCGGGCGGCTTCGTCGCTTTGCGGTCGGCGAAATGCCTCGTACGGCTATTGCCCCGACAGGTGCGGAAATGAACGGTGAGCCACAGTATGGAGTGTATCTTTATTATGGTGAAAATCCATATGACGGATTTGATTCGCATCCACGCAACGTTTTCTGGGCCTTCCGTTCCTTTGATCATGATTCATGCCTGCGTGTTCTTGATATGATTGTTGCCGAACTGGGGCGCACCAGTCGCAGGTGAGATTGTAATAACTTCTCATGTAGTCTTAATCCTGTTAATCTTGTAAATCCTGCCTAACACGTTAGTGCAATAAGTGACAGGCAGGTAGGTTGGTTATGGCGCGGCGGAAGTGCCGCGGCATTGCAACAACGGTAGGGCGCGGACTCCGGCCGCGCAATGCGCCGACACAACGCCGAAAGGAATAGGCACATGAAAAAGTCAAACGAACTCAAGGCGATTGACATCGCCGCCGTACAGTCCCGTATGCTCACAATCCGCAATCAGCAAGTGCTGCTTGACCGCGATGTTGCCGCGCTGTATGGGGTTGAAACCAAAGCGCTCAACCAAGCTGTCAAGCGGAACGCAGAAAAATTCCCAGATGGTTATATTCTGAGATTGACGGATGAAGAATGTTCAAGGTCACAAAATGTTACCTTGAACGGAGGAAGAGGATCAAATCTAAAATACCTTCCGCACGCCTTCACAGAGAGAGGACTCTACATGCTTGCAACCGTGCTGAAGAGTGCGCAGGCGACGCGAGCAACTCTGGCCATCATAGAGACCTACGCGCAGGTGCGGTCGATGGTCCGCGACATGGAGGCGATACAGACCGAGAAGGCTGGCTCGCCTGAGCAGGCGAATCTGCTCACGCGGGCAGGACACAAGCTCGCGAGCCTCATCGGCGACAACCTCTCCACGCAGTCGCGGAAGACGACGATCGAGCTGAATCTCGCGCTGCTCAAGATCACCCACGAAGTCAAGCAGGGAAAGGAGTGATTCCTGCGGAGAAAACATGATATAATATCCACAGTAATTTCGGAGAAAGTATCCTGCGATTAAAAGGAGAAACTTAGGAATGTGTTGCAGAAAGGAACAACCCATGGAACCCTTTGCACGAATGATTCTCGTCTCGTTCCTCGCGCTCGCGGGGACAGGCTGCGTTTATACGGATGATTCACCAGATACGAATAATGTTAACGAGGCGGAATGGGGATGCCTTGAAGAATTATCCGAGAATGTATTCGAGCCGG
>CACZHC010000140.1:6404-6983 GCA_902780865.1 uncultured bacterium
GGGGCTAATGTTTCCAAAGAGAGGGCGCGGGGCAAGAAACGACACATAGAACTACTTGATCAAATGATAGCGGAAATAAAGGACGAGGCACGTGATATGCCTATTCTTGCGCTTACACCATGCACGAATTCCACTGGCGCTGCATTCATGGGCTTTGACTTCGACTCCAAGATCGACTGGAATTCAAGGACGAATTGCATCATGGATTCTTGTGAAGACGGATTATTCCTCTCGCGGGAACTTGAATTGAAACAGCCTTTTCATGGGTTTGAGACAGTGGAAGTGCGCGGCGACATCGATAGCAGAAAAGCCTATGCCATGGTTTTCGACCGCATGGTTGTTTGCGAGTTTGACATATGCGGCGCTCAACGCTGGACAGACGAGGTTCGGCGCGATTTTGCCGAAAGCTGTGGCATCGATCTCGTCGTGGAGAGCGCGTCTGACAGTTGGGTCATGTTAAAGGGTGAGACAGATGCACTTCGCATATGGGTCTGTGCCGGAGCGTACAGCCTTTCCAGCTTTTGTGGTGATCAAGTGGAAACGGAAAGCGGCGTGGAATACCAGCTTGACGTGAGACGG
>CACZHC010000141.1 GCA_902780865.1 uncultured bacterium
GCGAGCTTCAGCTGCTCGTCGGCGGTCTTCTGGCGGGCGGCATCGAGCTTCAGCTTCTCCTCGCCGAGCGCGGCCTTTGCGTACTTCGCGGCAGTGACGCCGAGGATCTTCGCCGCCTCGCCATTGCCCTTGGCTGCGGCGTCGATCGAAAGCGCCGTCATCATGTCGGCGGCGAGACGGTAGTCGATCTCCGCGCTCTGGATTCCCTGGGCGATGCGCTTCGACGTCTCGACCGAGATGATCGTCTGCGCGGCCTCGTCCTCGCGCATGCGGCCGAGGAAGCGGTACCAGCCCGCGCGGCTCGGCGCGACGATCCCATGCAATGAGAGATACGGCAGCACGTCGCGGTCGAAGTCCCTGAGCCACGGGCGACCGGCCTTGGCCTCCTCCTCGGTCGGGCACTTCGTGAGGCGGTAGAGCTCCTTCGCCGTTTCGGCGGGGAGCTGCGCTTCCCAGGCATCGCTGCGCGTCGGCATCACATCCCCTCCAGAGCGGTGAGGCCGCGTTCGGTGAGCACCCAGCGCTGGTCGTGCCAGATCGGCTCCATGTAGAAGGTGATCCAGCCGCGGTCGCGCATGAGCGTGAACGCCGCCTCGCGCTGCTCGTCGGTGGTGGGAGCCCCGGCGGCGAGGTCGATCTGCGAGAGGAGCGCGGCCTTCTTGAGACCCGTCCCGCCCGCCGCCCTCAGGGTCTCAAGGGCCGTCTTTATAACGTGTCTGTCAAGTGCGTCCATTGCTATTTCGTCCTGAATAGTTTGTTCTTGATCGCGGAGAGGTCTTCCCGGATGCCTTCCAGTATCCCCTCCAGCTTCGAAGTCAGCTTGTCGTTCGCGTTGAGCCGGGCGAACATGTTCTCGTGGTCGCGCTGGTTGTCCTCGACGTGCTTGTTGAACTCCTGCACCGTCACGTACTTCGGCGTCTTCTCCGTCGTCACCGGCAGCGGCGTCGGCTCGACGCGCGTCTTCTGGTTGCGCGAGCGATGCCAGGCGAGGAGCTCCTTGATGATGAGCCCGATTGTCGTGCCGCCAAGCGTGAGCGTGAGTCCGTCCGAAACTTCCATAGAGTCCTTTAGGGTCGTTTAGCGTCGGTTAGCGATTGCAGCTCCCGTCGGTGCAAGCACCAGTCGTGCAGCTTCCGTCGGTGCATTCGGCTGCGTGTGGATCGCTTGCCGCATTGTTCCCCGTGGAACTTTGCGACCCCGTCCCCTGCGCCGAAGTCAGCATGATCCATCCTTGATCCGGCTGCGTTTCCGCCTTTGGCGCCACCACTTGATCCGGCTGCGTTTCCGCCTTTGGCGCTTCCAGTACGATCGTACTCGACCCTGCCTTGCTACTTTCGGACTTCGCCGCCGCCATGCTCGCACTCGGGTTGTATGCAGCCGCCGCGATCTGCGCGAGCTGGATGAACGCCGAGGTGTAGGTCATCATCGTGCGGTTGAACTCCTCGGATGGCGACCGCTCACGCTGATGCCGGTACCGCTGGTCTTCAGCCAGTGGTCGTTGCGGTAGAGGCGGTAAGAGACCACGCCTTTCTCGTCCTTCTCGTAGTTGATCTTCGTCACGCTGCACCCGGCGATGACATACGCGAGGGCGATGACCAGGCAGATGAACAACAGGTGAATTGCGGTGAGCTTGAGTTGTGCTTTCATTTTTTACTCCTTTGTATTCCAGACGGAATTGTCTGAAGCCAGTTTTGCCGCGTGGCGATCCTTCGCCTCCTGCCACGCACGCCAGCCGAAGCGATCGGCGGACACGAATTCGTAGAGGACGATCGCCGCGGACACGGCGCGGTTCCGCCGCCTGTAGTCGTCGCGGCAGTGGTAGGCCGCAAGCCTGATGCAGTTGCGCAGGAACTCCTCGTTCGCCGCGCAGAAGCCTTCGCGCGTCCCGTCGCCAAGCTCGTTCCTGAGGTCGTGGCCGAGGGCCGCGGGCTTGAAGATGCGCAGAAACTTCGACACGGCGGCGCGGATGGCCGGCGGCAGGAACTCCGGCCCGATGCCGTTGTAGCCGTCGGCGAGCTGGTCGTAGGTGAACTGCGAGAGGAAGTCGAGGCCTTCGAGGTTTGCCGCGGCCGCGATCTTCAGCAGTTCGTCGATTTCAGAATTCTTCTTTTCGTTCTCCATTCTTCCACCTTCACCTTAACCTTCACCTTTTCTCTTCCCCCTCCCAGGGGGGCCGGTTTGAGGTGCACGGAGAGCCGGCATCCGCGTTTCCACTGCCACCAGTAGGAGTGCCGTTCGGGTGAGCTTCCCGGTCGGCGCGATTATTATGACAGGCTACTATGGCTAAAATGGCTTTTCAACTTGTTCAACTTTGGAATCTGGTTCTAAAGTGAATCAATTTGAATCAATAAAAACGGGCATGTCAAGTAAAATCGTATTGAAAAGCGCGGCAGATTTGCCGCGTATCAACTTGATTGTTTGGCGCGGCAGATGTGCCGCGCTTTCAGGGCAAAAAAAGACCCCCTGCAAGGGGCTTGCAGGGGGGTTGGAAGATGCTACATTATTGGTCTATGTTCGTAGTCTCTTCTTGGAATGGCAAAAGGCGTGGCAACATACGGTTTATGAGATAAGGTGTCACGTAATGACTCTATTGACTTTGTGTGCGTTTGTTTTAGGATCGCATCAAGTTTTGCAATTGCCTGCTCCAATCCCTCTCCTTCGGAGATGTCTTTGGCTTGCATGAGAGATTGTATGGGCTTGGGAAGTTGAGCGATTTTCGCACCCTTGCAAACTATTGGCAGAACGTTGTGTTGCTTTTTTTGATTGCGGAATTTCCCAAATATAAACCCTGCTTCAAAAACAACCCAAAAGCTTTGCATAGCAGCTGGAGTCATAAGAAGTATAATGGCATCTGTTTTGCTTAGTCCTTCAACCAAGGTTCCCATTGGCTCGTCGCCACATTCAATGCTGTTGAATGACGAGACAAACACTTCAACATTCGTATAGGCAACCTTGATCCATTCATAGAGTTTAGCTGCCTCTTTCTTGTCAGCATCTGCCGAATGGCTTATGAAAATATGTTTAATCTTTGCTAGAGTACTCATACTCCCTCACAGCATCTTCTTTAGTTTCTTGATTGTGCCGGCAAGGGCAGTCGATTCCTCTGCAAGCTGCGAGGCGGTCGCACGTAACTCGTCGAGGTTGATGGTTGAAGGTGGTGGCTTCGCGGCAGATACGCCGCGCTCGTCATTGAGGCCGAGCAGCCAATCAGCCGACACTGCATGTGCTCGGCAAATGTTAGCCAATATCTCGGCTCCAGGAGCTACATCACCGCGTTCGTAGCGAGCCCACGATTGCCACTTTATACCGACAGCATTTGCCATTTCAGATTGCGAGGAAGGCCCTCTCAATTCACGAAGGCGCTGACCCAAAATTGTATTATACATTTCTGATTTCCCCTATTGACATGTGATACAGATTTGTTGTATACTATCCGCGTTGACCGTCACAAGAGACGAGCAACAGTATACCAAAACAACCACCAACAAGGAAGGAGCAAAAGAAATGAGCAAGAAAACAGCAAGGCCGGCGACGCGCATCCTAATGAAAGTGGAACGTTCCATGCCGCCGGAAATTCACTTCCCGATTCTCGACGCCTGGGCTTGCGAAGCACACGGCTTCGTCGTCGTGAAGGAGAACGGGTACATCAAGGTTGCGGACGCAATCGCGTCAACCGACACGGTGCGCGTCGTTCACGCGCCAGTCGGTTCGAGGGCGCTTACGAAGACGCTCTCCAAAATCCGCGACGAGTTCGACGAGAAGACAGAGAAGAAGTTCAAGCCGATGGTTCTCATCGTGCCGTATGGCGTCGAGCGCAGCCCCATGTGGACTTTTATCGAGCACCGCGCAGCACACATTGTGGAGGTCTAATAATGGTCAAGGCAAAGATCAAAACCGTTTCGCGCATCACGAACGCCTCGGCTCTCGCAAGAGAGCTGGGCGTCACGCGCGAGCATCTATGGCGCGTCGTCACCGGTCGGCGCGAATCCCGTCGCCTCACGGTTGAGCTACGCAAGCGCGGGCTCACCTTCGAACCCGCGACACTTCGCGAAGCGCTCAAGCGCCAGGGGAAGGAGGGCAAGTAAGATGAGGAACATAGTTAGTCGGTGCCTTGATGTCGTGATGTTCATCTTGGAAATCTTGACGGGCATCGGGTGCATTGTACAAACCATCCTTGGAGCAGCGCTGGCGTATTATGCAATTGTGGAAGGGGTGTGGCCGCTTGCTTTTCCGATCGCTGGTTTTATCGCGCTGATGTGGTATCTCTTTCTCGACGCGATCCAGGAGGGCAGGTAAGATGAGCGACAAGACGACAGATCCATTGGCGGAGTTTGACCAGTCCGACGCCGACTACCTCGAGAAGCGGATCGGCGAGCTTCACTGTCATGCAGTTCTTCACGAGGGCGAGCTTTGCTCAAAGCTAAACCGCGCCCGCATCGGCGGCATGATCGAAGTCTTGAGCCGCATCGGGCTTGAAGTCGTGTGCAGCTGGGACCGTCGCGATCGCGATGTAGTCATCATGAGCGAGGCCGACTTCATTGAACACAAGCGGCTTCTGAAGAAGGAAGACAAGTAATTTTCCAGCCACCAACAAGGAGACAAAACCAATGAGCAAACCACATAACAACAATCCATTCAGTGGCGACGTGCTGGCGCTCCGGGCGATATGGCAAGTCCTATTCCCGGCTGTGGGAGACGACCACGAGCTTGCAACATTCCTCACGAATCGCGCATACGTTCGCGGGATCCCTTTGAACGATCTGAAGGGAAAGAATCGCGACGCTCTGATAACCTGCGTCCTCAATGTCTCACCATCCAAGGATGGGCGTGATGATCTTGTTGCCATCGCGCAGACGGTGGCCATCCTGGGCGAGGGAATGAAAATATCTCGCGAGCTTGCAACAGCTGCCAAGAATGCAACGGGGTTTTGATCAGGAGGGCAAGTGATGACAAAAGAACAGTTAGAGCAGCTGCGCAAACTTATGACGAAGGCCGTGCTTGCACGGAAGAGTCTCATTGAAGTTGCAAAAGCGCTGAATGACGCCGACATCGTAAACAAGGACACCTACTTTGGGACGTCCTGTGTGGCCACCTACATTTACGAGGCGATCAACAAACTCGACTTCGCGCTGGATCAGCTTGAGATCTTTATGAAGGAGGGCACGTAAGATGTGGTGTTCGAACTGCCCATTCTTAGACACTTGCGAAGACGACGCCCAACTTGGCGGCGGATGCGACTGCGACGGTGCAGACGACTTCGGCGTCGATCCGATCGACGATGACCTTTACGACTAACCACCAACAAGGAGACAAACAAAATGAGCTATCCTATCGACATCAATGCCACCCAGCTTCTCTCCCTGGCCGCGCTCGCCCTCGCCGGCGGCGTGGCGTTCGGGATCGCAATCGGCATCAAGATCTACGCTCGTTACGGGAGGACTCGCTAATGATCCACGACCGCACATGCCCAGAATGCGGCAAGGTCTTCAAGCCCGCGCACGGCTCCCAGGTCTGCTGCTCGGAAGAGTGCAAGGCCGGGCGGCTGAGGCTGCAGCGGCGCGAATCCAAGCGGTGCAATGCGCGCATTCGCAAACTCTCGCCACATCAGCGGATGCTCGCCAATCTTCGTAGGCGCGACGCGCTTGCGCCGAAGCCGAAGACGGAGATCATCGAGCGCAACGGCATCATCATCGAGCGACGCGGCACCGTACCCGCCGGCTGCCACGCCGTGGGCATCATCAAACACACCTGACATGTTTTATCTTAACGCAGAGACGCAGAGACGCAGAGAATCTGGGGCTGTGCCCCAGACCCCCAAAACACTCTGCGCACTCCGCGCCTCTGCGCCTCTGCGTTAAAAAGAAAGAACTTATGAACGTCGCACAGCTGCCGAAGAAGCCGATCCTCATACCGGCGGAGATTGCCGCTGCGTATGGGTTGGCTTCGGCGAACCCCATCCTTGCCGACATCAAGACCGGCAAGCTCGCGGCCAATGTCATCAATGGCCGTTACCTGATTTCACGCGATGCAGCAGAACGCTACATCGAGTCAAACGAATACGAACCCGAGGAAGGAAATATCTAAGATGAAGAAATCCAAAGCAACTCGCAACTCCAACGCGGTCGTCGTCGCGGAACCAGTCGTCGTCGAGCCGTTGCCTGTCTTCGAGGAGTGCGAATCTAAAGACGCCGCCGAGCGCGTCCGCTTCCACCTTTCCCACGCCCGCGTCGCCGGACGCGTGGCACTTGCACACATCATTGAAGCCGGGCGCGAGCTTGCGATTCAGAAGCAGCTGCTTGGCTATGGTCAGTGGTCGAATTGGTGTGACGGCAATCTTGACATTACCCAGAGAACCGCCGACAAATATATAGAGACTTTCCAGCGCACAATCGGCGTCCAGCGGATTGCCCAGGGCGTGTCGCTTGACAAGAAGATTTTGAAGAAGGAGCTTGAGGCTGCGACCATCGGCATGGAAGAGAAGACGGTGCGACAGGCGATGATCGAGATCGGCGTCATCAAGTCTCACGCGTCCTGGGGCGGCAAGCGCGACGGCGCAGGAAGAAAGGCAAAGGACGCCGCTGCGGACGAGGCGGCCGCGCTTGACGAAGTCGCGAACTCGCCCGCCTTGCTGATCGCGGCGATCCGCGAGCCGATCTCGACCGTCTACAAGGCCTGGCGAGAGCGCGATGTCTTCGCGAAGATCGACATGTCGGACTTGGCGCTCGTGACTGCTTCCCTTCAGGAGCTTGCGACTGCCGCCACAGCAGCGCTCAAGGCGAGGAGCAAGAAGTAATGGACACTCCGCTGATTGTCACGAAGGTGGAGATCGACGAGCTGCTGAAGCTGCTGCCGAGCGACGAGGCGCAGCGCACGCTCTCTTTCATCGACGCCCTGAAGGTCTTCGACCGCGCCGCCGACAAGAAGCGCTGCGCCGCCGAGATCGCGTCCCGGCTTGAGCCCTTGGGCTACAAGGGGATTTCGCTCAAGTCACTCTACCGCAAGCTCGACCAGTTCAAGAAGGTCGGCGTGTGGGCGTGTGTCGACAGGCGCGTTGCAAGGCGTGTGTCTGCCCAGGGCATCGCGGCGAACAAGGTCTTCGTCGAGCACTGGCACTCGCGCGTCCTGATGAACCGCCGCAAGGTGAAGCCGGCGTGGCGGGCTCTGATGCTCGATCTCGTCAACGGCGTCGCCGTTCCCGGCGTCGGAACCTGGCGCGAGCTTTACGCTGCGACCTTCGGCTACCGTCCGGCCGCCGACGAGCCGTGTCCCTGGAGCGAGACGACGCCTCCGCCCGGCTGGTCGCTCCGCAACCTGATGATGGTCTCGCCCGACAAGTGCTCGCTCGAGGCGGCGCGGATCGGTCTCGGCCAGGCGAAGATAGACTTCCTGCCGACCGTGCGGCTCACGCGCGTCGGGCTTCTACCGTGCCAGGTCGTCGAAGTCGACGACATGTGGTATGAACACATGGTCATCTTCGGCGGCAACGCAAAGCCGCAGCGCGTTCTCGAGTTCGCGCTGATGGATCGTCTCACAGGGCATGTCGTCGGGCATCTTGCGAAGCCGGT
>CACZHC010000142.1 GCA_902780865.1 uncultured bacterium
TGGTGTATCCTGCATTACAAGCAGCACGTCCCCAAAACCGTATCGCAGCCTGAATTCTTCCTGTGCTTGAGACTTCGCCTGTTCGGCGGATTGCACTGCGCAGTTCCGTCCAAGCAGATATCCGCCACCGCCTGTGAGCGCAATAAGAATGCCGACTACAATGCAGAAAATGTCATGCTTCATCGTGTTCTCCTTTGAGGAGGCTATTATATCAAATATCATCGGTGAAATGCCGCGTGTCGCGCGGCGCATCTGCCGCGGATTTGTTATAATGTCAGGCATGGCAGAAGTAAGCAAGAGTCCGAGGCGGTTGTATTCGGTGGTGCGGAACCTTGAATGGGCATTCCCCGCGACGTTTGTTTTGGGCATTATTGCCGTTCCTTTCTGGTCGGCAGACATGTATGCCGGCATGGCGCTGTCGCTTACTGCCGTCGCGCTTGCGTTCGGCCTGCTGCGTCCGCGCCGTGTGGAGAAATCGCTTGGCAAGTGGCGCGTCTGGCTTGTCTCTCTCCTTGCGCCGCTTGCGGTCCTTCAGGTGGTTCTGGGATTAGCCGCGCTGTGGCACGGTTCGCTCGTCGGTGGCAGGACGCGGACTTTGGCCTTCCAGGCGGAAATCGCCGATGCCGATCGCGTCGTTATACGAAAGGGCGGCGGCGGATGCCATGGCGACCCAGACAGGGACGACGTTTTGTATGTCATTACCAACAAGACGGAGCTTGCGGAATTCGGAAAGATGTTCCGCTTCTCGGGTTCGAGTATGCCGTGTTGCTGCTGCGGCTATCCTGGCGTCGACTGGTGGAAGGGCAACAAGCGGCTCGTACTTTCGGCAATCCACCATGGTCACGCTCTTGGCGTGAAGGGATTCCCAGGAATAGATTTGCGCTTGTCGTCATCCTCGCGCCTTGCGCTTTCGAAATGGTTCGAGGAGCACTGCGGCATCGACATCGAGAACGATGGCGGCTGGACAGATCATCGTGACGACGCATCTCCGGGAGAATGGCGGCAGGAGAAGTTCGCCGCCAATTTGTACTATGAAGCCGCATCTCTGGCTGGTGAGGACGAAAATGTCGTGCTTTCTCCTTGGGGCGTTGCCTCGCTGTTCGCGATGTTGCAGACCGGCGCACGCGGGTACACGTCGCACGGCATGGCCCGCGCCCTGCAGATTGGCGGAGAAGACATCCCCGCGCCCGATGTCGTCGCCGCCACATTCCGCCAGATGCGTGAATCAATTGTCCGCTCGGCCAGCGACGACGTAGAGGTGGAGCTTTCCGATTCGGTCTGGCTTCGACCTGGGTTTGACGTCCGCAGCGACTTTCTTTCTATCTGTCGCGATGCTTTTGACGCAGAAGTCGGCACGACCGAGATGGGAGAAGCTGGGCGTAGGGCCATCAATGGATTCGTCGCGGAGCGGACGCATGGGCGCATCGCGGGCTTGCTGAGTCCACCCGCGCTTGACGACCCAGATACGGCGCTTGTTGCGATCGGTGCTGTGTACCTCAAGGCCAAATGGCAGGTTCCGTTCAGGCGCAGCGCCACCTACGGACAGGTCTTTCATGCTCCAACTGGGGATGTCGAGACGCCGTTCGTCCACGACACCCGCGAGGCTGAAATCCTTGAAACACCTGAATGCTCCGCGCTGCGGCTCCCATACTCCGACAGTTCGCTTGAAATGCTCGTCCTGCTGCCGTCGCCTTCGAATACAGTCAAAGATATCATGTACAGGTTAGGCGGGACACTTTTGGGCCGCCTTGCGGAAAATCCGTGGAATGGCCGCGTCAAGATTGCGCTGCCGAAATTCGAGTTTGACGTTACGCATGACCTCAGGAAGATGCTTGTCCCGATGGGCATGGGAATGGCGTTTTCCAGGGACGCGGACTTCGGCGGTATCGCAGACATGCGTGCTCCGCTGTACATCCGCGCTGCGATTCAGAAGGCATGCATCGCGCTCGACGAGGATGGAACGACCGCCTCCGCCGCGACCGCAGTCATGGTGCAATGCGCCGCCGTGGCAGAAGACACTGCGCCGCGTCAGTTTGTCGCAGACCGTCCGTTCCTTTTCGTCGTCCGGGATAGCTGCAGCGGCTCTATCCTTTTCCTCGGTGACGTGCAATGCCCCTGATCGGAGGACGTCTTCTGGTTCACACAGGAAGACCCAAGGAGGCGCGCAAACCTCCGTCTGCCGACGGAACGTGAATCGGACCCTCTGCCATCGCGCGGCGCATCCGCCGCGGATTTGGTATAATGTCAAGCATGGAAATCGACGTAAAGTCCGCGGTGGCCGAGATTGAGTCCACCACAGATCTGCTTGAGCGCGCGCTCAAGCTTTCCGGCCTTGTCACGACGATGTTCCAGCGCAGGGGTTTTCCGCTCGTGGTCGTCGGCGGAAGCGCAGTCGAGTTCTACACCGAGGGCGGATACATGTCGGGCGACATCGACTTCTGCCGAAGGTCGCTTAAGGCGATTCCGCCGCGTGTCATGCAAGAGGTAATTGCGGAGCTTGGCGGAAAGGGCGTGTCCCGGAGCTGGATGGTATGCGGGCTCTGCGTCGATCTTCTTGGCCTGCTGGAGTGCGAGACCGCCCTGCCGATGCGCGAGCTTGAGACTCCGTACGGAGTGGTCAAGATCATTCCGCCGGAGCTCGCGCTTGTGGAGCGCATTCTCATTGCGAACTATCCGCCGTCGGTGGAACTTGCCGCGACAGCGCGCAAGATGATGGTCGCGGCCGTGAACGACTCTCGTTTCGACTGGGTTGAGGCGGAACGTCTTGCGGCACTTCCAGACTTCGGCGTCCTCGCCGAGCTGCGTGCACTCAGGGAGGACGTCTCGAATGGCTGATGCGGCAGAGCGCAAGGTCATCCGCATGACATGGGACGAGTGGCGTGCCTCGCGCGCCGCGAAACGCGCCGCGCTCGCTGAGAAGGGCCTATCCGCGCCCTCGCGCCGCACGACTGCGCGTCCCGAGGCCCGCGCAGCCCTTCGCGCGCTTGAGGACGACTTCGCCCGGATACAATCGTAGGGAGACATCAATGAAGAACATGATGATTGCGTGCGTTGCGGTGGTAGCCGCTGTCTGCGTTGTCGGATGCGTTCCCGGCGAGGCGGAGATCAAGGTGAAGTCGTCGGAGCTTGCGAAGATTGCAAAGGGCGAGATCGGGTGGGCGGACGTGGCAATCGTCGCCTCGAACGCCTATCCGAACGTCACAATGGACGTCTTCCCGGAACGGGCACGGAATCTCAAGTCGCCTATGACGTACGCACAGCCCGGGTATGGCGAGTTCTCGGTCACGAACAGGCTTTCCGACGCGCTGGCGTTTATGGTGAAGAAGCTGAACGGCGCGCTGCCTGACTTTTTCTGCAAGGACGAGAAGGTGGAGCTTTCGTGTTCTGCCGAGGGGACAAACGCGGTTCTCGTCCTGAGGGCGGAGCTCAAGGCCCCGATTGGGAAGAAGGCGGTTTTGGAGAATGCCGATCTGCCTCGTGTCCTGCAGTTTGCAATCGAAGATTGTGACGACAAGATAGTCCCGCCCGATGTTTCCGCTGTCCGCCGTTACAGGGCTTTTCTGAATGTCACGCAGACTGCGCTGCGGATGGCTGGCTATGAGATGCCAAGTGGAAAGAATGGCGCAGAAGATGATGTCTGTCCCGTAGATCTCGAAACGCTGCTCGGCACTTTGACGTATGTGGAGTATCTCGACAAGATCGAGGTGTCGCAGGAAATGGATATTGCGGCGGC
>CACZHC010000143.1 GCA_902780865.1 uncultured bacterium
CATTTGTTGCAGGGTCGACCTCAAGACGGGCGAGATAAAGACCGAAGATTACGAAATGCTGGCACCTTATAATTGCGGTGTAATTTTCTAATTCGCTACTCACGAATTTTTGGTAAACTGTTCCTGAAATGAAAAAGCCGCTGCCAGTCAAGATTGTCGAAGCCCTCGGGTGGACATATGTCGCGCTCGTGGTTTTGGGTTGTGTCGTCGGGATCTGCTTGTCCGGCGATCCGTCGTTGTTTATTGCGGCATTTTTTCCGCTTGCACTAACACTTGGCATGGTTCTTTCATTGCGACGCGGACGTCGCGTGTGGTTTATCATGCCAAATTCGATTGTATTGTTCCTTTGTTTGATAGTCTCTGTCGGTGTCCTGTGTGAATCTATGTCGGCTGGGGCGTTGGCTTTTGGATTAGTTGCGCTGTTGCTTTTTGCCGGTCCAATTGTCTTGCTGAACCTGCCGGTCTCGACGAGATGGTTCAAAGCGAAGGCGAAAGACGGACGGCCAGACGCGCTGGGCTGCCTGGGCGTGTTTCTTTTGCTGGTGTTGTTTCTTGGCGCTGGTCTCATCGCGCCATCTATCTTCATTTGTTCAACATTTGGGTTGAGGCACGCCCAATCTCAATCAATGGCTATGCGTGGTCGGAATTTATATGTCTTCATGATGCAAGATAATCAGGAACACGAATCGGGCGGGGATTGGATAGACCCCTCATCTTTCTCGAACTCGACGCAGTTTGTCCAGGCGCTGTGGGCGAAGCTTGGCGAAGACAAAGCCCCATGCCCTTATCCAGACAGTTGGTGCATCGCCGTAAATCCTCCTGACAATGACAAATTCCCTGTAATGGTCACGGCGAACATCGATCCGCGCGAACTGCTGTGTTCTCAGGACAAGGACCAGCCCTTGAAGCTGACATGTCCGAAGGAGTGGGGCGGCACGTGCTTCAAGGTTTGCGAGAAGGCGGGTGTGATTGTCTACAAAGGAGGAGCCTCGCAAATTTTTAGAAATAAGTATGTGCGCCCAAGTTTGATATTCAGTGACGGCATGCCGAAGCCCGGCCCAGACACCTACTTCCTGACCCCGACTGGCCGCGTGGACTTTGTTGAAAGGCAAGTGGCAGATTCGCTATAATACCCCCAACGCCGTTGAAATGAGGAAAGTGAAGGAAAACATCGAAATGGGCGACAAAAACAGCAACGCCAAAGGGGTGTCTCCCCATTTGATCAGGCCATTCTGCATATGTTTACTGTATATGATTTAGTGTGTGTATATCCTTGACGGTAGGCAGGATGCTATGGTAGACTGCACTGCACCATGAGGGGAAAAAGAGTAATCCATACCGAGAAGTGCCGCCACCTTTTCGCGGTGGAGGCTGGTCTGACCATTTTAGCCGCCTTTATGGTCGGCTTCTCGTCCTTCGCAAGTCCACCCCGCCGCGAACTCAACGCCTGGCTTGCGCGCGACCTGGCCGCGGCTGGAATCGTGCTGCTCGAGAACAAGGACTCCGCCCTGCCTCTCAAGGCGGACGAGGAAGTGGCGCTCGTCGGCATCACGGGATATTTCTGCCATCGCATGGGCTGGGGCTCGGGCGATATGCTCGCGCACGATCCCGTGCAGATCGACGCGGGACTCGAAAAGGCGGGCGTCAAGATCGACGCCGACTTCGCGAAGCTCTACCGCGACGACCTCGCCAAGCGCGACTACAGCCGCCTAAACCGCGACTGGGACAAGTGGACGCGGCGCTTCGACGAGCCGAAAGGCGCCCATGACGCGTTCGCGAAGCTCGCCGAGGGCAAGCGCGCGAAGAAGTGCGTCGTCGTGATCGGACGCGGCTCGGGCGAGTCGGCGGACATCCCCGAGGCGCCCGGCGGATGGCGTCTGCACGCCGAGGAAGAGCGGCTTCTCGCCGACGCATGCGCCGCGTTCGACAGCGTCATTGTCCTCCTGAACGCGCCGGGCGTGCTCGATACGTCGTTCATGGAAAAGTACCCAATCAAGGCGCTTGTGTTCGTCCCGTTCCTCGGCGAGACGACGGGCGATGCGGTAGCGAGCATTCTGACGGGAAAGGTGAATCCGTCCGGCAGGACCGTCGACACGTGGGCGAAGCGCTACGGCGACTACCCGACGACCGACTGCTGGCAGACCTCGGAAATCGAGTATTACGAGGAAACGGTCGGCTACAGATACTTCGACATAAATAAGATTGACTACATGCAGATCGTGCGCTATCCGTTCGGCCACGGCCTTTCCTACACGACGTTCGAGCTGACGCCCGCAAAGGTCGAACGGCGCTTGAAAAACGTCAAGGTTCCCGTGACGGTCAGAAACACGGGCAAGGTGGCGGGGGCGGATGTCGTCATGTGCTGGTTTGACGAGGGTCCTCTCAATGAAACGAGGCTCTGCGCCTTCGCAAAGACGCCAGTGATCGCGCCTGGCGCGTCCTTGACCGTCGCCCTGTCGTTTGAATGGATGGACATCGCGAGCTACAATGACGACGAGGCGCAATGGGAGGTAGATGGCGGCGCGATACTTGTCAGCGACGGAGGCTCGCCCGACAGTCGCATCCATGTGGCGAAAATGGATTTCGACGAGGCCATCGTCGTGCAGAAAGTGACTAACCGCTTCCGCGGCAAATCCGCCGCGCCCGCGCGCAAGGAGCTCGCGAAGCCGTCCGCCTTCGTAAAGATGGGCGATGTGCTCGCCGGGAAGGCGACGGTCGAGGATCTCGTCGCGCAGTTCACGGACGAAGAACTCGCCGCCGTGGTTAACGGCAGGATATTCGACGGCGAGGGATATGCGGTCGACGGCGGCACGGGCGTGGGCGGCGTAAAGAAGGGACGCGTCGACTGCGAGGCCGGCGAGACGTGGAGTTCTGAGAAGTATGGTTTCGGCGCGATCACTATGGCCGACGGACCTTCAGGCGTCCGTCTCGGCAACTTCGGCGATCCGCGCGAGAAGTACAACGCCAAGGCGTCGGCCGTCGTCTCCTGGCCATGCGCTACGGCGCTTGCGCAGGGCTGGGACGTCGCTGCGGCCGAGCGCTTCGGACGCGCCGTCGCGTCCGAGATGGCGCTCGTCGACATCGACTGCTGGCTTGCGCCGGGCGTGAACATCCACCGCAATCCGCTCTGCGGACGCAACTTCGAGTACTTCTCCGAAGACCCACTCGTCGCGGGTCTCATGGGCGCGGCGGTCGTGAAGGGCGTGCAGACGAACACGGACGGGACGCCGTCCGGACGCTCCGCGACCGTCAAGCACTTCGCCGTCAACAACCAGGAGTTCGAGCGCGGGTACGAGAACAACATCGTCGACGAAAAGACGCTGCGCGAAATCTACCTCAAGCCGTTCGAGATAGTCGTCAGGAAGGCGCATCCGAACATGGTCATGTCGAGCTACAGCCGTCTCAACGGCGACTACTGCGCGACGACGTACGACCTGATGACGGGAGTGCTGCGCGAGGAGTGGGGCTTCGACGGTTTCGTGATGACGGACTGGTGGAATTCGGCCGACAAGCTGCGCCACGCCGAGGCCGGCAACGACCTTGTGATGCCGGGCGTCCGCGGCGAATACGCCGCGCTTGTCGCGGCGCTGAAGGACGGGAAGGTCCGCGAACATCCTCAGGACCTACGTCCGCATATCCCTCGCCCGGAAACGCTGCGCCGAACGCATGGGACGAGCGCAAGGCCGACCTTGTGAAAGAGATGCGCAGACTTGACATGGACGTCTTCGGCATGCAGGAGGTGTAACCGAGGCAGGGGAATGAAGGGTCAGAGCTTATTGAGGTGACTTGTAAAGGGGATGGGTCAGCAAAAACTCCTTAAGCCGCTTTGGCCAGACGTGAATCGTAAGCATACGCAGTCTCTCCGTTTAGTGATTCCCT
>CACZHC010000144.1 GCA_902780865.1 uncultured bacterium
CTCCATCACCTTCAAGCCCTCCTACTACGGGAAGCTCATCACCCTGGGAGGCACGATCCGCAATCTGCCCTCGCTCGGCAACGCGGAAGGCCGCATCGGACTCGACTGTGACGGGCTTCTCATCCAGCTCGACACAAGCTCCTGCCCCGAGGCGACAGATGGGCTGGAACTTGGATGCCAGATCGAGGCGACGGGAGTCTGCCTTCTTGAGACCAACGACTACGACGCCCAGGCCGACATGCCCCATATCAGCGGACTGACGCTGATACTGCGCGGGAGAGACGACATCGTCGTCATATCGCATCCGCCATGGCTGACATCCACGAGATTTCTGTTCATACTCTCAGCCATGGCAGGCGTGCTTGTCCTCTTCCTCATCTGGAACGCCTCGCTGCGCGTCCTCGTAGAACGGCGAGGCCGGGAACTCGCGCGGAAACAGGTCGAGACGGCACATGCGAAGTTCAAGGCAATCGAACGAATGCGCCTCGCTACCGAACTTCACGATTCCGTCGTCCAGAATCTGACAGGCGCTGCTTTGGAAATCCGCGCGGCACAGGCGGCGTTGCCCGCGGCAAGCGAAGACTCGGCCCCTCACCTTGACATAGCGCTCAAGACGATCAACTCCTCGCGCGCAGAGCTCAGGAACTGCATCTGGGACCTCCGCAACCAGGCGCTCGAGAAAAACGACATCGACGAAGCCATCCGCATCACCCTTCAGCCGCACATCGTAGATGCAAAGCTGCATGTGCGCTTCAACGTGCCGCGGCGGAAAATACCGGACAACGCGTTTCACAATATCCTCTGCATTATCCGCGAACTCGTCATAAACGCCGTGCGCCACGGCCACGCGACAACGCTCAAGGTCGCAGGAACCATCGACGGCGACCGACTTCTCTTCTCCGTCGCGGATGACGGCTCGGGGTTCGACCCCACGACCCGTCCCGGAATGGAACAAGGGCATTTTGGACTTGAAGGCGTGATGGAACGGGTGAAGGCCCTTGACGGCACGGCCGACATCACAAGCGCGCCCGGCAAAGGAACCCGCATCGCAATCAACACACCACTTCCCGAAGAGAACTGACAATGAACAAGATTTCCATCCTGATCGCAGATGACCACAAGATAGTCCGCATGGGACTCAAGTCCCTCTTTGCAGCGGAGAAGGACCTGACCGTAGTAGGCGAGGCCGACGATGGCGACGTGACCATCCGTCAGGCGCTCAAGCTCAAGCCAGACATCATCATCATGGACCTGATGATGCCGAAGATGGACGGCGTCGCCGCAACAGCCGAAATCCACGCCAAGCTGCCGAACACCAAGATCGTCGTCCTCACATCCTACTCCACCTCGGACACAATCGCCGCGGCGCTCGCAGCGGGTGCAGCAGGGGCAGTCATGAAGTCGGCAGACGACAGCACGCTGCTCACGGCCGTCCGCACCGTCGCCACCGGCAAGAGGTTCATTTCACCGGAGGTAAAGGGAATCCTCGCGTTCGATCCTCCCGCACCGGCGCTTTCGCCTCGGCAGCAGGAGGTTCTCGCTTCGCTAGTAAAGGGCTTCAACAACACCGAGATCGCCAATCAGCTCGGCATCAGCAAGACAGTCGCGAAGGAGCATGTCGAAACGCTGCTCGTGAAGCTCGACGCCGCCAACCGCACGGAAGCCGTGGCCATCGCGATCAGGAAACGACTCGTGCAGACCTGAGCTTGTCCTGGTGGCTTGCGCTCTGGCCGTCAGGTTTTGGAGTGGTCTTGCCGCGCTGCTCGTCGATAAGGCGCTGAAGATGCTTTAACTCCGCTTCGCGCGGGCCTCGCCGTTCGTATGTTCCGTCTGACATAAGGTGGTCGCTACTACGTTCGTTCCGCTTCGCTCACTCGCTCCGTAGCTCCTTTGTTCTTTAGATAGACAACCCCTACGGCGATGCGCTCGAAATACATTACGCATGCGAGAATGGGGTGGCGAAGGAGGCGCTTCCACTTCCCCTTCTCGACGAACACGCCAACAAAACGGTACCACGGCGAAAACTGCTTCTTTACCGCAGGATGGCCCTTCCACTTCGCCTGATATGCGGCAAAGTTCTTGGTGTAATAAGCCTTCTTCTCAAGCATCCTCTTGAACGTCAGGCGCATCTCGTTGTGTATCAGATGGTTCTTCAAGACCTCGCACTTCGCGCCTTTCTCAAAGACACGGATATCGAGTTCCCAGTCCTCTGCGCCCGCTATCAGGTTCTCGTCATAGCCACCTGTCTTTTCAAGGATTTCCTTCGAGAAAAGACGAAGCGCGTCTATGCAAGTACCGTTGTAGAAGGATCGTTCGAAATTGCGCGCCTTGACGCGTATCCCTTTGCCAGTGCGGACCTCGGGAATCCAGTAGGCGGCGATTCCATCGTCGCGCGAAGCGCAGACAAGCATTTCCTCAATTGTCTCGCGCGGCATTATCATATCGGCGTCAAGTATCACGACCCACGGTGCAACGGCGGTGCGCCAGCCGAGATTCCGCTGGGCGTTGCGCTCTGGCCCCTTGTCCAAGACCTTCGCACCGAGAGACGCAGCTATTGACTTCGTGTCGTCGGTGGAAGCGTTGTCGACTACGATCACTTCGACATCGCCGCGAAAGCCGTCGAACGCGCGAATGCAGTTCGCGATGTTCGCGGATTCGTTCCGCGTCGTTATGACGACGGAAAGCGTCATTGCGCAGGTGCTGCCGGCGCTACCGGTGCAGGCGGCGCGTCAAAGCGCGTCGGGTTCTTCGCCATGAATTCCCAGGCAAAGGCCTTGTACGCCTCTGCGCCCTTGGAGCGCGGATCGAGGAATACTACGGGCGTTCCCATCGACGGCGCCTCGGAGACGCGAACGTTGCGGGGGATAAGAGTCTCGTAGACCTTGTCGCCGAAATGCCCCCTCACTTCGTTGATGACGTCCTGCGTCAGCTTGGCAACAGAATTAACCATCGTGAAGACGATGCCGTTGAGCTCAAGCGCAGGATTCGCGGCGGAGCGGATTCGCTCTATCGAGCCCGTAATGAGGGCAAGGCCGTCCATCGCGAGGAACTCGGCCTGAATCGGAATAAGAACGCCGTCGGACGCGACGAGCGAGCTCGTCATCACAATGCCGAGAGACGGCGGGCAGTCGAGGATGATGTAGTCGAACGCACCAGACTCCTTCACTGGCGCGAGCGCGTTCCTGATGATTTCAAGCCGATCGTCGCGCATCGAAAGTTCAAGTTCCGCGCCAGCAAGATCGACCTCCGAGGGAATCACGTTGAGGCAGCTCCACTTGGTGGGCTGGATGACGTCCGCGATCTGCTTCTCGCCGAGAAGGACAGGATAGAGCGATACTCCTTGGCATTTCTCAAGCCCAAGGCCGAGTGTCGCGTGCGCCTGCGGATCAAGGTCGACAACGAGCACAGTGCGCTTGCGCGCCGAAAGCGCCGCCGCGAGATTCACGACCGTCGTCGTCTTCCCTACGCCGCCCTTCTGGTTCGCAATCGCTATTATCTTCGTTCTTCTTTCCATAGCCGCCTCCATGTTCAGCTCTTGTCCACCTCGCGCCGCCACAGCTCGACGAGCGCGACGTCCCACGGCTCGTCAACGCCCTGCAGCACCGCGGCAAATCCGTCGCGCGACGCCACGACCTCGCTCTTCACGCGCTCGGTGACGGCAGCAAGCGAATCTGTGACGATCTGCTCGGAAAAGTTATCCGTCTTAAGACAATATCCGTAGCGGAGTATCCTCATGCTCTCCTCGTTTGCCTTGAGCCACTCGACGTATGCCTTCGCCTCGTCGCTGAAGCCCTCGGTCGTCACTTCGGTAAAATGAGGAGCAATGACAAGCGGCTGGTGCGCCTCAAGCCGTCCTTCGCGGACGCGAATCTTCCCCGGATGGTCGTCGAGCTCGGAAATGAGATGGTAGTTAACGAGCGTATTGCCGAACGTCTCGAGTCGGTGCGTCGGAGAAAGGAGTATGCGAACGTGTCGCGCGGCGTACCAGCGATCGTAGTCGGGATTCGAGCTCATGCAAACTCCTTTCCGACGTCGATCTCCGAGAGATCCTTAACACGCCATGTCTCGCCCTTGAATGTCTGCGGCACAAGTGCCGCGCGATCAAGCGCGATGACTTTCATTCCGGCTGCGACACCTGCCTTCACGCCGACAGTCGAATCCTCTACGACTACGCAGTCCGCCGGAGCGACCTTAAGAAGTTCCGCTGCCTTAAGGAACCCACTCGGGCTGGGCTTGCCGGCTTCATACTCGCCCGCGCCGAGGACGAGCGTGAGACAGTCGTCTATGCCGCACAGCTTCGCGGCAGCGACAACATCGTCATGCGGCGAGCCAGAGACTATAGCGCACGGCGCAATCTTCGAGACAGCGCGGAAAAACGCTATCGACCCCTCAATTCGCATGGACGACGGATTGTTAGCGTATGCTTCGTAGAATCTGCGAAGCTCTACTGCGTCTTTCATTGGCGAAGACTCCCCAATTTCGGGGAACCTGTCGTGCAGAGAGCGATCGATGTCAAGCCAGTTGCGCCCGATGACGGACGGCAGAATCTCCTCGTACGTCGTCTTCCCACCACGGGAGACGACAAAATCGACTATGGCTTTAGTCCAGAGCGCCTCGGTATCGACCAAGGTCCCGTCGAGATCGAAGAGAAACGCCGACGGCTTCAAATCACGAGCCCTTGCCGCAGCACTTCTTGTACTTCTTGCCGGAGCCGCAAGGACACGGATCGTTGCGGCCGACCTTCGGCTCCTCGCGAACTGTCGGCGTCTCGCCTACGAGTTCGCCGTCAGCGAACTTCCACTCATTGCCCTGACGCACGAACTTCGAGACTTCGTGGTGGTTGCAGAATTCGCCGTTCGCGGTATAGAGGGCGCGGAACTCGACAATGCCTTCTTTGTCCTTCGGGCCGCCCTTCTCGGTCGAGATGATCTCGAGGCCGTGCCATTCGGCGGCCGCAGACCACGCCTTGGAAGCGTTCTCGTCGAACTCGGCCTGGACTTCATCGGTGGCGCTCGACTTCAAGAACAGCACATCGCCGGTGACATAGGACGAATACCGCGCGCGCATAAGCGCCTCGGGAGTCTCGGCCTTCTTTTCGCCGGATATGATAGGACCGCAGCATTCCCCAAAGGTCTTGCCGCTCTTACATGGACAGGTATCTTCGTTTTTCATAGGTGTCCCTATATTTTACCAAAACCATCGA
>CACZHC010000145.1 GCA_902780865.1 uncultured bacterium
GGGCTGCGGGCTGTGCGCGAACGCCTGCCACGAGGGCGCGATTGCGATGGTGGACGGAAAGGCGAAGCTCGTCAAGGACGACTACTGCGACGGCATGGGCGACTGCCTGCCGGAGTGTCCTGCCGGTGCGATCAAAATCGTCGAGCGCGAGGCCGCCGCATACGACGAAAAGGCCGTGCAGGAGCGGAAGATGGCGAAGTTGCAGGAACAGATGAAAGCCGGAGGAATGGCTCTGCATCCCGAGGGGCATACACCGCCACCAGGCGGCTGCCCCGGCAAGGCGATGCGCCAGTTCAACCGTGTCGCTGCGCCACTTCCGACCCGCCAAGACAACTCTCAACTCACAACTCCAAACTCTCAACTATCCCAGTGGCCATGCCAGATTCGCCTGGTGCCGGTCAAGGCCCCATTCTTCCAGGGAGCTAAGCTGCTCATCGCCGCCGACTGCACGGCCTACGCATACGCGAACTTCCATCAGGAGTTCATGCGCGGCAAGGTGACGGTTGTCGGCTGCCCCAAGCTCGATCCCGTTGACTACTCGGAGAAGCTGACGGAGATCTTGCGCGAGAACGACATCAATTCCGTCACCATCGTGCGCATGGAGGTTCCATGCTGCGGCGGACTCGAAATGGCTGTGAAAAAAGCGTTGCAAGCTTCCGGCAAGTTCATCCCCTGGCAGGTTGTCACCCTCTCGCTCGACGGGAAGATAATCGATTCGTGAAGGAGGTCAAGAATGAAGAAGATTGCGTTTTTCGACACGAAGCCGTATGACAAGGAGTCGTTCGAGCGGCAGAACAACGGGCGGTACGAGATACGCTACTTCGAGACACGGCTGACGGCGGCTGCGTTGCCGCTCGCCGACGGATGCGACGCGGCATGCGCGTTCGTGAACGCCGAGATTGACCGTGCCGTGGTCGAGGGGCTTGTGAAGCGTGGCATCAAGGTTCTTGCCATGCGCTGCGCCGGATACAATAACGTCGACTTCAAGGCGGCGTACGAAGCGGGGCTCACGGTCGTGCGCGTTCCGGCTTACTCTCCGTATGCCGTCGCGGAACATGCGGCTGCGCTGCTCCTGTCGCTCAACCGCCACATCCACAAAGCGGCGGCAAGGACGCGCGACTTCAACTTCTCTCTGTCGGGACTCACCGGCTTCGACCTGCACGGCAAGACGGCGGGTATCGTTGGCACAGGAAAGATCGGACGCATCTTCGCCGACATCTGCAAGGGATTCGGAATGCGAGTCCTCGCATACGACGCATTCCCGAATCCGGCGACGGGGCTTGAATATGTCACGCTCGACAGGCTTCTCGCCGAGTCGGACATCGTCTCGCTACATTGTCCGCTTCTGCCCGAGACCAAGCATCTCATCAACGCGGAGGCGCTTGCCAAGGCGAAGCACGGCTTCACTCTCATCAACACGTCGCGCGGCGGACTCGTCGATTCGGAGGCATTGCTCTCGGCGTTGCGCAACGGAACGGTCGGGGCGGCCGGGCTGGATGTCTATGAAGAGGAGAGCGAATGGTTCTACGAGGATCGTTCGGACGTTACGCGGCAGAACAAGACGCTCTCGCTTCTCGTCTCGCTGCCGAACGTAATCGTCACCTCGCACCAGGCGTTCCTTACGCACGAGGCGCTTGCCAACATCGCCGAGACGACGCTCAAGAACCTCGATGACTACTTCTCCGGCGCACCGCTCGCAAACGAAATCTGCTACCGCTGCCTCGGCACGGGAGGAGCCAAGCCGAACTGTCCGCGCCGCGCCAACGGCCGCTGCCACTGATTAGATAACGATAGTCACCCATGTCACATTTAGACTGACAGGACGATCTACTTTTTACACCTGACATCGGATACGTCTCTGAGGTGTCATTCGTACAGACGAAATGATATACTATTGGAGCAATGCGCGGTAGCGCACCAAGTCCAAGACACAACGGAGAGTTAGCAATGTCCACCAAGAAGACAATTAAGAAAACCAAGAACGTCCTGATCATTTCGGCGTCGTTCCGCCCGAACTCCAACTCCCACGCGCTCTGCCAGGAGGTCGCCAAGGGCGTGAAGGCCGCGGGCAACAAGGCCGAGGTAATCCGGCTTAATGGCAGGAAGATCGGGTTCTGCACCGGCTGCTATGCCTGCCAGAAGCTCGGCAAGTGCGTGATCCAGGACGACGCCAACGCAATCGTCGAGAAGATATGCAAGGCGGACGCCGTCGTGTTCGGCACGCCCGTGTACTACTTCTCGATCGCCGGTCAGCTCAAGGCGCTTTTCGACCGCTGCGTCGCGAAGTGGCCGGAGCCGAACGGCAAGCCGTACTATCTCGTCGCAACGATGGCGGAGAACATGGACTGGGATCTCGTGAAGGCGCCGCTCCAGGGTTTCGTCGACTGCTTCGAGGGCGCGAAGATCAAGGGCTTCCTCAAGGCCGGAGGCGTCTACGAACCCGGCGCCGTGAAGAAGACGAAGTTCATGAAGGCGGCTTTCGATCTCGGCAAAAGAATTTGAGGGGAGGGAAAAACCAAAATGATCGACAACAAGCCATTCGCGATGTTCTTCAACGCGGGCCCGCGCCCTCGGCAAGCGCCTCGTCGAAAAGGCCATGACTCACATCTGACGATCACGCAAAGGAGAATCACATGTCCAGGATTTTGATTGTTTCGCTATTCGCCGCCGGATTTCTGTTCGCCGGATGCAAGTCCGAGAACACAGGCCGCCGACACGAAGGCTGCTACAGGAGCGGATCCCACCGCGTCGGGCGCAACAACGGAAGCGTCCACCATCACTACGCCAAGCCCGCCGAACCGGACGCCGTCAGAACGACACGGTGACGCCCATCCCGCCGTAGAAGGTCCAGGAGTGGTCGCAGCTGGACCCCCAGGCGCCGTTGTAGGCACGCGCGCCATCGCGGAGCTTCGAGTCGAACCAGTAGTCGCTGTAGGCGATGTAGGCCGTGAGCGCGACGTGGTCGCAGACCGCCCACTCGAACTCGCCCTTGATCGTCGTGTCCATAAGGCCGCCGTGGTCGCCGGCAAGGTCATAGCCGCGCGTGCGGTGCTTGTCGCCGAAGCCCTGCCCGATGGACGGCGTGAACGTGAGCGTAGGATCGTCGTCGTCGCCGATGAGCGCAAAGGTGTGGGCAAGCTCGAGGTTCACATACGTGCCGTCGTCCGCCATCAGGTCGCGCTCGATCCCGAGCGTGGGCTCAAGCCAGAGCCCCGTCAATCCGAGCTCAAGGTTCAGGTACTGCGTGTCGCCCATGTCCTTGTCGGCACCGCTCGTATTGTGGTAGCGGTGGCGGCGCAGGTACTCGTAGATGTAGTTGAAGTCGACCGAAAGCCCGATTCCGTCAGTTAGCTCGAACTCGTGCGAGAGCCCCACAATCGCATCCAAGGTCGTCCACTTCCCGGCGCGGTTGCCGTAGTCGCCACGCTTTCCGTTGCCCTTGGTGAGGTCGAAGATCGACTCGACTCCGACGTACGCCCAGTCGAAGAACGTGAGCTGCGCGCTCGGCGTGAGGATCGGATCCTTGCCGGAGGCCGAACTCGGCGGAGACTATCGGCGTCTCCTCGACCTCCCCCTTCTCTGCTTCGGCGACCTCGTCCGCCGCCATAGCTGCCGCGACACATCCGAAGACTGCCGCAGCGCACACCGTTTTTCTGATGTTCATTCTTGTTTCCTTTCTTGAGTTTGTGTGTACAGTTTATGTTTGTTCTATCTAATCTATTTAGCTTTGTCTAACTTAAACGGCATAATAACCTTAATCCGCAAATCAAGTTTTGGATGTCAGTCTCCGCAACAGTCGCAGCAGGAGCGGCCGCCCTTGTGCGAGCAGGCCTTGCGCGAACCGCCGCACTCGCACGGTGCACCCTTCTTTGCGACCCGCCAGGCGGCAAGCGCTGCAAGAATCAAGACAACGGATACAACTATGATTGACTCGTAGTTCATTTCCCGCTCCCCTTTCTGACGATCATCCAGATGCACCAGAGGTCAACAAGAATCGCGACAGCCGTCCAGATTCCGAAGCCACCGCCCGCGAAAAGCACGCCAAGCCTGTACACGCTGAGCGCGAGGACATACCCGACGAAGAGCTGGAAGCCGATTGCGAACCATCCCCACTTCTGCGAACCCATCTCGCGGAACGTGACCGCGATCGCCACCATGCACGGCGGCACGAACAGGTTGAACACCATGAACGAGAGCGCCGCAAGCTTCGGGAAGGCGCTGATTGCCGCAAAGAAATTCTGGATGTGCGCACCGCTGGAGACGCCATCCATTCCGACGGTGACGAGCTTCAGCGTCGCAGTCGCCTGCTCCTTCGCGATCTCGGCGGAGACGGACGCCGCCGCGCCCTGCCACGAGCCGAAGCCGTGCAGAATCGACTTCTCGATCTCCTCGTCGGCGAGCAGGTTCAGCGACCAGTCGAAGTGCATGATGAACCAGAGGAACACGCACGCGGGGAATATCACGAGACCGGCCTTGAGTATGTAGCCCTTGAGACGGTTCCACGTGTGGTGCCACACGCCCGATACCGTCGGCATGTGGTACGCGGGGAGCTCGAGGACAAACGACGACGCCTCGCCCGCGAAGAACCTCGTCTTCTTGAGCGCGATGCCGCCGAGGATGATGATCGCGATTCCGACGACGTCCATCATCGCGGCGACGTACCACTGCTCGCGGAAGAAGAGCGCCGCGAACATCGCGATGATGACCGTCTTCGCTCCGCACGGGACGAACGTCGCGAGAATGACGGTCATGCGCCGCGCCCGCTCGTTCTCGATGGCCCGCGCCGCCATCAC
>CACZHC010000146.1 GCA_902780865.1 uncultured bacterium
TCTTCTTTCCAGGAGAAAACGCCCATTTCACTTGTGAAAGCGCACACCACCCTTTATTTATCGGGGCGAGATGCACTTTGGCGGTCAAAAAATGGGTAAGCTCCAGTGGGATTTTGGATTAGTGCGCGGGAACGGAGGGGGTGTTTCGGCGGCATGCGACGCGACGTAACCGCCGCTTGTCGGTGGCTCGTGCAGTGCACGAGCCAACCCGAAGCGAACGCGAGGGCGAGGGAAAAAGGCGGAAGCGACCCGATTTCGACGCGTCGCCATTTTGCCGAGAGGCTCGGCGGCACTGGCAAAATGTGAAAGACCGCGAAATCGATGTCGCCGCCGGCTTTTTCGCCGGAGTTTTGCCGCGTATTCGCGGCAAAACTAGCGAGCCCTAAGCCGGAACACGCCCCCTCCGCGTACGCGCCACCGTTACATATCAAACGGTGCGGGGATCACGAGGTTGGACGGCCGTTGGACATGGCGACGCCCAGCCCCCGCTTCTTCGCGCACTTCTGGTACAGCGCCTTGGCCTCGTCCATGTGCTCGGAGAGGTTCTTGACGCGCGTCTCGTCGCACGGATGCGTCGACGCGAGCTCGCCGAGCTTCGACGAGTTCCCCGTTCCGAAGCGCTTCCAGAAGGTGACGGAGGCCTCTGGGTCGTATCCCGCCTTCGCCATAAGATAGAGCCCTATGAGGTCGGCCTCGCTCTCGTGGCTACGACTGTATGGAAGCAGTATTCCATACTGCGTGCCGATTCCGTATATCTGCTGCATCTGGTCGCCACATCCGATAAGCGACAGCCCGAGCGTTCCGGCCGCCTGCAGCTGCGACCAGCTCATGCGCTCGCCGCCGTGCCGCGCGATTGCGTGGCCCACCTCGTGCGCAACGACACAGGCGAGCTCCGCCTCGTTGGCGAACTTCGTCATGATGCCGGTGTAGACGGCGACCTTTCCGCCGGGGAGGCAGAACGCGTTCACCTCGTCGCTCTGCAGAACCGTGAACTCCCATTCAAAGCCAGTGTCGCCCGCGGCATCCTTGACCGCCGCGCCGACCCTCGCGAGGAGCGCCTGCTGCGACGCATCGGCCGACGGCTTCGTCTGCGCCTTGTATTCGCCGTACGCCGTGGCCCCCATAACGGTGCGACAGCCCGTGGCAACGACCGCGAACACGGCCGCAACCGCAAGAATTACTATGTCCGTCCTCATGATACTATTCTCCTTCAAGCGCGGCCTTGATCGCCTCTACCGCCGCGTCAGGCGCGACGACCTGCATCTTCGACTTGTCGTCGCAGCGACGCTTAATCTCGACGCCGCCGTTGGCAAGCCCCTTCGCGCCGACTACGACGCGGACTGGGAAGCCGATCAGGTCGGCGTCCTTGAACTTGACGCCGGGACGCTCGGCGCGGTCGTCGACGATTACGTCGATTCCTGCCGCCTCGAGCGCGGACTCGAGATCGTCCGCGACCTTGGTCACCTCCGGCTTATCGGGATCGAGGTTTTCGACGATGACCTGGTACGGCGCGACAGACGCGGGCCAGATTATGCCGTCCTTGTCGTGGCACTGCTCGATGACGGCCTGCAGGGTGCGGCTCACGCCGACGCCGTAGCAGCCCATGATCATCACGTGATCCTCGAGCTTGTCGTTCTTGTAGACGGCGTTGAACGCGGCGGAGTACTTCGTGCCTAGCTTGAAGACCTGCCCGACCTCGATGCCGCGCTTGATGGCCATGGGCTTGCCGCACTTCGCGCAGATGTCGCCGTCCTTCACGACCACGAGATCGGCGTAGTCCGCGTCGACGATCTTCGCGTCGCGCGCGAGGTCGACGTTCTTGAGGTGGAAGTCGTCCTTGTTCGCGCCGACGATGCGGCCCTTCGCGCCCTTGAGCGCGATGTCCGCGACGATCTTGAGCGATGCGTCCGCAGGAGCGACGGGGCCGACGAAGCCCGCGTTCGCGCCTGTCGCCTTGAGGACGGTGCCGAAATCGGCGAGCGCGACAGACTTCGCGCCGAGGAAGCGCTTGAGCTTCACTTCGTTCACGTCGCGATCGCCCTGAACGCACACCATGACCGGCTTGCCGTCGGCAATATACACGAGAGACTTGACGAAACGGTCGGCGGGAAGGCCGAGGAAAGCGGCGACCTCTTCAATCGTCTTCGCGTTGGGCGTCGCGACTTCTTCGAACGCAGGGCAGTCGGCGTCGGCACACGGCGCGGCGCGGCGTTCCGCCTTCTCGAGGTTCGCAGCGTAGCCGCAGCCATCGCAAAACGCGATGCCGTCCTCTCCCGCGTCGGCAAGAACGTGGAACTCGTGCGTCATCGAATCGCCCATGTCGCCGCCGTCAGCCTGCACGGGGACGGCCTTGAGCCCGCAGCGCGCGTAGATGCGCTCGTAGGCATGGTACATGTTCCAGTAGCTCCTGTCTGCGCCATCGGCGTCCGTGTCGAAGGAGTAGGCGTCCTTCATTAGAAATTCCTTGGAGCGCATGAGGCCGAAGCGCGGGCGCGTCTCGTCGCGGAACTTCCACTGTATCTGGTAGATCGTGACGGGCAGCTGGCGGTAGGAACTGATGAGAGACTTTGCCAAATCGGTGAACACCTCCTCGGCCGTCGGACCGAGCGCGAACTCGTGCTCGCCGCGGTCGCGGAGCTTGAACATGTTCGGACCCATCGTGTCCCAGCGGCCAGTGGTACGCCACAGCTCCGCGGGCTGGAGGATCGGCGAGACGATCTCGAGCGCGCCCGCGCGGTCCATTTCCTCGCGGACAATCTGCTGAATCTTCTTGAGAGAGCGCATCCCGAGGGGGAGATATGCGTAGAGCCCGCCTGCGACCTTGCGCGCGAGCCCCGCGCGGATAAGGAGCTTGTGAGAGTCGATTTCTGCGTCGCCGGGATTCTCCCGGAGCGTCTGGATGAGAGACTTGGTCCATTTCATGATTGGGATATTATACCAAATCCTGCCGCTTTGCTGCATGATCGCCTTGCGAAGCGCAAGGGCGGGAATATGGTATAATATTCGCGCCTGCACGGAACGGACACAGTGCCCGCCACGGCTCGCAATCGAAAGGAAAACAAAAATGAAGTGCATGTATGTCGCCGCAGTCGCGGCTGCTCTCGCCTCCTCCGTCCTCTTCACCGGATGCGAGAAGAAGGAGCCCACGCTCTCCGAAAAGATGGAGCAGGCCGGCAAGGACCTCTCGAAGGCCGCCGACAAGGCCGCGGACGAAGCCGGCAAGGCCGCCGATTCGCTCGCGAAGTAAAATCGGATTCAAGTCGGGACGCGCTATTGCCGTCCTGAATACGGCGGGGTCGGCGAATGCCGGCCCCGCTAAATCTTAGGATCCCATTCGGTTATGTTCCGACGGGCGGAATCGATGCCCAGCGCGGTATGCCATTACAGCGTGCTGGACAGCCTGACAGTGTCGCCGGGCTTCAGGTTGACACGCCGCGGTTCGGGGAGGCCCGGCACATAGACGTCGATTCCTCGCGCGGGAAAGTCTCGGTCCAGCGAAATCGCCGCCTGCCACTCTCCGTTTCCCCACGAAATATCAACCTTCACTCCGCCCGGCGCGCGAAGGCCCCTCATCGACCCGCGGTCCCACGCAGCGGGCAGCGCCGGAAGGATGCGCAGCGACGTCTCGCCCACACCGAGCAGCATCTCCTGCACGGCTGCGGAAAAACCGTATGCCGCATCAAGCTGGATGGGCGGAGTCGTGCCGTGCAGCATCTCCAGCGTGACGCCCATGCCGCGCCAGTCGTTGTGGCGCGTGAAGAGGTTGGGGCCCGTGCAGCAGCGCAAAAGCTGCTCAAGACACCCGAGTGCCCGATCCCCTTCTCCGAGCCGAGCCCACACGCAGGCCATGTGCACGAGACTCCATCCCGTCTGGTCGGGGAGTCCCGTCGCAAGCCGCGCCTCCGCCGCCTTCTTCGCGGCCGCGAAGAGCGCGGCATCGCGGTGCGGCGCGATCTCGCGCCCGGGGAAGAGAGGATAGAGATGCGACAGATGCCGGTGGTGGTCGTTGTCGCCGAAACGCGGGTCAAGCCATTCGCGGAGGGCGCCGCGTTCGTTCGTCCCGTAGGTCGGGAGCTTCGCGAACATCGCGCGCCAGCGCGCGGTCTGCGCATCGTTTATCCCGAGTTCGGACGCGGCGGCAAGCGCGTGGTTCAGAAGTTCGCGCACGAGCGCGATCTCCATCGTCGGATCCACGCACACGTCGACCTTCGCACCGCCTTCGACGGCGGGCGAATTCTCGGGCGAGACCGCTGGCGCGGCGTGAAGCAGCCCGTCGGGGCCCTCGCGGAGAAAGTCCTCGTAAAAGAGCGCGACTTCGCGCAGGAACGGCCACGCACGGTCGCGAAGAAACGCGCGGTCTCCCGTCCAAAGCCAGTAGTCCCAGTGGAACGAGGCAATCCACGCGCCCGCGCCGGTCCAGTATACGCAATGCGGCTGGAAGTCGCCCTTGAGCCCGCCGCGGTCGCCCATGTAGAGAGGCAAAACGAGCCCGCGGCAGCCCCAGAGCCGCCGAGCGTTCGTCCGGAAGTCTTCCTTCCAGCGGTCGAGCAGGTCGAAAAGAGGCAGCAGCGTCTCGGGCATTCCGCCGCGAAGCGCCTGCCAGTACATCATCGCGACATTTTCGTCAAGGAAGTACGTCGCGCCCCATGCAGGCGAATAGTCACCGTTCCAGACGCCCTGGAGGTTTGCGGGGCGCGCGCAGCCGAAACCCGAGGACGAGAGGAGAAGGTAGCGCCCGAAGTCAGCCATCTTCTCGACAAGCCGCGCATCCGGTGCCTTTGCATAGGCGTCGAGCAGGAGACGTTCGTTCGACTCGCGCGGCGCATCCGCCGCGCCGAGGGAGAACGTCGACGCGCAGAAGCGCTTCGAGAACTCCGCGGAGTGTCCGGCGAGAAGCGCGTCGAACGGGCGGCCTTCGCAGAGCTGCGCGAGGGACGCCTCGAAGTCGGCGAACGAGATCGCACTGTCCCTGACATCGACGAGAAGCACGAGCTCGTGCGCCGATTCGACGCGGAGCGACGGAATCTTCCCCTTCGCCCCCTCGACTTTCGCGACTTCGCCGTCAGTCGAGAGAATGCGCGCCATGCCGCAGAAGGAGAGACCGTCCGGCGTCTTCACGGTGGAGAGGAGCGCGCTTGTGCCCGCCTCGGCGGAGAAGTCATCCCATCCGCCGTAGTCCGGAAAGTCGATGAGGTCGTGGCGCGGCAGAGACACCTCGGCGGAGAACGGCCTGCCGTCGCGACGGACGCGCATCAGGAAAGGACCGCCCGCGCCGTTCGCGCAGCCGACGAACGACGTGCGCTCCCAATGTCCGCCGTCGTCAGTCCAGCGCACCGTGCAGACGCCGTGCGTCATGTCGAGTTCGCGCGCGTAATCGCGGAAGACGCCGTCGGTCCCGCAGCGGAGGCACAGGTCGAACGTCGGGAAGAACTTGCCTGTCGCGCTCTTGTAGCCGGACGCCTTCAGCGCGTCGGGGTAGAGCCGGTTCGCCTCGGCGAAGCGCCCCTCGGCGAGAAGCGCGCGAACCTTTGGGAGAAGACCCGAGAGATCGGGCATCTCGCCGCGGCTCGCCCAGTTGTAGAGCGCCTCGTGGTTGAGCGTGACGCGCTCGTCGGAAGCGCGGCCGTGGACAAGCGCCCCGAGGCGCCCGTTGCCGAGCGGCGTCGCCTCGCGCCAGTCGCGTGCGGGAAGCGCCTGGACAAGAACCTTGTCGCGGCACGGCTCGGAGAGCTCGTGCGCCAGCACCAGAAAGACCGACGCCGTCCATGTGTAGGCCGGGTCGCACAGAGGCTCGCCCGAAATCGGGTCGAAGTTCTCCGCGAACTTCGACTTCGCCGCCGTGTCGCAGAACTCGCGCGCGACCTTCATCGCGAAATCCTCGTCCCCGCACGCGCGAAGACCGTCAACAGCGAGCATCACGGCCGGCGCCCATACGGGGCCGCGCCAGTATCCATTGCGTCCGAACCACTCGCTCTTCGGTTCCGACGCGAGGGAATGCCCCATGCTGTAGCCCTCCTCGCGCACTTCGCGCGAGAGCTCGCGCCGCACCTTCTCGGAGAAAAAATTTCCGGCCAGCATCGCAAGCCGCGTCTGAAGCGTCGGCGGCGAGGCGGTCTTCCCTGTCGCGACCTGCCTGACGAGCGGGCGGCCCTTGTCGTCGAAAAGCAGCTTCTCCGTCTTCGCGGCAAGCGTCTTCGCGCGTTCGCGCCAGACGGCCGACTCGTCCGCGCGTCCAAGTTTTTCGGCGACATCGGCGAGCACGTCCATCTGCACGGCGAGGTAGGCCTGCAGCTCCGGCGTCTCGACCGGCGGCAGCATCAGGAACGCCGTCGAGTTGTCCCAGCCCGAGTCGTTGCCGTGGTCGTATTCCGCAAGGCCGTTTCCGTCGCGGTCGCGCCGCTCGAACCACCAGCGCGTCACGGCCGAAAGTCGGGCGTACGCCTCCTCGAGCTTTGGACGCGGTATCTCGCGGCCGCGCATCATGCGGCGCAGCGCCCAGCCGTGGATCGGCGGCTTCACGAACGAGAACACGAC
>CACZHC010000147.1 GCA_902780865.1 uncultured bacterium
TCTCCTTCCACTCCTCCTTTCCCCCGCACCCCTTTTTCTCCTTGCTGTCTTCTCCCTGCGCTGACGCGCAAAAAAGAAATTCAAAAATTATGGTTGCTAGGGGTAGTTAAGCGAGCCGACAGATGTCGGCGAGCGCAGATGCTACGAAGAAAAACGCGCCATAGCGGAAGGTCGGGCTAACGGCGCATGTGTGAGGAGCAGTATCCCCCGAACGAAGTGAGCCGCGTAAGCGGTCGCTAGAGGGGTGCGCAGGGGAACGGCGCGACGACAGTTCGCGTGATGCGCCAGCGGACGCGCGCGAGACGAGGAGGCGGTATTCCGCCGACGAAGTATCGCGCTGCGGACGGTGGATGCAGCGCGCGGGAGGAGTCGCGCTTTTCCCCGAAGGGAGTGACGAACGCATGCGACGTTTGCCCAGTTCCCGAGGGTGCACTGCGCGGCTTTGTTTTGGGCCAACGCCGGTATCCCCCGAAGCGAAGCGGAGTCGCCGAAGGCGATGTCAACCAGGGGTGCGGAACCCTTTTAGGCGAGGCGGATTGCACAGGACTCGACCCCGAAGCCGTATATGTATACGGCGAGTGGGTCGAAGGACGGGCAAGGCGCCCGCCTCAAAGGGCGAGCACGGTTGCCCCGACCGTGACCGCACACTGGAAGGCAAACCAGCACAGAGCAAGCCACAGTACACCAACATCCAACGCGAAGCCAAGCCCGTTGGCAAAAGCGGCAACGGCATCGCCCGCAGTATGATATAATATCCCGAAATGAAAAAGGGGAAAGACAACAACCAGGAGAATCTTCCGCCGAGCCTGTTCGACAACCTCGACATCTTCGCGCCCGCTCCCGCGGAGCCGCCGAAGAGCGAGGGAAAGAAACAGAAGGGCGCGGCGCCTGCTGCTCCTTCGCGGCCAAAGCCGGGGCTCACCGGCCTCGGGCCGATGCAGCAGCTTTACGACTTCAACTTCCGCCAGTATTCGGCGTACGTCATCTGCTCCCGCGCGATACCCGCGGTCGAGGACGGCCTTAAGCCGGTCCAGCGCCGCATCATGCACGCCCTCTACGAGCAGGACGACGGTCGTTACACCAAGGTCGCCAACATCGTCGGCCAGACGATGCAGTACCACCCGCACGGCGACGCGTCGATCGGCGACGCAATCGTGGTCCTCGCCAACAAGCTGTGGGGCAAGGGCAAGGGATATCTCATCGACGGCCAGGGTAACTTCGGCTCGCTCCTGACGGGAATGCCTCACGCCGCGGTCAGGTACATCGAGTGCCGCCTCACCGAGCTTGCGAAAAAGGAAGTCTTCAACCGCAAGACCACCACCTACGTCCCCAACTACGACGGCCGCAAGGAGGAGCCAGTCTACCTCCCCGCGAAGATTCCTCTGCTCCTTATGATGGGCGCAGACGGCATCGCGGTCGGACTTTCGACTGCGATTCTCCCGCACAACTTCATCGAGCTTCTCGAAGCCGAGATCGCGCTCATCCAGAAAAAGCCGTTCCAGCTCTACCCCGACTTCCAGCTCGGCGGCCTCATGGACGTGAGCGAGTACCAGGACGGTCTCGGCAAGGTCAAGGTCCGCGCGAAGATCGAGAAGGACGGCAAGAACAAGCTCGTCATCACCGAGCTTCCGTGGGGCGAGACGACCGACTCGCTCGCCGAGTCGATAGAGGACGCGATCAAGAAGAAGAAGGTTCCCGTCCGCAAGCTCCACGACCTCACGAGCGACACGGTGAGGATCGAGCTCGAGCTCCAGGCGGGCGAGAGCCAGGAGAAGGCGATAGTCGCGCTCTACGCGTTCACGAACTGCGAGAAGTCGATCTCCTCGCGCCCCGTCGTCCTCGACGGCGGACGCCCGCGCCTCATGAGCGTGACCGAGATACTGAGGAAGAACGTCGACCGCCTGATGGAGCTCACGAAGCGCGAGCAGGAGATCCGCCTCGGAGAGCTCGACGACCTTTTCCACGCGCGTACGCTCGACCGCATCTTCATCGAGGAGCGCATCTACAAGCGCATCGAGCAGGAGAAGACGATGGAGGGCGTGAGGAACGCCGTCAGGACCGGCTTCGTCCCGCACATGAAGGAGCTTCGCCGCAAGGTGATAACAGACGACGACATAGAGCGTCTCCTCAAGCTCCAGATCCGCCGCATCTCGCAGTTCGACATCAACAAGAACCGCGAGGAGATCGAGGCGATCGAGAAGGAGGAGCGCGAGGTCAGGGACAACCTCGTCCACCTTCGCGCGTTCGTCGTGAAGTACCTGAAGGGCCTCGTCAAGCAGTACGCAAAGAGCTACCCGCGCTGCACGAAGGTCGAGTCTGGCGCGTTCAAGGAAGTCGACGTCCGCGCGATCACGGCGAGCGAGCTCACGATCAAGTGGGACAAGGAGAACAACTACGTCGGCTCTGGGCTCAGGAACGGCGACGAGCTTTTCAAGTGCTCTTCTTTGGACGAGCTCATCCTCGTCTGGAAGAGCGGGCGTTTCCGCAAAGTTCAGCCCGAGGAGAAGATGTTCGTCGACAAGGACCTAATGGCGGTCATGCGCTACAACCAGGAGAAGGACCGCGACGCGCTCGACTTCACCTGCGTGTACGAGGAGGGCTCCTACGGCTTCAGCTACATAAAGCGCTTCCGCTTCGGCGGGCTTATCCGCAACAAGGACTACTTCCTCGCGCCAGAGAAGCCGAAGTCGAAGATACTACTTCTCCAGCGCGGATGTCCCGAGACGCTTTACGTGCGGTACAAGCCAGCGAAGGGCCAGAAGATCCACCAGCAGCACTTCCTGCCGCTCGAGCTCGTCGACCGCGTGAACCGCGAGACCGGGAAGACGGAGAAGCAGGAGGTCGTGCCGATCCGCTCCGCCACGGCGAAGGGCAAGCAGCTTACTACCAAGCCCATCGCCCGCGTCTCCGGCGCGAAGGGCTCTTGGTGGGACGACTCCGAGACGCCTTCAAAAGGCGTCCTCGACTAAAAGCCCTTTCCCCGCAGCTGCGCGTCCGCAGAGGGCGTGTTTCGCTTTAGGGCTCACTGACTGTCCAGTGCTGTTTCGTGCTGGTTTGCCTGACATCGTGCGGCCACGGTCGTGGCAACGGTGCTCGCCCGCGAGAAATGGCCGATTCGCGCGTCCTTGCGACCGCTCGACATATACATATATGTCTTCGGGTCGCAGTCCTGCGCGACTCGTCTCATTTTCGCGGGTTCCGCCCCGCTGCGGCCCCGACCGTGGCCGCGCATGGCACCTCTGGTCGAGTTCGGCGCGGTGCTCGTGGTCTCGGCCTCACTCCCGCTCCCTGCGCCGCTGCTCCCGTCGTCTTCGCGGCGATACGCGCCGCAATGTTTCGTCGGCGGATACGCCTCCTCGCCTTGCGACGTGTCTCACCGCGCATCCGACGAACCGCGTCGCCGCATGTCGCTCAGTTCGGCACTCGCCCCCTCGTCCCTTGCCTCACCAGGCGAGCTCAATGCGGGGTGCAAATCCGCCGCGACCCTACCTGACGCTATTTGCCCCTGCCCGCGGTAAAGGTGCCGCGATTTCGTCCGCACCGTGATCTCATTTCATCATTTCCTCGCTCTGCTGCGCACGAATTTTTGGTAAACTGTTCCTGAAATGAAAAAGCCGTTGCTAGTCAAAGCCGTTGGTTTGGGTTGTGTGACTGTTTTCTGTGTAGCTATTCTAATTATTGTCTTTGGCGTTTCCATTTTGCCTTGCATTTTGCCTCACAATCCTATTTCACAGGAAGTAGGGAAGTGGAGGATGTTGTCATCTGTCCCTCGCCCGTTGAGCCGGCTCATGTGGGCAAATAATGGGGCTCGCGAATCAGGAAAGGAATGGATTGATCCGGCCTCCTGCTCTAATTCCACGCAGTTCGTGCAGATGTTGTGCGAGAAGTTTAAAGACGATACGGGAGGGTACTCATGCGATTTTGGACCCTACGCTAATGTCTGGTGCGTCGCCGTGAATCCGCCTGAAGACGATTCTTTCCCTCTGATTTTCACATGCAACATCGATCCGCGCGAACTCCTGTGTCCGCAGGATGAAGACCAGCCTTGGAAGCTGACTTGCCCGAAGACATGGGGTGGAACCTGCTTCAACTTCTGCGAAAAGGCGGCGGTGATTGGCTGTGTTGGTGGTGCCCCGCATTTTCTGGAAGGCAAATATGCTCGGTCGAAGTTCATCTCTAGGGACGGCATCCCCAAGCCTGGCCCCGACACCTACTTCCTGACCCCGACTGGCCGCGTTGACTTTGTTGAAAGGCAAGCACAGTCGGGGACAGGCACTGCGGAGCCGTTGTAAAACACCTTTTGCGCGTTAGATGTCAGTTAGTATCTGTTGGGGTGGCTTGATGTGGTTTAACATGTGGTGAGGAAGCGGGGAGAGTGACCGAGCGCTGAGCGGAGTGGCACGCGGGGATGCGGTTCGCGGATTGCGCCGACAGACGCGAGTGAGGCAAGGAGCCGGTATTCCGGCGACGCGGCATCGCGACGCGGATGGCGAGCGAAAGGCGCGGGAGCATCGCCGTGTGGAACGGTAG
>CACZHC010000148.1 GCA_902780865.1 uncultured bacterium
CTCGACGACGTTGGTGTGCGGATCGAAGTCGTAGTCCCACACGCGCTCGAGTATGGTGTTGCGCGACACGACCCTGCCGCGGTTGCGCATGAGGTACTCGAGAAGCTGGTACTCGAGGGGCTGGAGGCTTATCCGCTCGCCGCCGCGCGTCACCTTGTGCGAGACGAGGTCCATCTCGAGGTCCTCGACCTTAAGCACCGTCGACTCGGCGTGGCGCGACGCGCGCCTCATCAGCGCCTGCACGCGCGCCAGCAGCTCGGCGACGGAGAACGGCTTCGCAAGATAGTCGTCCGCCCCCGCCTCTAGTCCCTTGATCCGCGCGTCCACCTCGCCTCGCGCGGAAAGGACAATCACGGGCAGGTTCTTCCCGGCAGCGCGCAGCGAGCGGATTATGGAGAGTCCGTCCTTGCCTGGGAGCATTATGTCGACGACGGCTGCGTCGTAGTCGTTGGCAAGCGCGGCGACGGATCCCGTACCCGGACTGCCTGAACGCGCCCGCCACGAAATCGGCCGTCTTCGCGTCGTCTTCTATGATGAGAACGTGCATGAGCGAGATTCTACCAAAGATTGGCGGCAAATGGAAGGAAGCGACAGAAGTTCACGGAGCGCACCAAGCCCCACCTTCGAGCCTGGGACGTCGAACCATTCGGCAAGCGGAAGCTCCAAAACGTCGCGGCGCAGGCGTCTTCTTCCAATGCGGGCGAGAAGCTCCACGTCGAAAAGCCAGCGCGACCTGAACGGTGCGCGGAAGATCTCCCTCGCCACGTCGCACGCGAAGACCTTCGCCCCGCACTGCGTGTCCCATACAGGCACGCCGAGAGTGCGTCTGATGAACCACTTCGCGAGCGAGCTCGCAAGGCCGCGCAACGCCGAGCGGCGTATGTCCGTCCCGAGATGCGGCCAGCGGGATCCGATCACGGCCTTCAGCTGTCCCTGCTCCTCGAACGCGCGCATGAACGACGGAATCTCCCCGAGCGGTGTCGCGAGGTCCGCGTCCCAGAACCCCACGCAGTCCGCGCCGGAGTCGGAGCAGACGTGCAGGACCCCTCGCCTCACGGCCTCGGCCTTGCCCACGTTCTCGTTGATGTATATCGCATGCATCGACGGAGAAAGGTTCGCCATGTGCGCGAGGAGCTCCGCCGTTGAGTCAGTCGAACCGTCGTCGACGAAGCAGAACGATATCCACGGCCACTCCTCCGCCGCGCGGACGAACGCGTCGACGTCCAGTCTCTTCGCCTCGTTGTGGCAAGGCACGACAAGCGCAAGCGTCTTCATTGCGGCGCCCCCTCTCCCCAAGGTCCGTTGTAGAACTCGTACGAAAAATAATGGTCGCTGACCTTCATCGGGGCGGACGCGCCGGGCATCTTCTTCCGGTTGAACGCGTACGTGTAAGACAGCGCCCCGCAGAGTACGACGCACGCAAGCGCCGCGGCGAACGGGACAAGCCTCCGAAGTCGCGTGGGTTCGATCCCGAACTCTTCAGGACGCGTCGCGAGGTGCGCGGCGAAGAGCGGCGCTACTGGAAGGAGGTACGTGAACGGAACCCTGCTCGTGAGGCACCAGAACAGCGTGATGCATAGAATCGAAAGCATATGGAACGAAAGCGACGGCAGACGGCGCCTGAAAAACGGGACGAGCGACCACGGAAGCGTAGCGACAAGCGTCCACACCACCGCCATGCCGCGGAACGTCTCGCGTCCCGCCCCATACTTGTCGCCATAGTCGTGCACAAGGAAGCGCATGATGTTCTCATTGACGATGAAGTACCTGAGAAACCCGGGCTGGTTCGCCTCCACTGCGGCGAAGTACGAAACGACGACTGCGACAAAGAGGAACAGCGAGAGAAGCGTGCGCTTAAGCGGCAATGGAGGCAGCCTGCGCGCGATAACGGAGTCGGCGAGCGCGGGGAGTCCGAACAGCGCCAGCGCGACAGGTCCCTTCACGACCGTCCCGAGCGCAAGGAGCAGCGCGACCGCCGGATACAGCGAAGTATCGCGCGTTGCGTACAGAAGCAGAGCGCCCGATACGCAGCAGACGAGCAGTGCGTCGGTCATGCAGATGCCGGACATCATGTACAGCGACACGGTCGTCGCGCAGAGCCCCACCGCAAGCATCGCCGCGTCGCGCGACGAAGTCCCGCGCACCGACCAGTACAGGATTGCGAGAAGCGCAAGCCAGGAGACGAGCGACGGAAGACGCACCGCGAACTCGTTCACGCCGAGCGCCTTGCACGAGAGCGCCGACGCCTGGAACGCGAACGGAGGCTTCCCCGCGAACGGCTGGTAGACGCCCTTGTACGTAAAGCTCGGGACAAACCAGTCCCCTGTCCGCGCCATGTTCGCAGAGATCGCAGCGTAGCGCGCCTCGCTCGGCTCGAAGACGGGCGCAACGAGCATCGCGGCGATACGCACCACGATCAACGCCGCGAGCGCCGCGGCAACAATCGAAACGCTCCTCTTCATCCCTTGCCTCCCGCAAGCGTCTCGGCGATGTTGAGGTAGTATCCGCGAATCCTCTCGTATGCGTTTAGGATGTCGAGCTCGACAAGAACGCGGATCGGCGAGCTGGGATCGTCAGGGCCTACGCGGTCGAGCTGTCGCCTGCGGCTGTCGCGCACGAGGTCGCGAAGCCTTGCGGACTCCGCCTGGACGGCCAAGAGGTCGAACTTCGGACGCGGCGACTTGAGGTACCCGGATACCTTCGCCGCAAAGGAAGCGATTCCGTCGTGCACGCCGAGCAGCACGCCAAGCGACTGGGCGGAGAAGTTCTGTCCGCCCTTCCGCAGTCGCCGCGTCACCTTGAGTATCGTCGCCGCCTCGTCCGAGACGGACTCCAGTTCGTCGGACATCCTGAGAATCCTTCGCGCACGCGCAGCGACTGTGCCGGAAAGCCGACGCGACATCACCTTGCCGAGGAACTCGGTGACTTCGCGCTGGACGTTGTCCAGGACTTCCTCGCGGTGTACGACGTGGTCCTCCGTCCGCTCGTCCGCCTCCTCGGAAAGCACCTTGCGCACGCATCCAAGGAGCTCGATGTCGCTGTCGCGCATGAACGTCACCTCCATCAGCGCCTGGTCGCAGGCGATGACGGGCGAGAGGTGGCTCGTCATGTCGAGCGCGCTAAGGTGCGGCTTCTCCGACTCGGGCGCGCGGATGATGCGCGAGACGAGTCCTGCGAACGGCTTCACGAACGGGACGAACATCGCCGTCGTAACGAGGTTGAATAGCGTATGCACCGCCGCCATCGGCGCGGCCATGTGCGGATAGCTCGTTACGCCGTCGACAACAACCGCGTCCGCGTAGTGCGGGAAGAACGACGTAGCGGCCGGGAGCATCACGGGCACGAAGAACGGAATCAGGACGACTGTTCCGACGACGTTGAAGAGCGTATGGGCGAGCGCTGTCTGCCGTGCCTCGGCGGACCCGTTGAACGCCGCGAGCCAGGCGGTCACAGTCGTTCCGATGTTCATTCCGAATACGGTCGCGGCGGCTGCCTCGAAGGAAAGGAGCCCCTGCTGCGCAAGCGTCATAGCGATCGCCGTCGTCGCTGCGGAGGACTGCACGACGGCCGTGAACACAAGCGAGACGAGGACGCACTTGGCGAGTCCCCACGCCGTCGTCGCGTCGAGCGACCTGAACGCGTCAACCACCGCCGGCATCGTGCGGACCGGCTCCATGCCCTCCTTCATCCAGTATAGGCCCATGAAGACGAATCCGAGCCCCATCAGCGCGAGGCCGAGGTTGTGCAGC
>CACZHC010000149.1 GCA_902780865.1 uncultured bacterium
GAGCTGCGTCTTCACCCTCCCCTTCTCGAACAGGAAGCGCCTGTCGTTGGTGCGCGACATGAGGTGGTATCGCGCGGTTCCGTTGTTCGACTTCTTGATCCTTGCAGTCCTTGCCATTTGTGGTCCTTTCTGCCGACGCTTCCCGCGTCGACAGATGCATCATACCACATTTCGGCGAAAGAAAAATGAATCGAATATGAATTCGTTTCGGCCGCCCTCGGCGGAGGGTCGCCGGCAAGGAGGGCAAAAGCGGGGCTAAGAACGGGGACAGGCCCCGAGAAACGCTGAAAAATAAGGCTTTCGCGGGGCCTATCCCCGCCGAGATCGATCGATCCGACAGTTCTCGTTACTTAAGATATTTCCTGATGTTATCGAAAAGCCAAGGAACAGTCGCCAACTTTCGATATAGTATCTGACAGTGCGGCGCCTGCTCAATCCTGGCGGCATACGGAACATTCGCGGCGGCAAGACGGTTCGTAAGCACATCGTAGTTCTGAACCGCGACAATTCCATCTGTACCAACCGACTTGGGCGGGGTCACCCCGGAATCCATCATCTTCCAGAGATCCGAATATGGGCGCTTCTTTCCTGCGGCATAAGTAAACTTTTTCGATGTCGGAACAACCCCTGTATTCCCATAGACGCAGATCGTCGGCGGGCAGTTCGCCGAAACGAGGTTGACGGGCGAGTAGCGCGCGATCTCCTTGACGAGTTTCGAAAAGTCGCCATATTTGCGCCCAAGCCCAGAGAGGACGCCGAAGTTCGCCGTCCACGTCGGGAAGTCGCCTTTGTTAGCGTTCATCCCAGTCACTCCAAACTCGGGGCTGGAGATGTCGCTTGGGCCACAGTCGCTGAACACACAGGCTACCGGCACGTCATGCTTGAGACCAAGGTCGAGCACTGACGGATTCGCGCCATCGTAGGCATAGAGAAGCGCAAGGTGCCCACCCGCCGAGCTGCCGCCGATTGCGAATTTCGAAATCTTGATCCCCGCCGCCGCCGCGACCTGCGGAATGTGCGACACCATCGCGTCAATGTCCCTCAGCATGTCTGCAAAGGCGTGGTCCCCGCCACGGTCGTTGTTGCACAAGGCGTAGTTCATCGACGCAACGACGAATCCGTTTTTAGCCATCGCCACAAAAAGCGGCATGGGCCAGTTCTTGTTTCCGCCGATCCACGCTCCGCCGTGGACATAGAGGAGGAACGGCGCGTCTTCGTGGATCTTGCCGATCTCCGCTGGCAGATAGAGGTCGTATGTCTGTGCAACGTCGGGATGCGCCGCGCCCTTGCCCAGCTGCCGCGGACCGTAGGCGATATCTTTGCACACGAGCGAATTCCCTCCATGCGGCATCTTCACCGGCTTGAGCGTCAGCTGTGGCTCAGCGGCAGCCGGCAGCGCGAAGCAGGCGAAACACGCAAGGCGACACGTCGTTTTCAACAATCTCTCGCACAGTTTTCTCATGATATGGTATTATATCATATCACAACCCCCAGGACATGCCTGTGGGGACAGACCCCGAGAAACGCTGAAAAATCGGGCTTTCGTGGGGCCTGTCCCCGTCAAAATCCAAGCTCCACAATTATTTTGTATCATTCTGCCGAGATAAATGCTCCTGCCGCCTGGCGAGCGCCGACCGGACCTCTTCCTTCTCGGGTTCTGTCATCTCGCGCGGTGCGGGCCAGCGCTTTACGGCGATTCCATGCTTTGTCCATCTCATTGTGAAACTGCCCTGGTTTGACATGTATATTTCCGCCCAGCCGTAGCGATCAAGCAAATGGCCTTCGCATTCCTGATTCTCAGGATCCGTTCCCATGCACTTCGAGCAGCAAGGTACTTCCGCCAAGACGTTGTGTCCGCGCCATACCGAAAACAGTCGCGTGTCATCGACCTTTACGGCGGCAACTGGTCTCTGAATGTCGACACCACCGCCAGACCAGGACCAATCCCACGACAGTCGTCGTCGCACTGCATCCTCCCACATCGGACGCTCCTCTTCGTCCCGGACCATCAGACGTATCTTCGCGGCAACAAGCGACCCGCCTATCACAAACGCAAGAATAGAAATGGCAATCACCCTCGGCCACGAGAACTTGCGTCGAGGGGAACTCGCCTTGCCGCCGTCACATGTTGTTTCAACCTCCTCGCCGCAGTGGGCGCAGATGACAGGTAGCCCCTTTGCGACTCTCCGTATGTAATTCCGCCCAGCTCCGTCGCGTCCCAGCCAGAACGACATAAGCCTCTTCCCGCAATGTGGGCATCGCGAATACTTTACACCCTGCCCGGTGGCGACCGACACCGCAAATGCCACAATTGAATACAGCAAATAATCACCGCTGCTACAGGAGAACGTTGCCCACCTGTAAAGATTGACCAATGTTACAACAAGAAAAACGGCTGCGCACACCATTTGAATCCGCCGCCATTTTCTCACCTTGTCAAAATCTGCAGTCATAGACTATCTCCTATTTAGAGAAGCGATTGCCCGCCATCGACCGGGATGATGCAGCCGGTTGTGGCGTTCGCCTCGAGAAGAAAGACGACTGCACGGGCGACATCCTCCGGAAGCGGCCTTCCAAGCGGCATCTCGCCCGCCTTCTCGCTCACGCCCTCCGGCGCAAGCACAGGACCGGGAGCGACGGCGTTCACTCGAATTGTGTCCGCGAAAAGCGCGGCGTACTTCTTCGTGTCGGCAAGAAGCCCGCGCTTGGTCCTCTCGTATGCGCCACGCGGCTCGACCCCGCCAAGCACACGGCAGTCGAGAATGTTCACGACAGCGCCCCGCCCGGTCTCCCGTCCTGCCATCAAGGTCGTGAGCTTGCGTGGAGAATCAAGATTCACCGCCTCAAGCGTTGCATCGTCGCCGACGAAAAGCGCCGCGTTGTTGACAAGCGCGTCAGGAGGATTTCCGCCAAGCATGCGAAGGCATTCGGAATAAAGCTTTGCCGCGCCAAGCGGCTCAGCAAGGTCGGCTACGATGTCTGCGCCTGAGTCTGCGCGGTGGGAACTCGTGATGACTCGCCAGCCCGCCGCGCGCAGGGCGTCTGCAATCGCCTTGCCGATGCGCGTCATACCGCCTGTCACAAGCACTGTCCGCTCCGCGCCGCCCATGCCGCCTTCCTTCTCCCGTCACGAAATGGACTTCAGCATCTTCGCGATGCGAGACGCCGCGAGCTTGATCTTGTCGAGCGACGTCGCGTAGGACATGCGGACGAACCCTGCGCCGCACGCGCCGAACGCGCTGCCCGGAACGCAGGCGACGCCGAACTCC
>CACZHC010000150.1 GCA_902780865.1 uncultured bacterium
GCAGCACGAGGCGCAGGATGCGAAGACCTATGCCGAATGGGGCTTTGACTACCTGAAGCACGACTGGTGCAGCTACGGGAGCGTCGCGACTGGCGAAGGTGTGGAACGCGCAATGCGTCCCTATCGCATCATGGGCGATGCGCTGAAGGCGCAGGACCGCGACATCTTGTTCTCGCTCTGCCAGTACGGGAATGACGACGTGGGCACCTGGGGCGTAAAGGTCGGCGGACAGAGCTGGCGCACGACAGGCGACGTATTCGACAGGTGGTCGTCCATCGCGAACGCGGTAAAGGTTCTCAAGACTCAATGGCGTCACGCGGAGCCGGGTGGATGGAACGACCCTGACATGCTCTGCGTAGGACCCATGTGCTGGAACGAGTTCAAGGGAAGCCGTCTCGCGCCTAACGAACAGTACACGCACATATCGCTCTGGGCGCTTGCGGCAGCTCCCCTTATGATCGGCTGCGACATGACGAAGCTGGACGACTTCACGCTCTCGCTTCTCAGGAACGACGAAGTGATTGCAATTGACCAGGATCCGCTCGGGAAGGCGGCGGCATGCATCGTGGACAAGGGAGGTTACGATATCTGGGCGCGTCCGCTTGCAGACGGAACCATTGCGGTTGGTCTTTTGAACTATGGTCTGGACGAGCGCGAAATCGCCTTCGACATGGCGGCGGCCGGAATGGAAGGCGAGTGGAAGGTCCGCGACTGCTGGCGGCAGAAGGACGAGGGGACGGCGAAGGGTGTCTACAAGACGCGCGTCTATGGACATGCGACGCATCTCGTCCGCTTCATTCCGGGGAGTGACGCGAAGCTGCGCGTCGCCGACATTCGTGAAGGAAGATGAAAACAAGGAAATTGGAAATTGGCATTGGCACTACTGTCAACATTTAACGCGGCACTTGCCGCCGCGCCGCTTGTCGCGTTGCCGTTCGAGAAGGACGTCGGCGTCAGTTCTCCTCGCCACGATCCCGTCGGCGCGGGCGTTATAGAGATTGCCGCGCCGAGGCCGCGCGGCGGAGCTGTCGTAAAGGCGGAGGACTTCGGCTTTTCCGAGACGAACGAGAACAACGGCGCGGCGATGCAGTCGGCGCTTGCCGAGGCCAAGCGCGTCGGCGCGGCAAAAGTTGTGCTTAAGCCGGGAACATACCGGTGCTTCGACAAAACAGGCGTCATCATCGACGGGTTCGAGGATTTCGTCTTCGACGGCGCGGGCGCGGAACTCGTTTTTCGCCGTGCGCCGCGGTATCCGATCGAGCCATCCTGGGACCATGACGGGTCGGGTGCGAACTTCGTGATCCGCAACTGCCGGCGCGTGAAGGTCGGCAACATGGTGACGGATTGGGACTGGCGCACGATGCCGCTGGCCACGTGCGCAAAGGTCGCCGCGACGTATGTGGATGATGACGACAACAAGTCCTATATCGACTATGATCTTCTCGGCTGCGGTGCGCGGCATCCCTACTACGGCAAGATATTCCCGTTCCAGCGCACCCAGCCCATGACGGAGGATTTCCGCCGGTTCGCGCACGGACCCAATATCTGGCACGGCACGTACGAGGGCGAGATGGGCTGCAAGACGCTTTGGCTCTCTCCGACGCGCGTCAGGGTCTACCCGTTCGTCGAGGAACCCGGACGCGCGCGCTGGACGGGACCGAACAAGCGCGAGTTTTCGCCGAAGCTCAACAGGGACTCCGTCCGGCAGCACAAGGTCGGCGAGACGTACCGCATCGCCCACGCCTACTACGGGAAGGGCGGCTTCACGCTCGTCTCGAACGAGGACTTCGAGCTGCACGACATAGAGATTCCGGCGTGCTTCGGCCATGCCGTCTACGTCGGCGGGACGCAGAAGAACTGGCGCATCAAGAACGTCACCGTCGCGCCGCGCGACTGGCGGCATCCGATTTCGTCTTCGGCGGACACCATCCACTTCGTCCGTTCGCACGGTAATGCGGTGATCGACAACCTGACCGTGAAACTCGAGCAGGACGATGCCATCAACGTCCACGACCGCTTTACAGTGGCGAGGCGAATCGCGCCGCGGACGCTGCAGGTCGTCCTGGAACGCGGCGCACGGTATTTCCGTCCGGGCGAAGGGAATGTGGTCGAACTTCTCGACCCCGGCTACAACGGAACGGGATGGAAGGGAAAGTGCGTCGGGAACGATGGCGAGACGATTCTGGTCGACCGCGATCTTCCGGCGTCCAACCCCGAAGAGGGATATTTCCTTGTCTTCGACCGCACGGCGTCATCGGACGGCGTGATTATCCGCAACTGCACGTTCGAGGACATGGAGATGCGCACGCTCGTCAACGCGTCGAACGCGACGATAGAGGATTGCGTGTTCCGGCGAACGAACGGCGACCCATTGCGCTGCATTGCGGACTACACGCTCAAGTGGTGGGCCGAGGGAATGGGCACAACAAACGTAGTCGTGCGGAACTGCCGCTTTGAGGGGAACTGCGTTCGGGAGCTGGTCGGGGCCTACTGGTCGCTTGGTGCGGACTTCGTGACGTGGCTGGGCTGTCCGGGGCAAGTGAAGCCGGAGCGCTTGAACCGCCGCTTCATCTCCGACATACTTGTGGAAGACTGCGAGTTCGTCGATTCGCTCGGCTATTTCGCCGACCTGCGCTTCGGCACGGGGCTCACGTTCAGGAACAACCGCATTGTCCTCACGGGGAAACGCGACCGCTGCAGGGAGAACTCAGGCTTCGCCCGCGTCGAGCGCGTGACGGATGTGACCTTCGAGGGCAATGTCTTCGAGCGTCCCGATGGCGCTCCCGCGCCGTGCGTCGAAGTCGCTGAAGACGTGAAGAATCTTGTCTTGAAGGGGAACCGCATGGAGCCTTCTGTTGTCGTTGAAGTGCAGAAGGTCGATGAAACGGTCGAACCTGTCCCGATGGTGGAGCGCTTTGACTACGAGGCGAAAGACGGCCTTCTTCTCCGCAACGGCAAGCCGTTCTTCTGGACTTCCGACGGATCTTCGCTCGGCGGCGTACATTCGACGCCTCTCGGTCTGTGGCTCGCAAAACTGCACGGGACGACGCTCGTCAGCATGCCGCATTCCTCATGCGTTGTCAGGGGTGCCGAACAGACAGACGGAATACATCTCACGGCGACGCTTGACGAGTCGTATTTCAGCTGGCTGCGCGAGGCAATCCGGCTTGGATTCCTTGTCCAGGCGCCAGAAGGTGCGTTCCATCCGGCCCAAAGCGGTTCGCTTCCCCAG
>CACZHC010000151.1:0-3598 GCA_902780865.1 uncultured bacterium
GCGCCGTACTTGACGTGCTCCGCGCCGTGCGTCGCGGCGACGAGTCGTCCGATCCACGAGGCGACGGCGTCGGGCAGCACGACGCGCGAGGCAGTGTCGAATGCGCGCGTAAGCGCGTCCTTCGAGAGCGAGAAGTTGGGGTCGGGCATTTTTCCCTGCGACCGCGACGAAATGATCGCCGTCAGCGTCGCGGCGTCGGGAGAGCCGACGCGGAGGCGGAAGAGGAATCGGTCGGTCTGCGCCTCGGGGAGGGGATATGTTCCCTCGAGCTCGATCGGGTTCTGGCTTGCGAGGACGAAGAAGGGGTCAGGGAGCGGGCGCGTCACGCCCATAAGCGTGACGGAGCGCTCCTGCATCGTCTCGAGGAGCGCGGACTGCGTCTTCGGCGAGGCGCGGTTGATTTCGTCCGCAAGCAGGAGGTTGCAGAACACGGGCCCCGGGCGAAATGCCATTTCGCGCGAGCCGTCTGGCCGCGTTTCGAGGATGTGAGAGCCGACGATGTCGGACGGCATCAGGTCGGGCGTGAACTGTATGCGCTTTGCGTCGAGCTCGAGTATCTTCGCGAGCGCGGTGACAAGCGCTGTCTTGCCGAGCCCGGGAAGTCCCTCAAGGAGAATGTGCCCGCGTGCGAGGATTCCCGCGAGCACGAGTCGGTGCAGCGCGGGGCGGCCGAGCAGCATCGAGTCGAGCGCGGCGAGCGTGCGGTCGAGGTCCCGCTTTACAGGCGCTATTTCATCTGGGGATAGGAGCGTCATTGGTTTTTCCTTTCTGTCTCGAAAAATCTCTTCACCGTTCCGCGGTGGCGCGGGGCGACAGTTCTCTTTATCGAGGTTCCTGCGGAGCGTCCGCCGATTGCCGCCGCGCCGCGCCTGGAGGCCGCCCCCTTTGCAGTCGGGTCCTCCTGGGAAATCGACTCGCCGAGCTTGCCCTCCTCGGCGTTGTTGCCCGGCTTCAGCTCTTTCGCGTTGTCGTCGTACTTTGAATCGCCGAGTTCGGAGGGGTTGGTCCACGACATCTCCGCGTCGTCGCGTCCGCGATCGGGAGTTCCCGCGCCTGGCACCTCGCCTTGTTCTTCGCATTCACCTTCTTCGCCGGGACGCTCTTCTCCGTTCGGGCAGGAGCCGGCGCACGATTCGTTCAGCATCTTCTGGAACTCTTCCGCCGCCTCGGGGTCGTTTGCGATTCGCGCGAGTGCGTCGGAGTCCTGCACGATTCGCTTCAGCGTCTCGCTGTTCAGCTCAAGCAGCGCGGCGACTCTCTCGCGCAGGCGTTCTGCGGCGTCGATGGCCGTGCCTGGGTCGGAGGGGTCGGCGGCGGCCTCTATGCGCTTAAGCTCCTCGGCGAGTTCCTCGATTGTCTCGGGTTCGAGCGACTCCTCTTCGCGGATGTCCTCGATTTCGTTTCTGATGTCGGCCGTGATGTCGGGGAAGGCGCGCGGCGCGGAAGGTGCCGCCGACGCGAACCAGCTTGCAGGCACGATGAACGCGATGACGAGTGCGACAAGGGCAAGGACGGATTTGAGAAGGTGTCTGCGGATCCTGACCGGAACCTCGGCGGCGACTGGGATTGGGCGCTGCCATGCATCGGCTCCGGGAAGTTCGCCTACGAGCAGCAGCCCGCCGGCATGGGTTGCGTCCTCGGTAAGCGCGGCACATGCGCCGCGGGATGGCATGCGGCGCAGGGCGAGAAGCGCACCAGCGAGCGAGGCGAGCGGAATCATGGCGAGCACGGCGGGGGTCCATGGCGGGGCGGGGTGCAGCAGCGCACGCAGCGCGAGTACGGTCGCCGCCGAGGCAAAGCACCCGCAAAGACCCCCGACGAGGAGGCCTTCGGCGGCAAGTGCGCGCATAAACGCGCGCCTCGTCGGATCGCTCGGCAACGCCATATCAAGAATTATACCAAAATTTCACCGACGATGCAGATGTCGGCAGTAATGGGGGTTGACAGATTTTGGCTCTCTGTGATAGAATGCCCGCCAGACAAAGAGTGTCTATAAACATTCATTATGCCAAATAATGAGTGTGCATAGACATTTAAAAGGAGAGTAAACGAATGAATGAAGATATCTCAATGCTAAAGGAGATTTCCGACAGGTTGATTGCTGGAACGAATCTGGATTTCAAGCGTTATCTCTTCTCCAATATCGACTGGCGTAATCGGTTTGTATGTCTCAAAGGTGCAAAAGGCACTGGAAAGACAACATGACGGATTCCGTCTTCTACCTTTCTTTTGACCATTTGTGGTTCACGAACCATTCGGCACTTGATCTTGTCGACACGCTGCAAAAGAACGGAGTGACGCATCTTTTCATCGACGAAGTGCATCATCTTGAGCATTGGGCTACGGTGATAAAGAACATCTACGACTTTTACCCCGACATGCATGTCGCCTACAGCGGATCCTCAATTCTTCGGCTCGACAGACGCGAGGGCGATATGTCGCGGCGGCAGCTGTGCTATGACTTGAAGGGGCTGTCGTTTCGCGAGTTTCTGTCCTTCGAAGGCGTCAAGTCGGTAGCCCCTGTCTCATTGGAGGACTTGCTCGCCAATCATCGCGAGATTGCGGCGGATATCGTCGCAGGCATAAAGATAATAGCGCTTTTCGCAAAGTACAACGAGCATGGATATTATCCGTTCTACAAGGAATCGCCAAGCGGATACGACCAGCGCATCATCGAATGCGTCAACAAGGTCATCGAGTGCGACTTGCCGATTGTGGAGGACGTGACGCCGGCCACGATCAGGAAGACCAAGCGCATGCTGGCTGTTCTTGCGGAGAGCTGTCCGCAGGAGCCGAACATGCGCGCGTTGTACCGTGAGCTTGAAACAGACCGAAACCAGGGGCTCAAGATGCTCGACGTCCTTGAGCGCGCCGAGCTTGTTTCGCTTCTCAAGACGGAGAAAGACAAGCTCAAGAGCATGTCCGCGCCCGAGAAAATATACTGCGACAACGTCAACCTGATGCGCGCCCTTGTGCCGCGTGCCGATGTCGGGACGATGCGCGAGACGTTCTTCGTGAACCAGCTTAGGGCGGCCGGCCACACGGTTTCCAGTCCGGCGAAGGGTGATTTTCTCGTTGACGGCAAGTGGCTCTTCGAGGTCGGTGGCAAGGGAAAGACGTTCAGGCAGATCAAGGACGAGCCCAACAGCTTCATTGCATACGACGATGTCGAGATCGGGACGGGCAACAAGATTCCGCTCTGGCTCTTTGGGTTCCTTTACTAACTCAAAAACAAAGGGAGAGAAAAAATGTTTGAGCAAACAGTTGAGGCGCTGAAGAGGCACGGGTTCGAGGTTGAGACGGCGGCAACTAGGCAAGAGGCGCTTGCGCTCGTCATGAAGGAGGCAGAGTCGGCGCAAAGCGTCGGCTGGGGCGGCAGCGAGTCGGTCAAGGAGATCGGCGCGCGCGCGCGTCTCGTCGAGAGCGGAAAGGAGATTCGCGACCACCAGCTCGTGTGCGACCTATTCCTTCTTTCCGCCAACGCGCTCACGACCGACGGACGGATCGTAAACATCGACGGTACCGGCAACCGCGTCGCGGCGTCGATCTGCGGCCCTAAGCGCGTCGTCTACGTGATCGGGCGCAACAAGATAGTTGA
>CACZHC010000151.1:3611-6733 GCA_902780865.1 uncultured bacterium
CGACAGGATGTGCAAGGTGACGGCGGTCTTCGACCGCAAGCCCACCGGCATTTCCGCAAAGGTAATTCTCGTAGACGAAGACCTCGGCTACTGAGAATTTGGTATAATATGCACTGCTCGGCATGGTGCCTGGCAAAACAAAAGGACAAAATAAACATGAACTACTTCATTGACTGTCTCACCAAGAAATATGCTTGCTTCTCGGGTCGCGCACGTCGTCAGGAATACTGGCTGTTCGTGCTTTTCAATTTCATCGCGTCCACGATTCTCAAGTTTATTGCCGGTGCATTGATTAGTATGACGGGGCTTGCCGTCTTGGCTATAATCCCGGTGCTTTATTCTCTTGCAGTCTTGATTCCTGGTTTCGCCGTGCTTTTCCGCCGCTTGCATGACACAGGGCGTAGCGGCTGGTGGTGGCTGCTTGCGTTCATTCCGATTATTGGCTGGATCGTCCTTATCGTCTTCTGCTGCCTCGACAGCCAGCCTGGCGATAACCAGTACGGACCCAACCCCAAGGGACTCTGATCGTGCCATGAAGCGCGCACGGGACTATCGCCGCGAGGCATGGGTTGCGCTCGGCGAAGGGCAGTACTGGCCCTTCGTCGGCGCGATGTTCATTCTTATGCTCATTTCCGCTGCGGCGATACTCCCGTCGATTCTGCTTCTCTTAATTCCGCTGTTCTACCTGATCGGCTTCATGTCGTGGTCTTATTCCACGATGGCGATTTCGACGATTCGCAGGCGCATGAAGTTCGAGCTTTTTTCCTCCGGCTGGGGCCATGGCTGGCACATGTTCTGGGTGATTTGCGTCCAGTGGACATACTTGCAGCTCTGGTTCCTCCTGCTCATCATTCCCGGTATCATCAAGAGCTTTTCCTACGCGATGACGCCGTATATCGCAGTCGACCATCCCGACTGGACGGCGAACCAGTGCATCACGGAGTCCCGGCGCATAATGTACGGGAACAAGTGGCGCTACTTCTGCCTCAACATAAGTTTCATCGGCTGGTATCTGCTGCTCATTCCCGCGGCTTTCGTCCCCTGCGGCACCTTAGCGCAGCTCTTCCTGCAGCCCTATGTCCAGACCGCCTGCGCCGCCTTTTACGAAGACATCAAGAACTTCTGAGCCGTCAAGAATCTATCCGCTTGAGAAAATCTGACGGCTTCATGATTTCAAGACCGTGAAATCCGTTTAGCGCAAGCAAATCGGCGTCCCCGCTGCACACTATCTTCGCCCGGCCTCCTAATGCGCATGCGACAATGGCATCGTCATCGGGATCGCGGCAAACATGAGCTCCAAGGGCTGCCGCGCTTACAATCGTCAACTTGCTCTCCAGCATGGCCAAAGGCCGCCGATAGCTTACATTGGGAAACTGCGCATGGAGTCTTTCGGCGACCTCGCGATATTCGGCGCGGACGGATCGTGTCGCCACCAACTCGACTTTTTTCGCAAAAGCCGCGCGGACGATCTTCAGCGGAATGCCGCCGAAGAAAATCGCGCTCATGACGACATTTGTGTCAAGAACCGCCCTCACAGCCGAGATCTCCGCGACCTTCGTGCGCTGCGGACTTCGGATATGGCATTTGAAATGTCGGCCGGTGTCATTCCTGCCTCTTTTGCCAGACGCCTGGATTCTGCGCAAGCTTCGTCGAACTTGGCGGCAAGCTCGGCCTCGGTCGGGGTCTTGATGGGTTGCATGATCACGGCGCCTTTATATGCCAGAATCGTAAACGACGTTCCGCTTTGCCAGCCATACATCTGGCGCAAGGTTTCGGGGAGAACGACCTGCCCCTTTGAGGACAGTTTAGTTGTCATCACGTTTGCCATGTCAAACCTTTCATGCGATAAAGCAAGAGTATTGTATCACAATTCTTACCAGTAAGGCAAGCATGGCGTCCGACGGATTTCGCGGCAAATCCACACCCCGCATAGCGCCCGCTTCGCGGCTCCTCCCTTCGGTCGTCGGGGGATATGCGCCGCCTTAGTTTCCTGCGCGGCAAATCCCTTGCGATTTCGTCCGCGCCATAATCTCATTTTGCCACGGTTGATTTCAGCGCGGAAGTTTCGCTATAATATGCCCAACGCCGTTGAAAATGAGGAAAGTGAAAGAAAACATCGAAATGGGCGGTAAAAACAGTAACGACAAAGGGGTGTCTCCCCGTGTGGTCCAACGGTTGGTGGGAACCGTTTGGATTATCGCCAAATATGCATTGGCGACAGTAGGCGCGCTTTTGCTATTGGTAGTTGCGGTGATTTTGCCAGACATCCCAGGTGCAAAACGGTTCAGTCGCTACTGCTCATATCCAGATAAGGATGCCTTGATTGCGGCTGAGACGAATGATGTGACGATTGTCCGTGATTGCTCGCTGAACGGCACGAATTATGTCGTTGTTGTGATGAAGCCCTGTCGATTCCTTGCGTCTGGCCCTGCGGTTCTCGTGTATGGCCCAGACGGACGACTTTTCGACAAGACGGGCGACGAAGGGGACGATTCGCGGTTTCAGCATACATGGCACTGGCGCAAGTCGCTTCCCGACCGGAATCAGCCGGGGGCAGACCCCACTAAACCCTTGTAAAACGCCTGTTTGCGCGTGTGTGCCCGTAAGTCGCTAAGCGAGACGACGATAAGGCGGCGAGCGCAGAAGCTACGAAAAGAAACGCGCCATAGAGGAAGGTCGGGCTAACGGCGCATGTGTGAGGAGCGGTATCCCCCGAACGAAGTGAGCCGCGTAAGCGGTCGCTAGAGGGGTGCGCAGGGGAACGGCGCGACGACAGTTCGCGTGATGCGCCACAGGACGCGCGCGAGACAAGAAGGCGGTATTCCGCCGACGAAGTATCGCGCTGCGGACGGTGGATGCAGCGCGCGGGAGGAGTCGCGCTTTTCCCCGAAGCAAGAGACGAACGTATGCGCCGTTTGCCCAGCACCCGAGGATGCACTGCGCGGCTTTGTTTTGGGCCGAAGCCGGGCGGAACCCACGAAAACGAGACGAGTCGCGCAGGACTGCGACCCGAAGACATATATGTATATGTCGAGCGGTCGCAAGGACGCGCGAATCGGCCATTTCTCGTGGTATCCCCCGAGCGCGAAGCGCGAGTCCGCGAAGCGGATGCCCTAGCAGGG
>CACZHC010000152.1 GCA_902780865.1 uncultured bacterium
CGTTGGCTGCCGCAATCCCGGCAACAAGGCCGACAAAGACGAGTATGGCGTTTTTCATGGCGCATATTTTCATGCGCAACATTATACCAAATCCGCGGCGTGAAGGCCGTTTGCCAACCGCCGGAGCTGAAAACGAACCTCCTCAAAACGGGCGTCCATCAATGCGGAAGGCGCAGTTCCTCAGTTCTTTATGAATGGACTTCTTGGCTACAGGATGCGCATCTAAATACTTGATGTAGTTGAAGAGGCCAAGTCGTCCGACACTCCAGACAACGCCGTCTGCAGCGTGGTAGGAAAGCGGACGATGCTCCTTGTCCCACGGATCAACTGGAACCTTGGGCATAAATTCCGGAACAAGCGCATCCAGCGTAGGCGGATTCCCCTCTCCGTTCTTCAGTCGCCATTTCGCCACAGCAAGGATCACCATTGACTTGGCCTGGGCGAATCTGATCTTTGCGATGGTTTTTCTGGATGCTTGCAAACCCGAGGCAATCACATTAGAAATTCCGTTGCCGAGGCAGTTCGAGGAGAACATGGACGTGCGTGATCCCCTCTGCAGCCGGTCTTCGCCCGCAAGCGCCTTCCGAGCAGTCAAGATGAGGCGAGCCTTCGTGGCGTGCGGATGAAGCGCGAACCGCATATAGCCTGGCCATCGCAGAAGCACGCGATAAAACGCCTCTGTGACGCGTCCTGTCCATGACGGCGAATAATCGCAGCCGAAAATGCCATACAGCAACGACAAGGCGTGATTTCCCCAGTCTATGCCAGACTCGATGCGCTTCCTCGTCATGACGTCAAGTCCCGAACGCACAGTGGTGTATTCGCCGCGAATGACTCGAGCAACATCTGCATCCGCAGCAGCAGCATCCGCTTTGACAAGCTCCAAGAACTGCTCCAGCATCGTGTCCGTCGCAAGCCCCATGCCCACCGCGTCGCGCATTTTGCCGTAGGCGTAGCACTGTATCGTGCCGCCAAGATGATAACCGACGCATGACGGCTCGTTTTCCAATACAAGCCTGCCGAACGCATGGATTTCAGCGATCGTGTCCGTGGCGGCATCTAATTCTCCGCGCTCCAGTTCGCGCTGGGCTTTGAGCCGCAGCAGACGGGCAAAGCCAATAAATGAGGTGATCGGCGGCATCGAAAATGTCTCAAACGGCGGAACGCGCGGACTGACATTGCGATAGTACTTCTGCCGCACGCCCTTCGACATCGTCGCAAAGAATGTCTCATTCGAGGCCAGTAGCGCGTCCGCGCGCTCCGCCGCGTTGGTCAAACTTCTTGCCTTCGCCGCGTAGTATGCTTCATTCGTGAAAGCAACGCCGTAATCCAGGAACTGATTGTCATCCAAGTCAGCCCGATAGTCGCTTGCGACGGAATAGTAGTTCGTGGCGGACATGAATGTCAAAAAGGCGTTTTCATCGTCCGGCACGTCATCCAATTCAACGATCAGATCCGCATCATCCAAAGGCTGCCCCGCGGCATCGTCGAATCCGCCGATGTAAAGATAGAGTGTAAACGCAGCGGCCACCAGCAAAACAGCCGCAACTAGCGCCTTCAGCGAGACGAGGACGTAATTTCGGTGATTATTCATGGCGCGGCGCTTTGCGCTCAGAAGATTGGCGGAAGTCGAGATTCATGGCGAATCCGAGGAGGAAATAGAGCGGCGCGCTGTAGATCGCGTTCGGAACGCGAAAGACGGAGAGCGCGTCGAATCCGCGACACCACCAGTAGAGCGAGTAGACGCCGTCGATTCCGGCCCATGCCGCGAGCAACGCGAGGGGAATCATCTTCCAGCGGCGGTAGAACAGCGCACGGAACGTCCAAGGCGCGAACACGTATGCCCAGATGCCCATGATGAACGAAATGGGATAGTCCCAGTCGACGGACGGCGTCACGTGCGAACCGACGCAGAGAAGGATGAGTCCGAACCCAAGGCATACCAGACGCCAGGGCTCGACGAGCGCGCGCGTGAAAACAGGCCGCTCCTTTTCCAGAAACTCGACTTTCATTCCCTCTCCGCTCAACATTATACCAAATCCCGCGGCGGATGCGCCGCGCTACTTGGCGGCCTTGATGTTGCGGGCGGCGAACCATGCAGACAGCGCTTCCGACGCCCCTGGCGTGAGCTCCGCGTCACCGTTGAAACGCTTCCAGCGAAGCGCCGTGAGGTGCTGGACCGCCGTGCGCGCAAGAAGCTCGTCGCCCTTCCACCAGTCGATGCCGGGATGTCCGCAGCACATGCAACTGGAATTACTGCCAAGGTCCTTGAACCTGAAGATCCCCCGCAGTTCGGCTATCTCCTTCGGATCCGTCAGGACGAGCAGCACCGGATCGCGTTCGGGTTCTGTGCAGCATCCGAACCCACCGTCGCGTATCACCACGCGGTCCGCCTCGGCAACCGCCTTCTGAAAGCGTTCCGTCTCGGAGAACAGGGAGATCATGACATACTTCGGAGACCCGTCCTCGTTCTGTGGCGCAAACTGCAGGTAGTCCAGACTCTTCCAGCGCGCGCGAAGCGCCTCTTTCGTGGGCTGCGCCATGGGCGTGTCGGAGACGCACATCTTCCTCAGACGTGGCAATGGACAGATGTTCTCTATTGATTTGACCGGACAACTGTAAATCTCGAGCGCCTCCAGCGGACACTGCTCAAGTCCGCGAATCTCGCCTACTGGACATCTGCACAGACTAAGCTTGGTCATTGGGACGCGTCCAAGAATTGCGACGTCCGTCAAATTTGTGCAGTCGTAGAGGACAAGATTGACGGACAGCTGGCTGTTCGTCAAAGTCGCCAGTGTCTCAAGCGGACACTCCGTCGCATTGACGTCGGCGATCGAAAGTATCATAGATACATTCTTCGGCGTCCTCTGCTCGCGCAGAACCGCGATGATATTGGCGAAATCCTGATAGGATATCTGGTCTTTGTTCGTCGACGAGCGCGTCTCGGCAAGTTCGTAGTCAATGTAGATTCTCCTGCTGTCGAAGTCAATGTCTCCCAGCGAAAACTGCCTGCTCTTGCCACCTCCGGAATCGTCGTCGGCAAACGGATTCTCGTCTTCCTCGTCCGCTTCCTCATCGTCGCATTCCACGCACACCGA
>CACZHC010000153.1 GCA_902780865.1 uncultured bacterium
GGCGACGGACCGTTCGTCTACATGAAGACGGCGACGCCTGGCGCCGCCAACGCGACCGAGGGCTTCGGCGACTTCACGCCTGCGGTGACGTTCTCCGAGCCGCACGGCTACAAGACCGAGGCGTTCGACCTCGAGCTCTCCTGCCCGGACGACCCGACCGCGCAGATCTACTACACGCTCGACGGCACCTCGCCCACGACGGCCTCGACCCTCTACACTGGCGCAATCCACATTGACAAGACGACCGTCATCCGCACGGCAGTCCCAGTCGAGAACTCGATTCTGCAGTTCGACACGTCCGCGACCTACATCTTCCTCGACGACGTTCTCGCACAGGCGCGCACGAACGTCGCACCCGCGTCGGCCGTCGGCTTCCCGAACGACAACGCCGTGAACAACCAGGAAATGCTTTACGGCATGGAGCAGAGCATCGTGACCGGCGCCGACCGCGACCGCCTGCTGCGCGGCTTCACGAACTCGATAGCGACGCTCTCGATTGTCGTCGATCCGTCCAATCTCTTCAACAGTGCGAAGGGCATCTACGTGAACCCGCGCGGTGAAGGGGAGGAGTGGGAGCGCCAGATTATGCTTGAAGGGTTCGATCCGACCGGCGTCGGCGCGGACTTCGCGCAGCCCGCCGGCCTCCGCCTCCGCGGCGGCAACAGCCGCAACACGGGCAAGCCCAAGCACTCGCTCAGGTTCTTCTTCCGCAGCTCCTACGGCGAGAGCAGCCTCGCCCAGAAGATGTTCGTGGGCGAGCCGCTTTCGCCCAACGGCGAAGGCAAGATGAAGGAGGAGATCGGCGAATACGACAAGCTCGACCTCAGGACCTCCCAGAACCTCTCCTGGGCGAACGAGAACAGCGGGAACGACACGTTCGTCACGGAGGTCTTCTCGCGCGACTCGCAGCGCGACCTCGGGCAGCCCTACACGCGCAGCCGATACTACAACCTGTTCATCAACGGACAGTACTGGGGTCTCTACCAGACGCAGGAGCGTGGCGACGAGCACTGGGGCGAGGCCTACCTCGGCGGCGACTCGCTGCAGTACGACCTCATCAAGACGGCGTCCACCTACGTGAACAACAAGCTCTCGTACTCGATCGAGTGCAACGAGGGCACGTGGGACGCATGGAGCAACCTCTGGCACATCGCCACCCAGGAGGGCTTCGGCGAGGGCCACGAGGCCAACTACAACAAGGTTCTCGGCCTCAATCCCGACGGCTCGCGCAACCCGGCCTACCCGGTCCTGCTGAACGCCAAGAGCCTCATGGTCTACATGCTCGTGTCGCACTACGTCGTTGACCAGGACGGACCGACCTCGCCGTTCAGCTCCATCGACAAGGGCCACGCCAACAACTTCTACGCGATTCGCAACCGCGACGACGCTGGCGCCGTGAAGGGGTTCGTCTTCCTGCGTCACGATGCGGAAATGTCGATGGGTCAGAACGGCAACACGGGTGCGTCCAAGAATCCGACGTTCTGGGGCACGGAAGAACAGACCGACCCGCTGGTGCCCGAGGGTGGCAGCACCGACCCCTCCGGTCTCGGCAAGATGAAGTTCCGCACGATCCCGTACTTCACGCCGGCCGAGCTGCACTACCTGTTGATGCAGAACCCGACCTACAAGCGCCAGTACGCCGACCTGTTCTATAAGGAGTGTCTGCGCGAGGGCGGCGCGATGACCGTCGAAAAGGCCACCGAGCGCTACACGAGCCGCATGGCCGAGATCGACGACGCCATCGTCTGCGAAGCCGCTCGCTGGGGCAAGAGCAAAAACCGCTCCACCTGGCTCAGCGCCTGCAAGACGTCGACGACCTTCATCACGAACCGCGTCGCCAACATGAAGAGCCAGTATCAAGCGAATGGTGTCAACTGGTATCCGACCATCCAGCCGCCGCACGTTGTGAACAAGGACAATGATCGTTACTTCGACGGCGGTGAAGTCCCCTACCAGGAGAAGGTCTACCTCCAGAACAACGAAGCGGACGGCACGCTCTACTACACGATCGACGGGACCGACCCAGCCGATTCCGGCATAGAGTACACTGCGGCGTTCACCATTCCGGACAGTGGCGCCACGGTGCGTGCGCGTCTGTTCAAGGACGACGAATGGTCAGCTCTTGAGGAGGTTGCGCTTGAGATGGACATCCCGAATGACCAGCGCTACGGCATCCGCATCGCGGAGATCCTGAACGCTGCGGTGAACGATCCGGCGGATGAGTTCATCACCCTCACGAACAAGCTCGACAGAGCCGTAGACCTGAACGGTCTCTCGATCTGGAGCGAAAAGACCGGTCAGGAACTCGTAAAACTCACCGAAATCACAAATGAGACTGTACTTGCGGCTGGCGGAACGATCAAACTCACCCGTGCAGAATACTGGCCCGATCCCACGGAAACGCTCAAGCTCAAGAACGGTGCCATCAACGTGGATCTCCGTGACTACAACGGAAAGCGCATCCAGCATACCGTGGTTGATTCGGGGACATGGTTCTGGACCGGGGAATACGATGAAAAGGGCAAGAAGATCTACGCCTGCAACAAGACTGGTCGCTGGTTCATCGCGAAGTATTTCCTTGGCGACACAGATGGTGGCGATGTGACCCTGGAGACCCAGTGGATGGCCTCGCCCGAGGCCGAGCCTGAGCCGGAGATTCCGCTCCCAGAGGATGCGACCGCCAAGGCGGAAGTCCTCTCGGTGATCACCAACAATGCCGCCGTTGAGGAATGGTATGTCGGGATCAGCACGAACAGTGCGGGAGGCGGTACTTCTATCTCGAACTTCACAGGCAATGCTGCGGCGGTTGAGCTCTGCTACCTGCTCAACAACGAAGTTCTCGACGCGAACGTGACGACAAATGCCGCGGTCGAGCTGAAGATCCCGTCGATCTCGTTCGATCCGACGACCGGCAATGTCATCATCGACGGCGAGCTCTTGATCCACAACACCGAAGTGTCGCGCACGGTCAACGGCAATGTGCGTCTCTACTACGCCAATTCGCTCGAAGCGCTCGAGACTTCCACGGACTACTTGCAGATCTCACCGCCTTCCTTCCCTGTTGAAGACAAGGACGCCGGC
>CACZHC010000154.1 GCA_902780865.1 uncultured bacterium
GGAGAACCGGTTCGACTTTTCGTCGAACTGCGCGCCCCAGCCGGGGCCCTTGTCCGCCGCACGGCGCGAAATCAGGTATTCGAACTGCGACTGCTGGATTGAGGTGTTCCGCGGGCGGATCCACATCGACGCGGAGAACTCGGGGACGATCGCGTCGACCGCGGCCCGTTTCGCGGCGTCGGACGAAAGGTCGACCACGAAGCCCGAATTGTAGGAGCTCGTATTGTCCTGGTAGGACGTGACGAACCGTGCACCGCCGACGGGGCCAGCCGCAACGGCCGCCGATGAATTCGGCGAAGAGCCGTCGAGCCGGTTGATCGTCGCGTCATGGACAACGACGGACGATCCGTTCCCGGCTTCGTTCATGTGCCAGACGCCCGTGTAGTCGCTCCACGGATCGCCAGTGCAGACCGACTTGCCGGTCACCTCGGACGAGCCCCACCAAATCATAATCCGAGTGCCGTTCTGCATCGACGGCAGCCGCACCCACACGAGCGACTCGCCGCTTGGATTCCACGTGTCGATCTCGAAGGCGAGCGGATTGCCACCGGCATCAAAGAAAGCGAGGTCGGCGCCGTCCGACGGAGAGGCCAAGTCGGAGTAGAGGAAGCCGGAGACCGTGGTTTCGGAAAGACGGACGAGGACGGGGAAGTTATCGACCGGAGCGGAACCTGTGTAGCCCGCGACTCTCAATGCGGCGAAATGGGAGAAGCCGAGCAGCGACGGGTCCGGATCGTCGGAATGCTCCACGCGGAAGACGGCCTTGTAGGAAACGTCGTCCCCGGCGGAGACGATTGGCAGTTCCGCCGTCGGGTAGACTGTCGAACCATCGCCGTCGACGCGCGTCCAGCCCTCGAACACATAGCGGTCGTGGAGGGTCGACGGCGGAATGGGCGGATTGGCGTGCGACGGACGGGAACCGGCTGCAACGGCCGTCACGGCCGGGGAGAGCGGCGTCGTGCCGTCGGCGGCGAACCAGCGGACGGCCGCGTCGGCGAAAATCGCGTAGAACATCAGGGGGGCGTTCGCGACGAATCCGGCGGGATCCACGGCGGTCGTCGCGGTCGAAATCGTGCTCCAGCCCAGAAACACGGCGCCGGTCTTGACGGGCGTTCCGGGCGCGACGGGAACGAAATCCAGCGGAATCGTGTTCGTGCTGGTCGTGACCGTCGTTCCGCCGACATCCATCGTTCCGCCGTTCGTCCCGACGTCCCAGGTGACCGCCTTCGGCCCGATCAGGAATTGTGCGTCGTTCACCGTTTCGTAGTCGGCCTTGATCCAGTCTTCGCTCGGCGCACCCGGACGCAGACGCACCTCGTCCATGTCACCGAAGAAACCGCGCCCTGACTTGTCAAACTTGTTTGTCACGGCAAGAGCACCACCAATGCAGAACTTCGCAAGGCCATTGTTAATCGGCGCCGCATTGTTGGCGAGCTTGTTCGATGAAGTCTGCACGCCATTCACGTAAACCGCGAAACTTCCATCGCTCGTCCAGACAACGTCGACCTTCGACCAATTTTGATACGAGATTCCCGTGGAAGCACCCGTCACGACCTGACCGTACGGATTTGTTGTATCCCCCAGTTTTTTTACGCTGATCAAGCCATTGTCCGACTCGCGGGCAGAATAAATACGAAACGGGGAGAAATTGGATTCCTGATCGAACTGTACGCCCCATCCAGGATCCTTGTCACCTTGCCTTTGCGTAATCAGATAGTTCCATTTGGGAATATTCCTCTGAGGACGAATCCACATCGAGGCCGTGAACTGCGGAATTAGCGAATCGAATGTCGCAAGCTTCTCTGCGCTGTCGAGCGAAACGACAATGCCCGAATCGTAAGGTTTGCCGGCTGTGTTGCCATCGTATTTCGTGATCAAGCGGGCGCTGCCGATCCGACCAGCGTTGACACCGGAACCATAATTGGCCGAACTGGGATTGTTGGAGCCAATCAAGCTGTTGGTCGGCGTCAAGCCGTCGAGAGCGTTGGTTGTGGAATCGTAGATTGTCGTGCCATAGCCGCCGGATTCGTCCATGTGCCAGACGCCGACATACTCCGTCCAAGGGTTTGCGTTCGTGACCATCGCGCCGGATGCCGTCGTGTTGTAGCACATGTAGAACTTGGTTCCCTGCGTCATCTGCGGGAGCAAGACCCACGCTTGAGATTCGTAGTTGTTTTGCGACTTCTTCCAAGAATTGGTCTGGATTTCCGAAGGAAGGTGGTTGCCCTCCGCGTCAAAGAACGCAATGTCCTTGCCCTTGTTGTTCGTGAGATTGGAATACAAGAAACCCGGAATGCCCGTACCAGTAGTCTCATTGTATTCGTTAATGCGAACGAGCACCGGGAAGTTCTCGAGCGTCTCGGTCCCCGTGTAGCCGGAAACCATCAGCGCGTTCGTGTAGGCGAACTTGTCCATCGTCAGCGTATCTTCTTCGGCCTTCGCTGAAAGTCCGGCGAGGGCGAGAGCTGCGGCGAAGATAAGGGATATGCGTTTCATTGTCATTGTTTTCTCCTTTCCCTTACTCGGCCCTTGTTACCTTGAAGAAGCGGCTGCCTTTCACCGCGTCGGTCTCAATCTCGATCGGCTTCGCCGTATCGCCGTCAACCCAGCCGGCAGCATCGTCGGCCGTAAGCGCGTCGGGCGTATCACCCGCCGAAATCGTGTAGGTCAGAAACGGCACCGTGTCCTCTACCGTGAGACGCGCCACACCATCAACCACCTCGAATCCAATGATTCGCGGCTGCGTTACGGAATCGGGCACCGCCGAGAGCGTGCCTGCGCACACACCGGCCTCGCTTGGCGCCGCTGCCGCGAGCAGAGAGCGCCCGCCGGCCTTTGGAGCGGCAATCCCGTCTAGCGCAAGCGTCGACGCGGTGGAAATCTTCACTTCATTCCTGACCGCACCCCAGCGGTTTACGCGAAGAGGCGCGTTGTCCTTCACCCCCGCCGGAACCCCGTTCGCCATGCGCGTATCGACGAGGCAGACGGCCCATTCGCCGCCCTCGAGCTCGGCGTATTCATCGGCCGGAATCTGGAAAAGAGGCAAAAACGACGCGGTCATTGGCCGAAATGGCCGTTCCGTCGGCGTTGAAGCCGGCGAAGGTCGCGCCCTTCGGCGACCAGACGAGCGCGTAGCACTCGCCGTCGGCAACGAGCGTACCGTCGGCGTAGCAGTCTGGGCCAGGCGTTGAAAACCGGGCGACCTTATCCTGCACCGAAGCCGAGGCAATCATTGGAAACACAGCAAACGCCAGCAAGACAGCTGTCATACGACGCCGCCAACGTTTCACACATCCATCCCTATTCATCAACTTTTCCATACTTACCTACCCCCCCCCATTAGAAGGAATAACACAACTAGGTCATATTTCTATGGCCTACCAATCCATATTTGATGTATAGTTTATCATTTTTGCGCACTTCACGCAAGTGCCAATAGCACTTTTTGGTAGCTTCGCCGAAGGCTCGCTCAGGGACAAAGCCCAACACCCTCAGGGTAGGTGGCCGCTACCCTCAGGGTAGCTCGGAGCTCACTGCCTAGGTGCTCGGAGATCTTTCATCTCGCGGCGGCGCGGCAGAAGTGCCGCAGGAGACCTTGACAGGCAAACACACCCAGCATAGGGTCAGATTAGGGTCGAGTAGGGGCAAGTAATAGGGTCAAGTAGGGTCAGGGCCAAGGCAGCGCGACAAATCCGCCGCGGACAAGGTTAAGCGAGCCGACGATGAGTCGGCGAGTGCAGAGGCTTCGAAGAAAAACGCGCCTTGTGGAAGGTGAGGCAAGGGACGAGGGGGCGAGTGCCGAACTGAGCGACATGCGGCGACGCGGTTCGTCGGATGCGCGGTGAGACACGTCGCAAGGCGAGG
>CACZHC010000155.1 GCA_902780865.1 uncultured bacterium
CCGGCTCGAATACATTCTCGGATAATTCTTCAAGGCATCCCCATTCCGCCTCGTTAACATTATTCGTATCTGGTGAATCATCCGTATAAACGCAGCCTGCCCCCGCGAGCGCGAGGAACGAGACGAGAATCAGCCTTCGCAAGGCTACGGCTTGACAGGTCATTCGGGAACCAACAGGGTCAGACCTGATTGCCACAGTAGATTGCCACAGTAGGTTTTCCTTGTCATAGCGGCGCAACCCTTCCGATTCGCCGCTTGCCCCCTTCAAACGCACGGTGTGCCACTCGGCTCGGCTGATCAGGCGCTGGCACCGATTTGGAAGATTTATCATGCACCGTCTCATGCCGAACAGTATATCACAAACTCCCGCTACTGTGGTAATTTACTGTAGTAACCATGTCTGACCCTGTAGCCTCCATGCGGGCGGCGAACCATTCTGTCAGCGCCAAAGCCAATGCCAGTATTCAATCGAGAACACTTTGTCCTCACCAGGTGCCAGGACAAACTCCCATGTCATATCGTGCTCAAGATTTGGGTTCTCTGGCTGCGCGGGCCTGTCGTGGACCTTCGCGTCCGTCGCGTCCACCAATTCGCCGGAAACAGTCTTCTTCACACGCACTGTCGCCGGTTCGCCGCGGTGGTTCCTTATGCTGAACGAGCCCTTGACGCCCTCCTTGCGCCAATCGCGTCCGCCCCAGCGCTTCACACCGTCCATCCCTGACAGGCTTTCGGTATACTTGACCGACACCGTGAGCGCTTTGGTGATCTTGACGGACGCCTCGTCGCCGGGATTCGTCCAGCCGATCTTCGACTGGCCCAGGACGCGTCCGCCCTCGGCTATCTCGACCGGCGCGGTGGTCATCGGGAATCCGAACGGATTGGCGAACACGACGGCGTCCCACGCCGTCCGGCGCTCCTCTTCGGTGCCGTCGCGCAGATTCCCGCGCTCGTCGCGGTCGTCCGACAGGTTCCACTCCACGATGCGCCGGAGCGCCACTTCCTTGCGTCCCAGCTGGAGCATGCGCCGGTCGCCCCTGGCCAGCGTCATCCGGCCGACGCCGCGGTAGTGGATGTCCGTGCCGGCGCCCGCAGACTCCGCCGCGCCTGCCGAGAAGGAGTCCGCCCCGCCGGAAGGCGTGAAGCTGTTGAGCATGACGCTCTGCGACATCACCCCGCCGCGATTGCGCCCGCCCCTGCGGAACCACCCCCAGTACGTATCGTCCTCCGCCGCGCGTATGGCGGAGCTGTACGCGCCGAAGTCCACGCCGCCGCCAAGGAGGGACGGCACGTCTGCGTAGAGAAGATTCGGGAATCCCGATATGAGGGAGACCTCCGCATCCTTCCAGTCAGCAATGTCGTTGTACACCTCTGCCGTCATCGACACCGTGCCCTTGCCGTCGGCGAGATCGACCCGATACGACGGCGTCCAGCAGGCGCCGGTCGCGATGTACTGGACGTCGAAGGGCGCCTTCGCGCCGTCGAAGCGCCAAACGGGCATCGCGCGCGCAATGCCGCGCGAATCGCCGTCGTCAGACCGGACGCTCACAACGGCTGACTCAGGCACCGAGACTATGGATCCGCTCTCCAGCCTGACGTTGAGCGACTTCGCGGGCTTGGGCTTGGGCGGCTCGTAGTAGTACGATGCATAGTCATAGTACATGTTCCGGCGTCCAATCGGCTCGGCTGCGCGCTCAGACTCGTCCTTCACGGCCGTCCCGCGCACGGTGCAGATGCGTCTGGACTCGCCCGCCGTTCCGGCCAGGACCTTCATAGACCCGGTCTTGGCGGCGGCGTCGAGTATCTGGTCCATGCCGACGCCGCATCGGAACACGACTTCGATCTTCCGGCCGTCATATGCGCCGGTCCATCCTTCCGCAAAGCCGGCGTCGACGTTTTCGCGGAGCACGTCGGCCTTCGTGGACGACACCGACACGCCACCGCCGGACACGAGCCAGAACGAACCGTACGCCGGGCGCGCATTCGCGTCGACAAACGACACGCCGTCCTCGCCTGGCGTGATGCGCCGCGTCACGACGGCCATCCCGTTCTTGTACAGCCCGACCGATACGATCGGAGCAGGGTCAAGCGGCACTGCAGCAGCCGACACCTCGGCTGCCGCAACCGCAACTGCGGCCAACGCAGCCAACGCATCATTCATTCTCATTATCCGCTCTCCTTTAATTCGCGATTTGACTGATTCATACAAACCACTCATACAGACATTATAGCATTTCCGCTTTTCAAGGCGCAACGGCATTTCCTCTTTGGAGGTTCCCCAATTTTGTCGTATCGGCTTCACGCGCCTCTTTGTCCATTCGACATTTCAAATCGTCAATTCGGTCATCCCAGTCGAAATAGTAGCGCTCGACAAGATTGGAAGTGTTTGGGGCATTCTTGTTGTCAAGATTGAGCAGGATGCAGGCGTTGTCGAGGAAGTTCGTGACATAATCCCTGCGCAGCGTCTCATCGCCAATCTTGTCTATCGTTCCGTACTGGTCAAGAAGCCATGTGACGTTCCACCGAATATGCATGCTTTGATTGCTCTTCCACATTTCCGCGTTCAAGTCTCGAACAAACCAGGCGACAGACGCAGTGCAAGCCGACAGGATCAGCGCCCAAACCAGCGATTTCCACCGTGCGCGAGCAAGCATAGCCACCGATAGCGGAATCAAGGTAAGAACCGCAACAATAGCTCCAATAAAAACCATAAACCGGAACATGTCACACCCCCCTTGGTCAATCAGCTGCGCCCTGCTTTGCCGGCTCCACAACGGCATCCTCGAGCATCAATGTACGTGCGCTCCGAGACGTTGTAGGGCTTGTCCTTGCCTGCGTCGTCCTTGTCGTCGAAGGAGGAGGGAACCCTGCGCTTCATTTCGGCAAAGTCACC
>CACZHC010000156.1 GCA_902780865.1 uncultured bacterium
ACATGTCTGGAAGCCTCGCGGCGGGTTCCCGGACGGATTGATTCTTTGCTCCCTGTGGTTGCTTCAGAGTTTCGTCTACTTCGTTCTGAAATGGAGAAATAAGGGCGATTTTAGCCTTGGGCTATTGCTTCTTGCGCTAGAGCCGATCGTTTCTTTCGCTTCGTGCCTTACAGTCGGACTCAGGAGCCATGCGCTGCTGGTGCTTTTCACGGGGTTGGTGCATCAGTTGATGCTGGTCTTCGCGTATCTGTCGTTCTTGCGTCATCCGGTTGTGCTGGACGGTCGGTCGGATGTGTCGGCGGTCGAAACGTCCGGCGCTTCGTCGTCGTCACTTCGGTGCCTGTATGCGGCTGCTGTCATCGGCATCGTCTATGCGGCTGTCTGCATTGTGAACGGACCAGTTTTGCAATTGTTGTACCGATTGATTCCGATCCGAGTCTATCTTGGCATAGACGTGGGGATTGTCTCTTTTCTTGCGGTCGCCTTCTGCATGACCTTTTTGCTTTTATTTCTGGCAGGTGCGAATGGTGCCGCCTGGGGATTGGCAGGTTCTGGTCTGATGCTGATGAACCAGTTGGTAATTCTGCATAAGACGTTCGAATTCTGGCCGCAATACCATCTGTGCCAGTTTGCGCTAAGCGTCGTCGCTTTTGGGTTGGTCGTTGTGTCTTTCGCGCAGCTGAGAGGATTGTTTCCCAGGTGGGGTCGATGGTTCATCTCCGTCTGGGTGGTTTACGGCTTGTGTACAAAGGCGCTATGGGGACTGCGAACCCTAGTCTTTGAGCCGGATGTATATGGATCATTCCGGTCGGGTCAATTGCTGCAGATGTTGTTCTCTTCTTTCCATCAAATAAGCTATGCGTTGCTTGCGGCATCATATGTGGGCATGATTTACCTTCTTATCAAACAGACGAAGGAAGAAGATCGTCCAAGCGCCGATCCTGCATCTCCTGCCCTACCTGCTTAAAAGCAATCCTGTTAATCCTGTAAATCCTGTCGAAAACAATAACGAAAATGGGGTCTGTCCCCACCGAGGGGAAGAAATGTGCTGTTATAGTTGCATTTCGTGGTGAGGTATGCTATTATATTGTCTGTTGCGAATGGAGAAGAGATATGAAACGACAGACACGACTGTTCCCCAAGGCGGTAGTGGCGCTTGAGCAGCTGGGCGAGAACATCAAACTCGCGCGGCGTCGGCGCGGCATAACTTCCGCGCTGATGGCGGAGCGCGCCGACATGAGCCTCATGACGCTGCGGGCGATCGAGCGCGGTTCGCCGAAGGTGGCGATGGGCAACTATATGTCCGTTCTCTTCTGCCTCGGCATGCAGGGCGACATGGCGCAGGTTGCAGCCGCCGACCAGCAGGGGCGCGACATTCAGGACGCACGGCTTCTGCGTGGCTCACGGCAGGGAGGCTCACGATGAAAGAGTTGGGCATCTTTCTTGGTGAAGAGCGGCTTGGCCTTGTCCGCGTCGAAAGTGTGCGCGGCAAGGAGGTGTTTGCGTTCGCCTACGACGGGGCTTGGCTCAAGTCCGGCAATGTGCCGACGATCGACCCGGATGTTGTCGCGTCTGCAGGCGAGCAGTTCCCGGTCGGCAAGGAGATGTTCGGCTTTCTCGCCGACATCGCCCCAGACAGATGGGGCCGACGGCTCATACGCCGCAAGGAGGTCCAGCTCGCGCGGCGCGAAAAGAGGCCGGAGCGGACATTGCTTGCGAGCGACTTCATCGTAGGTGCGTATGACCTTACCCGGACTGGTGCAGTGCGCGTGATGCTTGACGGAAAGTTCGTCTCGTCAGATTCTTCCAAGCCCGCACCGCCTTGGACGACGCTGAGGACTCTTGAGGAGTGCGCCCGGAAGATTGATGCGGACGAAGACGGACAGGATGCGCGGTGGATAGATGTCCTTCTCGCCCCGGGCTCCTCTTTGGGCGGAGCCCGCCCGAAGGCGAACGTGACTGACGAGAAGGGCTCGTTGTGGATTGCAAAGTTTCCCTCCGCAAACGACGAGTGGGATGTGGGCGCATGGGAGTTCCTCGTCTCGCGCCTTGCTGTGGCGTCGGGGCTGAGAGTGAGCGACACTCGCCTGGAGCGGTTTTCAAGGACGGGTTCGACATTCTTCTCGCGCAGGTTCGACCGTGAAGGCGGAAGTCGAATCCACTATGCGAGCGCCATGACTATGTCGGGTGCGTCGGACGGAGAGGAGGGGCACAGCTATCTGGACGTGGCCGAATTTCTTGTGCGCGAGGGGGCGCGTCCGGACGAAGACCTCGCTGAGCTGTGGGGCCGCATCGTTTTCTCGCGACTTGTGGGTAACAGCGATGACCATCTGCGGAATCACGGTTTCATCCTGGAACGCGGCGGATGGCGCCTCTCACCGATGTTTGACGTGAACCCGAACCCGGACGCGGCATTCGCCGCACTCGATCTGACGCCAGGTGTCCAGGGCGCGTCGCGGGACGAACTTGTCGAGAGCGCGGAGTATTTCCATGTCGATCGCAACGCGGCCGAGAAGCGTTACGCGGAGTTGCTTTCGGCCGTCTCCGGCTGGCGGGCACTCGCGCAGAAGCTGAATATCCGCAGAAGCGAAGTCGACCGCATGTCGCAATGTTTCTGCAAAGCGGAATTTAGGTAACGAAACCGCGTCAAATCACCGAACGCGATTGACTTGCATCCTCGCGAGGCGCACGTCGAAGGCTACTGCTTCGGCAGCAGGTCTGTCTTCAGGATGGCATCGCCGTGCTTTAGATCGCACGCCAGCGTGCGCCCCAAGACCTCGTCTAGATCTTCCTTGTGAAAACCGCGACCGGAAAGGCCTGTCATCGGAACGGTCTTGTACCCGAGCATGTTTT
>CACZHC010000157.1 GCA_902780865.1 uncultured bacterium
AAGGTCCTTCACACGGCCTCCGCGCACGAGAACGACGCTGTGCTCCTGGAGGTTGTGGCCTTCGCCGGGGATGTAGGCCGTGACTTCCACGCCGGTCGTAAGGCGCACACGAGCGACCTTGCGGAGGGCGGAGTTAGGCTTCTTGGGGGTCATCGTCTTGACGACGAGACAGACGCCGCGGCGCTGAGGGCAAGCCTTAAGCGCCGGCGACTTTGAATGCGACGCGAGGGGGCTGCGCCCCTTGCGGATCAACTGGTTGATTGTCGGCATTTATCGTTTTTCCTTGTGCTTTTCCAAAGTGGTTGTATAGTATATCATTAATTATGGGGGTTTTGCAAGGGGTCAAAGAGACCTTTTCACACTTGCCACTCCTCATGCTTTTCCTTCTGTTCGACGGGCTTCGAGTAGACGTTGGACTCGTCGGGCGGCGGAGCTTTCGGATCGAGCGCATGCTCGAACTTGGGAAGCTCGCGCTCGGGCGCGTCCATCTTGAGAATCGCCGGTTTCCCGTCGCCCGTGACGGCGTTCGCGCCAACCATTGCGGCGGCCGCGGCCTTCTCCTCTTCGCCGGCGGCCTCGCGAGCGTCGACCTCGGCCTTCGCCTCGGCGTCGACTTCGCCAAGCTTCGTGTGGCGAGCGGGAATCGGCTTCATCAGCGGATCGTCCGGACCGATGACGGTGCACTTGAGCGACTCGTTGATGTACTCCTCGATCTCGGGAATCTGGCAGCTCTCGTACTCGTCCGCGAAGGAAATCGCGATGCCGGTCGAGCCGGCGCGACCCGTGCGGCCGATGCGGTGGACGTAGTCCTCGGCCTCGTAGGGGAAGTCAAAGTTGACGACGTACTCAAGCCCCTTCACGTCGATGCCGCGACCAGCGACGTCGGTCGCCACGACGATCTTGACCTCGCCGTCGCGGAACGCGTCGAGCACCTTGAGGCGCTTGTTCTGGTTCACGTCGCCGGAGAGCATCTCGACGGAAACACCGCGCACGCGGAGAGAGTCGTAGACGTCCTCGGTCGTCGACTTGCGGTTGCAGAAGACGATCGTCCTCGCCTCGGGATGGAGCGCGATGTGGTTGAAGAGGACGGTGAACTTGTCCTTCGCCTGGATGACGTAGACGACCTGCTTCACCGTGTCGGTCGCGTTGGTCTCGGACTCGACCTCGGCCTTGTAGGGAGCCTCCATCCAGTTCATCGCGAGGCGCATCACGGTGTCGTTCAGCGTCGCAGAGTAGAGCATCGTCGTGCGCTTCTGCTTCGGCGGCAGGTAGCTCATGATGCGCCTGACGTCGGGAATGAAGCCCATGTCAAGCATGCGGTCGGCCTCGTCGATGACGAGCGTGTCGACGTGCGAAAGGTCGATGACGTGCGACTTCACGAAGTCGAGGAGACGGCCGGGCGTCGCGACAAGAAGGTCGACGGGAGCCGACTTGACCTCGTGGCGCTGGCGGTCGTAGTCCATTCCACCGTAAACCGCGAGAGACCTGAGCCCCGTGTACTTGCCGATCGCGTCGGCGTCCTTGCAGATCTGTATGACGAGCTCGCGCGTAGGCGCGATGACGAGCGCGCGCGGAGCGCCGCCCTCTTTCGCGCGGTTCTCTGGCGTGCGGAGGTAGCGCGTGAGGATCGCGACGAGGAACGCGGCAGTCTTGCCGGAACCTGTCTGCGCCTTGCCGGCGATGTTCTTCCCGGCGAGCGCCTGCTCAAGCGAAAGCGCCTGAATCTCGGTGCAGTACTTGAAACCGAGGTCTGCGATGCCGTGCATCACCTCGGACGGAAGGTCGAAATCGTGGAAACGCTTCTTGCCCTCGACGGGCTCGACGGCGAAGCTCGCGGGATCCCACTTCGCGTGGGCCTCCTGACGCGCCTTCAGCTCCTCGGCGGAAATCTCGCCGCCCGGACGCATCTCGTTCGCGGCGGTGTTCACGGGAGCGGGACCGCGACGCCCGCGATCGCCACGGCGCGAGGACTGGCGACGGTCGCCCCTCTGCTGCTGACGATCCTGCTGCTGGCGCTTCTGCTGGCCCTGTTGCTGCTGACCCTGCTGCTGCGGCTTCTGCTGCTGGCCGTTCTTCTGCCTCTGCTGCTGGCCGCCGTTCTGCTGCTGGCCGTTGCCGCCCTTGCCGCGTCCGCGTCCGCCGCGGCGGCGTTTCTTCTTCGCACCATCCTGCGACTCGGCCGGCTTCTTGCCGGTCAGCGCCTGCGCAATTTTCTTCAGAAATCCAAATGCCATGTCTGAAACTGTCAGCGAGAACGGCGGCGAACGTGCCGCCGTTCCCGCACCCAGCGTTTGTGCGATTAGCGCTTGGAGAACTGGAAGCGCTTGCGGGCACCGGGCTGGCCGGGCTTTTTGCGCTCCTTCATGCGGCTGTCGCGAGTCATGCAGCCGGCCTTCTTGAGAGCCGCGCGGGTGGTCTCGTCGGCAGCGACGAGCGCACGGGCAAGGCCGTGGCGGATCGCACCGGCCTGGCCGGAAATGCCGCCGCCCTTCGCAAACGCGACGACGTCGACCTTCTCCATGTCGTAGCCGGAGATAGCGACGGGCTGCTTCAGGTAGTCACGGAGCGCCTCGGAGGGGATGTACTCCTCGATCGCGACGCCGTTGACCGTCCAGACGCCCTTGCCTTCAACGAGATTCACGCGGGCGGTCGCCGTCTTGCGGCGGCCAGTTCCGGCGGAGATAGCTTTCTTAGTAGCCATTTCTTAAATTCCTTCCCTTAGAGCTTGATCTCGACGGGCTTCTGGGCCGCGAGCGTCCCCTTGTCGGCTTCGGCCGCGAAGACTTTGAGACGAG
>CACZHC010000158.1 GCA_902780865.1 uncultured bacterium
TGCAGGTTCTCTCCTCCGGCCACGATCGGGCCGCCGAAGTCTATCACGTCGTCGGGATAGCCAACCTGCTGCACGAGCGTTATCCTGCGCGTCGGCGGCTTGTTCGCCGCGACCTTGAATGCGAGTTGCAACATGTTTTGCTCCTTTCGATGGCTGCAGCGACGGGACGGCGGAGCGAATGTCCGCCGTCCCATCGCCGCGGCGCTTACGCCGCGCTGACGACAACCGCCGTCCTGGGCATGGAGACATACTCCATCTCGTCCTCGACGCGGGTCACGGTGAGCGTGACTTCGGTTCCGTCCGCGACACCGCTCATGGCGCCCGGCCACGCAACCGTGATCAGGTTCTCGCCGCAGCTCGTCACAGAGCCGACAACCTCCGTTCCGTCCTCGAAGACGAACTTCGCCGAGACATGCTCGGCATCGTCGCCGAAGGTGGAGCCGTTGACGAGGATCGCCTGTTCCTTGATGAGCTTGCCGCGCACCGCGCCAGTGCAGGCGGAGATGAGGAACTCGACGTTCGGGGTCTTGTCGTCCGCGATGTTCGTGAACGAGAAGTCGTTCGTGGCGAGCGCCCACTTTGCACCCTTGACGAGACGGATGTTGATGGAGTTCTCGCTCGTGATGCGACCGTCGGCGTTCACGGTGCCATCGAGATAGAGGCGTCCGTAGAAGTAGCCGTCGAAGTTGACCGCGTTGCCATCCCTGAACTCCTTGAACAGCTGTTCGCAGAGCCCCGTCGCGATTCCGTTCGCGGCGGACGGCTTCACTCCCACGATGAGCCCGCGATCTATCGCGTTCTCGATGACCGTCGCGAGACTCTTCGCGGCGTACCTGTCGACGATCGCCGGAACGTAGATCGTGACGTTGTTGATCGGGTCGCGCTGGGCGCGAACCTCGTACTTTACTGTTGGCTTGTCTGCCATGATTTTTCCTTTCGCTTTTGTGCCTCTCCGTTGTGTGAAACCGCCGCGCACGAGGCGATGCGCAGCAGTTTGTTGAAATCAAGACCCCCGGGGGTGGGGCAAGGGGTGTGAGGCGCTTATCCCTAGGGGTATTAACCCATTACCCCTAGGGGTGTGCCCTACTCAATCGGCACGGCGGAAGTTCCGAAGAACGGGTACATTTTCATGTCCTCCCCTTTGAACTCGGCCTTGCCGATATAGCAGCCCGCGAGCGCAGAGAGCGCGACGGCAGTCGCGGCGATGGCGAAGATCTTTTTCATCCCGCCACCTCCACGACTGGCTTCGCATCGAAGTTCCACTTCGGCTTGCGAACGAGGACGCCCGCATCCGTCTTCACGCCGTTGCGGTATTCCGCCTCGTGCGCCTCGAAGTCGGGCTCCAGCGCCTTCGTCAAAGCGGTCTTCTGCGTCTTGAGCTTTTTGATCGCGATGATGGTGCGGACGAGTTTCACCCGCGCTTCAATGATCTCGGTCTTTGTCATGTTTGTTTTTCCTTTCGCTGTTTAGCCACAAAGAACACAAAGAGCACATAGGTCTTGTGGTCCCTTGTGTCGCTTTGCGGCTGAAGAATCGGGGCGCTATCGCTGCGGAACCTCTCCGCAATCGCGCACCCCAAAAGTGAAGCCGCGCTTTGTACACTTGCGCGGACGCGGCATCCCCGCGCAAGGCCGTTACAGTTCAGTTGTCAAAGATCGAAGCCCCGAAGGGCTTGGGACGGGCGGCGAACTCGGTCCCCCTTGGCGCTCGCCGCCACATGTCCCCTCAATAACAGTCGGCAAAACGGGGGTGGAGTCAACCAGAAACCCTCTCGCCGCCGATGTCGAGAAGTCGTTTTCGACCTCTGTTTACAGGCATTTCAAGCAAATCGCAAACTTTTTTCAATTTGCAATAAAACGCCTGCTTGGAGATGCCCATTTCTTCCCATCGCTTCCCCTTGAGGACGCTTCGGGCAAATGGACGGTCTTTCTTCGCCAATCGGCGGATGGCGTTGTTGATCTGCCCCTTGCGGCTCTTCTCTTCCCGCTCCCAATCGAGCGCGGCGAAGATGCGTTCCGTGGCACAGTTGTCCGCGAGAGTCAGCGTGGCAGTTTCGGCAACATCCGCTTCGTGTCCGAGGGTAATGCGGTCTTTCATGCCGCACCTCCTTTCGGCATCATCGCGGCGTAAAAGCGCTTGAGGCGGGCATGGAACGCGGCGGCGGGGTTGCGCAAGCGGCAGTCGCGCATGATGGACTTCTGCTCGAAATAGAGTTCGAGGAAGTTGTTTACGCCAATGCGGTTTGCATACCACGCCCAGAGCGTGAAGTCATCTGCGCTGCCGAAGTCTCTTATAGCTTCCTCGACGGCGACCTTCACTGGGTCGTTCAGCATTTCGCCAAAGATGCGCTCCCGCCATGCGGCCACTTCTGCTTCGGTGAACGGTCTGCGCTTTGCCCTCGCGCGTACGTGCGCGTGGTCGTATGCGTATGTCTTGAACATACCACGCGCGCGCGCGAGGCGGCGCATGGGCTGTTGATAACTTTCGTCATCATTTTCTCCTTGTTTTTTGTTGGTTTGTGTTAGCCCCGCAGTCACTCGACCGCGAGAAATTCGCTATCTATAGCCATCGGGTCAAAACCCAAAAAAAAGACCTTCTGGCACGAAACCTGAAGGTCTTAAAACGGCATAAAAAATGGCGCATCGACTATCGATGCGCCATCGCAATTGGGAAAAGTCTAAATAATTTAGTTTACCAAACGAACCTTAAATCTAACCTTAAATCGGAAAAAAGTTTTACGGCGGAGAAATGAGACGGAAACGCGGCAAATCTGCCGCGACGCTCTGACCCATGCCAATCTTCATTCTGTTTGTTGCCGCCATGTTTCTTTACCTTCCGGGACGCGGCGTTGAGACCGTGCGGCAGCTGCGCACCTTCACGCCGGGCGAGACGTAGATGTAGTCTATGCGCGAGCCAAAATCGCCGCCGGGCGCGTTCCGCTCGGCGCGCGGAAGCGAGAGCGCCTTCGCTGCGGGGCGCTCCCAGTCGCGCCATTTCCACCCGGTGAACGAGCGCCACGGCCCCATCGGAGGCGTCTTGCTCACCGCCATCGCGTTCCTCAGCAGCTTCGACACCGCTATTGCGGGCGCCTCAGTTTCCTGGCAGTTGTGGTCGCCTGTGAACACGATAGGCGCCCCCTTGCCGAAGACTTTCATCCTTTCGATGACCAGGAGCATCCCCTTCTCCCTCGCAAGCTCCGACACATGGTCGGTGTGGGTGTTGGCGAAGCAGAAGGCCTTGCCGGTGGACTTGTCCTTCAGGATCGCGTACGAGCATACGCGCGGACACGCCGCGCCCCATCCCTTTTTGCCGGGCGTGTCCGGCGTCTCCGAAAGCCAGAACGTGCCCTTGTCGACGGCCGTGAAGCGATTCTTGCGGAATGCTATCGACGCGGACTCGTCGCTTTTGCGGTCTGCGCCGCGTCCGTCGCCTACGAAGACATAGTCTTTGAACTGCTCCATAAGCCATTCGCGCTGGTCCAGAAGCACCTCCTGGAAGCCGATTACATCCGGGCCCTGCGCACGGATCACAGCGACAAGATCGTCGCGGCGCTTTGCCCAGTCGTTCTCGCTGCCCCTGTCGTCGTGGGAATTGCGTATGTTGTACGTCATCGTCCTCACGACGCCGGCGGGGCGCCGGGAGAAAGTGCCTTCAGGCGCGCAGAGGAAGAGTGTTAGGGCGGAGCATGCCGTCTGCGCCTCTATGTCGAAACCATCGGCCGGCGCAACGTCCCAGTCGGGTCCGCAAAGTCCGTCCGCCTTTCGCATGTGCGCGAAGGCGGTGCGGGCGTTGATCTTGAGGTATTCCCTCGCCCTTGCGCCCTGCGGCAGAGCCGCGAACTCGGCGAGATAGCGCACCGCTATTCCGTTAAACGCCCCGCCGTCGCCCTGGCCGCGTCCTCGCATGACTTCGCCGCGCGACATGCGGTCCATGAGCCAGTCCGCCGCGAGCGCGGCGTCTTCACGGAATCCCTTTGCGCCTGTCAGCTTTCCAAGCCTCAGCGCGGCGCCTATCGCGGTGCCAACGTTGTAGGTGTAGCACGTCCTGTCGACTTTGCCGTCCGCATGCTTTGCGTCGAAGACGCAGCCCGCGGACTTGTCGAAGAGGTTTTCCCTGCTCCAGGCGTAGATGGAGGATGCGGCTTCCAAGTATTTCCTGTCGCCGGTTATCGAATAGAGCTCGCAGGCGGCGATGACCGCAGGATAGCAGCTGCAGGCGTGCTTCCCGCCGCGCTCGCTCGACTTCCACCACACGCCGCCGCCGAGAACGCCGTCGCATTGCTTCCCGATTATGAAATCCATCATCTCCCGCGCATCCTTGAGCAACGCCGGATTCTTGAGGACCGGGTAGGCGTGGCAGTCGGCGATCACCCACCAGAGAAGATCGTCGTTGAACTCGTTGGCACGCCAGTCGCCGCGCGCCGCCTTGAAGCCGTCGAAGAACATTTCGGCCATGCCCCGGAAATCATTTCGAGGATAACGTACGGCCAGGTCGAGCAACATTTCGTATGCATGCGCGGAAAGCCAATAGTCAAGCAGTTCATTCTTGCCCTTATGCTTCACGAACTGCGAGCGGGTGCAGTCCCAATACGCGGTGACAAACGCCTCGGCAGCGGAAACGACAACGTCTCCAGGTTTTCGCGGCGCATCGGCGTCGAGGATGCCTTTCCATTCGCCACCTAGCGACCACAGTTCTCGTCCGGTTATGCGCCGCCATACGCCAGGCGAATACCGTCCGAGACGTCCGACGGCATTCAGCGAGCGAACCGTGCCGGGATGCTTACGCTCCACATAGTCGAGAAAGTTCGCCGTCTGCCTATAGCCGCCATCGTAGCGGACGTCCATGCGCGAAAGATCAGTTTCGCAACCCTTCTTCTCCGGCTCGAACACGTACCAGCGCACATAGTCGGCGATTCCTTCTGTAAGCCACCACGGTATTGATCGGCCCCCGCCGGGGTAGGACTGCACTACATGCATCAGCTCGTGTATTGCGCAACCCATACCCTCGCTGTCGCGATTCGCCGAGAACCATTTCCTGTCGAGCGAAATGCTATCGCCTGTCGTGTAAGCCGGCGCTCCAGTTTGCGGCGGGTCGACAAATCCGACTTTCACCTTTTCCGGCGCACTCCAGTCTTTCGACGGATATTCCGCAATCAATCGCGGATACCACTTCTTGAGAGTCGGCTCGAGTTCGTTCTCCGCCCATTGCGCCTGTTCGGGCGCGGACGAAGCATCAACCTCAACCACAACCGAAGCTGTTGCCGCCAGAAATACCGGGAGAATGCAAAAGATCATTTCTTTTCATCCTTGCTCATGGAATAAGGCGCCGCCGCGAGTGTGGTGCCGCGCGTCTTGACGGGTTTGGACGACATCCTGAACACGAGTCTGCCGCCTTTCGCCAGATCCGCCGCCGAAAGCCAGTTCGCGTTCACCGCCCTGCCGTTGAAGGCCACCCCTTCGACGTAGCGGCTGCGCGATGCGTCCTTCGCCTCGATGACAAGCGTCTTGCCGGACGGCATGCGTATCTCGGCGCGTTCGA
>CACZHC010000159.1 GCA_902780865.1 uncultured bacterium
CGAGCCCGGCGGGAATAGTCCCGGCCGGGCCCATCTTCGAGCACCGCCCGCCGGACGCAATCCACGTCCGGACGAGCGATGCCGTGCGATCGAGGAGCGACGCAACCGGATCGGTGCCGTCCAGAGCCCCGTCGCGGCGGAATGCGGCCACCTCGCTCTGCGAGAGGTTCGCCGCGAGGTCGGTTTCGGTCGGTTCGATCCAGTTTGCCATGTTCCGCTCCCCGTGCCTTAGCTGGCGGTGCCGACGCCGATGATGCCGGCCGTGGTCGCGCCTGCGGGCGAGCCGACCGTGGCGCAGCCGAACCAGAGGTCGCCGTTCACCACGCGCTTGTTGTCGCCCTTTTCGGTGGCGACGACAATGCCGATGGAAAGCCCGCTCTTCTCGTCTGTCTCGACGCCCGACTCCTCGTAGTCGGCGACGAGCGCGGGCACGCGGGCGATGAAGCCGATCGAGCTGTAGGGCACGATGCACATGCGGCGCGTCATGCCGGCGAGCACGATCACCTTCCTGAAGCCGAGCTCGGCGGCGATGGACTCCGGCGAGGCGGAGAGGTGCGCCGCGTGCATGAGCTTCTTGATCGCGGAATACTCGGTACCGTTCACCACAAGGCAGGCCTCGGTCGGGTCGTACCAGTCCTTCGCGTGCGCGAGGCCGTCGTAGTCCGAGAGCGCGACGGAGGCGACGGCGGGGATCTTGACGGCGGTGGACACCGGGATGTTGGTCGTGTTGTCGAGCGCCGTGCGGATGGCGTTCTTTACGGCCATCGCGATGCCCACGCCGGCGCGCTTCGCGAAGAGCTGCTTCATGCGGGCGGCGTTCACGCCCTGGTCGATGTTCACGCCCTTGATGTCGAAGCCCTGCAGGTAGTGCGTGGCCGCGAGCGCCGCCCATTCGGTGTTCCCGCCGGTGAGGTAGTTGTTCACCGGATTCTGCTGCGTCGCGGCGGCAGAGTCCACGAACGGCTTGGCCGCCTCCACGGTGGAGAGGGGAACCTTGATCGTCGCACCGGGCTTCACGTCGATGCCGGGGGCCTCGGTGGAGAAGTCGGTAGGGCCGAGCGCGTCGATGATGTCGAGCGCGGGGCGGATGTGCCCGAACAGAGCCTCGATGGAGAGGGTGAGGGCGGGGGATGTCAGTGCCATGTGTTTTTCCTTTCGTTGGTGTTTGACTGTTGAATGGGTCCCGGCTTACTTGCCGGCGTCGATGTCGGCCTGGTGCTCGCGGTAGAACGCCGCGCGCTCGTTCGCGGGGAGCGCGGCCATCTGCTCGCGGCAGGTGGCGAACGCTCCGCCGTCCTTCGGGACGTCGGGCGTCTTCTTCGCGGCGGCGAGGACCGTCTGCGTCTTGGCGTCCGGAGCCTTGCACGCGGCGACCATCTTCTCGGCCGCCTCGGGGTTCGCCATGTAGACCTCGCGGCACGCCGCGACGTCGGCGATCTTCGCCTTGTTCGCCTCGATGAAGGCTTCGCACTTCATCTTGCGGCACTCGGCGAGCGCGTCGTCTCTGGCCTTCGTCGCTGCGGAGGCCTTCTCCTTGATAGCCCGGCAGGCGGCGACGGCTGCGTCTTCCGACGCGCCTTCTGCAAGCCCGAGCTCTTCCATCAGTTTCTTCATTCGGATTTCTCCTTTGTTGTTGTTGACCTCCGCGGCACGCGCCGCGGCAAGAGTCGAAAGCTCTCCGAAGTGCGGGGTGTTAGTCATCCCGATGGACTTGAGCGCGATCGGGCGGTACTCCTTGCCGTCTCTCGCGCATGCAAAAGCGGGCGAGCGGTTGAGGAGCGTCTTGGACTCCCACAGCTCGCGGCCCTTGGGCGTGAACTCCCATCGCGTCCAGATGGATCCGTCCGCCTCCTGGCGGATGTCCTTCGCCCACGCCATCGCCGCAGACGACTTCGACGGATCCAGCGAGTAGTGCTCCTCGTCGACAAGCACGCCCGGCCACGCCGGATTCTCTGCAGCGTTCTTGAAAGCATTCATAATGGCCTTTGCAGCCGCCTCGTCGAAGACGAACTCCGCATCCTCGGGCGCACCCTTGACCGTGCCGCCGACCGGGTAGCGGCCATATGGCGGGAAGGTCTGGAACCACGTCGCCTTCGTCTCGGCGTCTTCCTTGACCGCGCTGCAGGCGGCGAAAGTCAGTGTATCATTCTTCATCTTGTTTTTCCTCCTTTTTGACCTCTTCGGCGGCGGCTTCCGCAAGCAGCTTCTCATACCAGCCGCGTAGGGCCTCTACAAGCGCGTCCTCGCCCGAGGGGTCTCCTTGCCCGTCCGGATTGCGCGGCGCGTTTTGCAAGCGGGCCTCGTCGTTTTGCAAGGGGGTCTTGGCCTTTGCCCTCGCGAACGCGGGCATCTGGGGAGCGGATTCCTCCCTTTCGAGGGTGAAACCGACCGCTTTTTCGAGTTCTCCCTGGTCGACGCGCCATCCCGCCTGCTTCAATGTCGCCGCGACGTTCGCCGCGTCCTGGGCGCTGCGCTCGGAAGGGAAGTCGAGCGAGAAGTCGACCGCGCACGGCTGCGCGCCGAACTTCGCCGCGAGGAACGGCTTGATGAGCGAACGCATGACCGCCTGCGAGAGAACGCCCGCGTCGCGGCGGACTATCTCCTGCCACACCTTCATCTGCGCTCCGCCCGCGAGAGAGCCGGTATCGGCCTGGGCGAGCGACGTGAGGGTGCCGCCGGTCGCCAACAGGACGATCAGCTTCTCCTGGTGGTCGATGAAGGTGTTGAACGGATCGGTGCCGCGCGATCCGCCG
>CACZHC010000160.1 GCA_902780865.1 uncultured bacterium
CGACTCCGCGGTGCCCGTCCCCGAGTTCGCGTTCGATTCCGCCACGTGCCCGACGCTCTTCATCCACGGCGACTCGGACGGCTGGGCCGCGATGAACTCCGTGAAGGCGTGGGAGAAGATGCGCGCGATGGGCGTCGCGGGCGACCTGCACACGCTCTGCCGCCGCGGGCACTGCTTCCAGGCCAAGGCCGCGCCGGGCACGGGCAGCTACACCTGGCTCGGCCGCATCTGGGAGTTCATGAACCACAAGGGGTTCAACAAGTAGCCCTCAGGGCGGCCTTGCGCGGCGCGGCAAATGTGCCGCGCCTTCTTTTTTTATGCCCTTTTCGATGATTTGATTTTGAAAAACATTGTAGACGAAAATGAAACTACTGCGACGGAATTTGAAATATAATTTCTGCCGTCGGGAGGAAATCCTCCTCAAAGCAAAAACAAGAAGGAGATGAAATGACAACTGTTCGTGCCTCGATCGCAATACTTGCAGCGATTGTTTTCGGCGTGCCCGCCGCGATGGCGGACGTCGCTACCTACACTTGGAAGGGCGGCGTCGGCTCATGGAACGATTCCACTATGTGGGCCACCACGGACGCGGGTGCCGCGGGCGTTCCGGGCGAAGGGTCGAGCGTCGTCGTCGGCGATGCCGATTCGTTCATCGAGCTTTCGGAGAGCGTCACCCTCGACGGCCTTACGGTCTCGTCCGTCGGCAAGCACGTCTTCCGCACGTCCGGACCTTCGAAGAGCTGCACGCTCAAGGTCAACAACAACAATGCCAAGCTTGCGGGCGCCGGCGGCGGTACGCTCGTCTTTGACAACATAACGGTCGACGGGAAGATCTCGGACCTCGCCAATCTCAAGCAGCTTGCAATCGTCGGCAGCGGTCAGGTGTTTCCCGCTAACAGCGGAACGACCGAGATTCTGCTCGTGGACGGTGGATGCCTTTACTCCGGCTGGGAGGATGGCAAGGTGTTTGGAAAGCTGATTCTCCAGGGCGGCCCCGGGCGGGTTTACAGCCAAAATGGCGCCTATTCCTTCTCCTTCTCCTCGCTTGAGACTCGTCCCGGTTCCGGCGTCTCCTCGGTTCTCGTCAACGACGGGAAAGTGACGATTGTTGACATGAGTTCCGTCGAGATGATTGGCGGCACAGATACACTCGACAATCCCGGTTCGCAGGTTCCGGTCTGTCCGCAATTCCTTCTTCCTGGCGGCAATCAGTCGATCATGGGGGTTCGCTATGGTCACTCGCTTTGCACGATTGACGCAAACGGCGTCATTCGCAAGATTCCGCAGGAAACCATGCTCGACTCGTTCGAGAACGCGACCGCGCTCGACAACGTCTGCATCACCAACGCCACGGCCCTCGCGTCAGACGTCACTGTGAACGCCGTCCTCTTCTCGGGTGCGAGCTGCGATCTCGGCGGACATACGGTGACCGTGAAAAGCGGCCAGTTCCGCGAGGGATCGGGCGGATTGTTCGGCAAGACCGTTTCGAACGGCAAGGCGCGGCTTTGCAGGCCGAATGTCTTGGCGGATGGAACGAACAACACCGATGTGCGCATGCAGGTCGACTTTGAAACAGAGGGCGTCAGCGATGTCCTTACACCGATGCTGGTCCATGAGGACCAGGGCGGTGGCTGGGCGGTCAAGTCCAAGTATGCTGGCTTCACGGGCGTCTTTTCGACGCCGATGGGCAAGCCCTATTACCTGCAGTCGTCTTTCGAGGCGCCGAAAGCCGTCCTTGAGTTGCGCAACAGCAATCTGAGTTCGCAGAACTCGGAGCGCAAGGCCAACTTTGGAGGTCTGGCCGGCGACGGCGAGATCAACTTCATCTGGAACGGAGCGAACAAGTGGAACTGCAACGTGTGGCTCGGCGAAATGTCGGACGACGATGTGGCGCTCGTCGCGAACGGGACGGTGAATTGCTCTGTGATGGTTGGCAACAAGGGCGTATTCGCGCCCGGGCTCGTCGGCTACGACGGCGGCCGTCGTGGTTCCATTCGTATGCCCTACATGGAACATGCGTTCAACGTCATGATGCTTCGCGCGTTCCTGATGCAAGAGGGCGGAACGTTCATGACGTCCATCAATTCCGACGGCACATGCGGTTGCCTCGATGCCTCGGAAACCAAGGTCGAGGGCAAATACCTCTCCGTCTCGCTCGCGGGCACGCTTTCCGTCACGGCGGCGGGCAAGATCGCGTTTGGCACTCCGTATCCGATCATCAAGTATCACGAGGGTAAGCGCGCTGGCAAGTTCGCGAGCGTCACGAAGGGCTTTCGAGTGCAATATGACGTCCGGCAAGACGACGGCTCCTACGCCGTTGTCGTCTCGCGGAAGAACGTCGGGACGGTGATCAAGCTCCGTTAAGGTCAACCGCTTCGCGGACTAAACGCCATGAAAAGCTCCCGTCTCCTTTTTGCCTCTATCGCGCCGTTCGTCTTCGCAATGCCGGCAGCGCTTGCGGCCACGGACGTCACAAGTTCTCTAGAATACCTTTTCACGCCGCTGGAGTCCCGATACGGCACATCGACGGACTACCAGTCCTCGCGCGGCTGCCATTGCCTCGAATACATCGACGGTCGCATCTACATCGGCGGCGGCGACTGGGGCAACAACACTGGTCCCGTGCCGATCATCTCGATCCTCCCCGGCGCGACGCCGACGTGGACGAACGAGTACAGCGCGGGCACGGAGCAGATCGAGGCCTTCAAGAAGTTCCGCCAAGTATCCGGGGGGCGACTGGGTGTCGTGTCCGCTCGGTTCCATCGACTGGAATCCCGCGCACCAGCTCAACGGCGCGGAGCTCTACACCCACTCGTGGGACTTCTGCGAGTACAACGGGAACTTCTACTTCACCGGCTACGGCGTCGGCGGCAGCCAGTACTGGCTCAACGGAGACGATACGTTCTCGCATCAGATGGGATCGGTCACGACGGGCCAGACCAACGGCTACTACCGCTACACGGTCAAGAAAAACCAGACCGGCCAGGACTACGAGCGATTCCTGACGCTGATGCCGTTCACGAACGGCTGCATCGCCGTGACGTACCACTACTACGTGGCGAGCAACCCGAACCTCAACCAATGCTACTACTGGAAGCTCGACGATCCGCCCGGATGGCAGTTCCGGCGCGTGAACTGCTCGTGGGACACTTTTCTCAATGGGTACCAGAGCGTCGACCGCGAGCTCTCCTCCTCGTCCGCAGGTTGGATCCACTTCCGCGAGGCGACGCCGTTCAAGGGTCGCGTCTACTACATCGTGAATCCGGGCTGGTCCCAGGGCTACCCGATCGGGTTCTTCTCGGCCGCGATGGACGCCTCGGGGAACATCACTTCCCGGCGCCACGCCTTCGATAGCGGGAATTCCCACCCCATCGACATCGCGGTCGTGGGCGGATCGATGTACGTGATGACGGTGAATTCGTCGAAGAAACACGGTGTCTGGAAGACGACCGACGGGCAGAACTTCACGCAACTCGCGACCTTCACGTCGGACCAGTACGCCCAGTCGTTCACCTACGCGAAAGGCCACTTCTACATCGGCTATGGCGTCTTGTCCACGACCAAGGCCGGCCAGATCTGGCGCTTCGCGCTGCCGCAGGCGGACGACGACGGTTCGAACGACAACGAAGTGGTCGTGCCGCGCGCGCCGAGCCTGAGCGGCGTCTGGATGGACTCGACGAAGATCACGAACGACCAGGCCGTCGCGCAGATCAACCTGAAGGCGCGCGGCATTCCCGTCGGACCCGTGACGATCCATTTCGAGGTGTATTCCGACTCCGCCCTCACGAAACTCGTGTCCACCGGGGACGTCACGGCCACGACGCAGGGATCCAAGACGGCAACCGTCGCGGGGCTCCGGAAGAAGACGAAGTACTACATCCGCGCGATCGCGACAACGCAGGGCGGGCTGTCCGCGACGAGCTCGACCGCCAGTTTCACGACGACGGACAGCGACGAGCCGGAGCGCGTCTGGGACTTCACGAA
>CACZHC010000161.1 GCA_902780865.1 uncultured bacterium
GGCACTGTGCAACGCTCCGCCGATACGGCCTGCAGCAGCGTCTACGGCGTTCACAAAGCGGACTTGATCTTCGCGGCAAGCTCTGCGTACTCCGAGTCGGAAAGAAACTTCCGCTTGGGATTCATTGCGAAGACTCCGCCCCATTCGAACTCGTCGCCTGCATATTTCGGCACAAGGTGGAAATGCAAGTGGTGCCCCGTGTCGCCGTAGGCGCCATAGTTGACCTTTGTCGGATTGAAAACGGCATGCAGCGCCTTGGCAACGCGGTTGACGTCAGCGAAAAACGCATTGCGCTCCTCGTCGGACAGCGCGGTAATCTCGCTCACGTGCAGTTTGGAGGCGACTATAACGCGTCCGCGGTGGCTCTGCTCCTTGAAAAGGTAGAGCTTGGTCGCGTCAAGTTCGCATATCTTGATCCCAAATGCGGCGAGGTATTCGCCCTCGGCGCAATAGCCGCAGGTTTTCATCTCCTCGGCATACGGCAGAGGTCTGACCCGTTTTCCCAATTTTGCATTTCTGGAGACGGGCACTTTAAAGCTCGTCGGTCAGCTTGCGCAGCTCCGCGCGAAGGCGACTTGACCACCGTAGCCTCGGCGTAGGCGGTTCGGCCTCGTCCCCATGCATGACCGCATACTCAAGCAACGCACTTGACGCGCCGAAGCGTATTCGCGAAGGCCGTTCCAGCCGCTTGATCTCCTCAACCTGTCCGCCAAAGCTCGCAAGAGCGACGGCGGATCGTACTTGTCCGCCGAAGCGCGCAACGCGAAGGAGGATCATCTCTCTGTGGCATCGCCATAATCTTTCCCCTTCTCTCCCACCGCGCATCTCTACCCGCATCCTACTTGGCGACGGGCTTTGTTTCGGCGGCGATTTTCTTCAGGTCGCCTGCCGTGAGTTCGATCTGCCTGAATTTTGGTTTGGTGTAGTATATCGTCACAGCTGGGAACTTCTCCCCAAAATCGGCGTTGCTGCATTTCATGACGCCATTCTTGTCAAAGGAGAACAACTGGTATACCCAGTGATTGTGCTCGCTCTTTTCAAAATGCCAGAAGAATTTCGAATGCCGGAAATACGTCTTCCCCTTGACCTTGACAAAGTCAGATTTAGAGACACCATAGCCTTCAATGATGGTCTTCTTGCGGCCTTTTGCACCGTCAGAAACCATGAAATGCACATCATATCCTGACGCACACAACCCGTTCCCCATCCAGGGAATGATGAATACTTGGTCTTTGGTTCCGTCATCGTTCAGGTCAATGGCATACCCCTCGCAGTATTCCCACCTGAACTCTCCTCCCACAGTGGCCGTGCAAACATAATTACTCACGGAAACTTTTGGCAGCGCTTCAACATTCGCCGCAGCGGCTTTAAATTCCGGTGCCCACTGATCCATCCATGCATTCGCCTCGAAGGACAGCATCAGGGCGAACACACTGCCAGCAAATTTAAGCGCGCATGATTTCGTGTTCATGGCGACATTATACCAAATCCCCAGCTTCTCGTCTTGCCGCGGAACCTATCACTTCACTTTCTCCTCCGTCAAGCATATACAGTAAAAACATATGGTTCATCAAAGAATTTAGTGGAACAGCATGCCGCTAAGAAATATAAACTCCGAGCGTTGGGGCTCCCGCTACCGCTCCGCAGCTTCGCACCACTCAACGACTTTGCATATGTCGATAGAAGTATTTGGGGATGCGACTGCGTCGCATAAATCGGCCGAAGGCCGCTCTAAACACTATGAATGGAGCCAATTGATCGTGGTTGAAAAGCGCGAAGCAGTGAAGCGGTAGCGAGAACCCTAACCATCGGAGTTTTACTCATGCTCTTCCACTAAAAACTCCGAAGAGCCAAATTTTTTGACCGCAAATATCTCGTCCAAAAGCCGGGTTCTGCCAAAGACATTCACCGAGAAAGGACTATACATGCTGGCGACAGTCCTGAAAAGCCGCCGCGCGACGGAAGCCCAGGGGATCGGCCGTATGGAGACGCGGCTTCCAGCCGCGTTAACATGTGACCGAAGCGGACAAGCGGAAACGCAATTTCAGTCCGGCTGCTGTCCGTCGTGCGCCTTCCATGCGCATTCGGTGATCTTCATGTCGGTGAAGACAGCAGTGAACGAGGAGTCCTCGGGCGAGCAGGCGTAGATTCCGAAACGTATCTCGTCCGCCGCGGCGCGCATGTGGCAGACGCGCATCTGACTGAACTCGACGCCGTCATGGGAGCACTCGATGCAGAAGTCGTCCGCTCTTCGCGAGAAGCGGTACCACATCGTCTTCACGTCGGCAGGAATCGCCGTCGTCGCCCAGTCGGAGTATCCGTCGTTCGTCACGACGCTGCCGAGGTGCTGGAAGCTGTCGTTCTCGTACTCCACGGACGCTTTCAGCCAGTTCTCGCTGTCAAGATACATGACGACGCCGCACTGGTCGAAGCGATGATGACTCTGGGAGAAGTCCGTCTTTACGACGAAGCTGAAGTACTTCTCCCCGGTGCTCATCTGCAGGGCAGGCGCGTTGTCGTTGCGGAAATGGTAGTACGTGCGTTGCCAGAGGTCGGTGCGCGGAGCGGTTTTTATCGAGATCGCGCCGTTCTGGACGGAAAAGCCCGCGGGCTCGCGCGTCCACTTTAGAGAGGCTGCATCTATGCATCCGCCGTTGGCAAGCGCAATCGCGACCGCATCGTCGCGTTCATGCGCAACCTCCGGCAGGCTCGCGCACGACGTCGCAATCTGACACGCGCCGACTGCTATTATCGTTTTCGACAGTTTCTTCATTTCGACCCTCAATTCGTTTATGCGTCAATTATACCAAATCCCCTTCTTTCCGTCTGCCCGCTCCGCGCGGCAAATCCGTCGCGGATGATTAACCACGAAATACGCAAAATACACGAAACAGGCCTATCGTGGGCTATCCCCAATCAATTCTCCTGTATCTCCTGCTCTTTGTGGCTTCACTTCTTTAGCCGCAAAGAACGCAAAGGTCGCAAAGATTTTTTAACCGTGTAGAACATGTAGATCGTGTAGAAACGGGTCTATCGCGGGGTCTGTCCCCGCAGGTCTCACGGAACCTCGATTCTTGAAAAGAGCCACTTGCCGTCTGTCTTTTCAAGGTGCGCAATGAACTTCTCGTCCTTCGGTTTGTGCCTTGGCCAAGTCGCCTCGGTCCCCGAGTAGTCGATCCAGCCCTCGGCCCTGGCTTCTGAACCATCGACGCTGATTTCGAGTTCTCGGAACTCCACGGCGACCTTCCTCGCCCCGGATCGGAAAACCAGCAGACCGCCAGCGATGTCGTCTTGGGAATAGGATGCCTTGAGGCCGTGCCGAGGGGCGACGACCGTGCACCCGACCTTGAAGTGACGCGCAAGCGCCTGCGCTTTGCCTGCGCATTCCATCACGGGCTCTCCCGGCTCCTTCGCCGCGCGCCTCTCGATGTCGGCGAACACACGCCTGATCTGAGCCCGCTCGCTGTGCGTAAAAAGCCACAGCGGCACCGCAGCCGCAATGAGGACGGCGTAGACTATCGCGCGGCGCACAGTCATGAGCGCCCCTCCCTACAGGCCGACTTTGGCCTTTGCCGCGCCTGTGACACCGCCCGCGGCATCTGCGCCGCTGTGCGAGATGGCGTTGAGTCCGGGGACCTCGGTCGGCCCGATCCAGCCCACCTTTACGCCGATGAAACCATAGAGCCACAGCGCGGCAAGCACGACAAGCAGCAGGCCAATTGCAGAAGGAATAACGCGTTTCAGGATTATATTCGCCATTGCAGCACTCCTTTCGTTGGCAATATTCTACCAAATTTCTCGCATCTCAACCGCGGCGAATCCCCACTGTTCCGTGTATTCAGTGTATTCCGTGGATAAAATCAGCCTTTCGCGGGGCCTGTCCCCAAAGATTCATTGTCTTCCCAAGGCTTTCAAACGTTCTTGCGAAAAGCTATCACCATGTGCTGCGCCCTGTCTGTAGCATTCTACGGCCTTGTCAATGTCTTTTTCATCCTGGATCGTTCGCCTCTCCACGCGCAAGGATCCTCTGCATGATGTCAAAACCCTCTGCCCGGCGTTCATCCCCGGCCAGTCCGGCAAGCAAATTGGCCGCATATCGATCACGGCAGACTCTGCTCCCCCTCTTCATGCCCATCTCCAAGCATTCCATCATCTTCTTGGGGTCTTTGGGCAGCCCAACGCCATTTTCATACATGCCGGCGCGGACATGATACGTTTTCAAGTGATTTTGCCTTTCTGCCATCTCAAGGTACTTGAGCGCCTTGGCTCCGTCGCGCTCGAATCCCCAAAAAGCATGTGCATACGAATCTGCAAGCATGCACTGCCAGTACGCAGATCCAGAATCAGCGGCCCTCTGCAACCAGAGACGAGCACTTTCGTCATCTGTGGGGTAGCTGTATTTGCCGAACCCAAAACCACCTGCGCACCTGCCGGCGATTTGCCGCTTGCCATCCTTGTCGGCAAGTCGATATGATAGATCCATCCACCAGTTTATCCGTTCTATTCGCTGCGTAGGCAACATGGAATGAGTGCCGTAGAAATCACCCACCAAAAAACATGTCCAGCTGTCGTTTGTCGACACTTGTTCAAGGACTTTGACCGCGCCCGTCAGGTCACCACACGAGACCATACGTTCCGCCTGCGACAGGCTCTCGACCGACGGCGACTTCCGAGGGCCAATCCTTATTGGCACTGCGGTCGATTGAAACACCGTCAATGCACAAAGTACCAACGTGCAATATCTATCAATTGAGAATCTTTCTTTCATGTTGTGTAGTATATCTGCTTCAATGATTCTGTCATATCGCTCAGATGTCGCGTTCGCGGCCGCAGATCGGGCAGACGGAAAGCGACTCGGGATGGACGAAGTCAGTCTCGCACCCGCACCGCCAGAACAGCTCGTCTCCGCCGTCGGCGAAGTCGCGCCAGTCGGGGTTCACCTCGTCAATGAGCGAGTCCTCAGCGTTCATCATCCCG
>CACZHC010000162.1 GCA_902780865.1 uncultured bacterium
TCCCGCTGCGTTTGAAAGACTATGGAAAATGCAGATCAGAACTCGAGGTTCTTGTCGGTCTCCTTGGAGAACACGTGGGCGACGTTGCCGCCGAAGGTGAAGTGCACGGTGTCGCCGATGTTGTAGTTGCCCTTCATGTCGATGGTCGGCACGATGATGATCACGTCGCGGCCCTCGGCGTTGACGTGCAGGTGCACGCTCGAGCCCATCATTTCGCTCACGTCCACGCGGGCCTGTACGCCCTTCTCCGCCACGTCCGTGTGCTCCGGACGCACGCCCAGCGTAATGGGCTGGCTCTGCACGTTGTTCTTCAGCAGGCGGGCGGTCTTCTCCTCGTCCAGCTGGACCTTGGCGGTCTTCTCCTCGTCCAGCTGGACCTTCACGCCGCTCAGCTCCACAAAGAACTTGTCGCCCTCGCGCTTGAGCTCGGCGTCGAAGAAGTTCATGACGGGCATGCCGATGAAGCCCGCGACAAACAGGTTCGCCGGGTGATTGAACACCTCCTGCGGCGTGCCGATCTGCTGGATGTAGCCGTCCTTCATGATGACGATGCGGTCGCCCAGCGTCATGGCCTCGGTCTGGTCATGGGTGACGTACATGAAGGTGGTGTCGATGCGCTGCCTGAGCTTGATGATCTCCGCGCGCATTTCGTTGCGGAGCTTGGCGTCCAGGTTGGACAGAGGCTCGTCCATCAGCATCACCTTCGGGGCGCGCACGATGGCGCGGCCGATGGCCACACGCTGTCTCTGGCCGCCGGACAGAGCCTTGGGCTTGCGCTCCAGGTACTGGGTGATGTCCAGGATCTCCGCCGCCTCGCGCACCTTCTTGTCGATCTCGTCCTTCGGCGTATGGCGCAGCTTCAGGGAGAAGGCCATGTTGTCATACACGCTCATGTGGGGGTAAAGGGCATAGTTCTGGAAAACCATGGCGATGTCGCGGTCCTTCGGGGCCACGTCATTCATCAGCTTGCCGTCGATGTACAGCTCGCCGTCGCTGATCTCTTCGAGACCCGCGACCATGCGCAGGGTGGTGGACTTGCCGCAGCCGGACGGGCCGACCAGCACGATGAATTCCTTGTCCTTGATGTCCAGGTTGAACGCCTGCACCGCTACGACGCCTTCATCCGTGATCTGGAGGTTTACCTTCTTCTTCTCCGGCTCGTCTGCCTTTTTCTTCTTGCTCTTCTTCTGCTCGCCGCTGACAAAGGGGTACACTTTCTTGATGTTTACCAGTCTGACTTCTGCCATGTTTTCCGGCTCCGCACACAGAGCCTCCGCTTGCTGTGTGCTCACGGCCAGCCTGCGGGCCATAATGACCCGACTACCATTATACAGGAAGCACCGCGGAAGCGCAATCCAAAAATTAGAATTCGTTTTTATGCGCAATTCACAAAAAATAAACGTGCTTTCCTCACTCGAAGAGGCTCTCCCCCCGTGACTTTTCCGGCCGGAAAGCGGAAAAATAACTTGACTTCCGCGCGCTTGGATGTTACTATACCAAAGTACGCGCCCGCGCTCTATGCTCTGGGGTCATGCCGCCGATGCGGCGCCCTTTCCGCCCCACGGCCTGGACGCTGGGTATAGCATCATTTGAAAGGAGCAATCATCATGATCACCAAGGAAGTCAAGACCCAGGTCATCACCGACAATGCCACCCACGAGGGCGACACCGGTTCCCCCGAGGTTCAGATCGCGATCCTGTCCCAGCGCATCCGCGAGCTGACCGAGCACCTCAAGCAGCATCCCAACGACGACCACAGCCGTCTGGGCATGTACAAGATGGTCGGCAAGCGCCGCCGCCTGCTGGACTATCTGGCGAAGAAGGATATCGAGCGCTACCGCGCGATCATCGCCAAGCTGGGCATCCGCAAGTAAGGCTTGCGCCTGTCATTCTGAAGGGTATGAAGGTTTTGCAGGAGGACAAGTAAATAGGTCCTCCTGCATTTTTTTCCTTCACTTGCGAAACGGCGTTTCGCAAGTGAGTAACTCGCGCTTATCGCGCGGAGCGCGCGTGAGAGCGCTCCGCCTGGTCGGCGCGAGGGTTCGCGCAGCTCGCCTCAGGGTGTTTTTGAGGCGGCAAAGCTGCCTCAAAAACGATTGGAATACCCTTCGCCGTTTTTCATGCTGTCATTCTGAGCGCAGCGAAGAATCTCTCGCTGTGGGGGATTGTTCCCTACGTTCAGGGTGGCCGAGTCCCCAGGTATCCCCCGTTCCGCTGCGCGGACAGCCCCCTTTAGCCAAGGGGGCCTATAAGGGGTTCCGAAGTTATTAAAAGGAGAAAACAAATGATCATCACCAACAAGCAGTTCCCGAACTACAAGAAGTACGAGATCGAGTACGAAGGCCGCCCCCTGTCCATGGAAGTGGGCAAGATGGCCGAGCTCTGCAACGCCGCCGTCCTCGTCAAGTACGGCGAGACCACCGTGCTCGTCACCTGCACCGCCTCCGCCCGTCCCAAGGACGGCATCGACTATTTCCCCCTCTCCGTGGACTTCAACGAGAAGCTCTACGCCGTCGGCCGGATCCCCGGCAGCTTCATGCGCCGCGAGGGTAAGCCCTCCCTGCCCGCCGTTCTGGCCTCCCGCCTGATCGACCGCCCGATGCGCCCCCTCTTCCCCTCCGACCTGCGCAACGACGTCGTCATCGCCTGCGAGGTGCTGTCCGTTGACCGCGACTGCTCCCCCGAGATCACCGCGATGATCGGCGCCTCCGCCGCCGTCTCCATCTCCGACGTGCCCTTCAACGGGCCCATCGCCGGCATCGTCCTCGGCTGGGACGGGGAGAAGTACCTCTTCAACCCGACCAAGGAAGAGCGCGAGCGCAACCGCATGACCACCACCATCGCCGCGACCCACAAGAAGATCGTCATGATCGAGTCCGAGGCGAAGGAGGTCCCCGAGGACGTCATGTACGAGGGCACGGGCGGCCAGGCGTCGCGCAAGGTCGTGGTGACTGCGGAGATGGTGAAAGAGGGCCTCAAATGACCGTCACGCTCCTGCGTGCCAAGCTTCACCGCATCCGCGTGACCGAGGCGTGTCTCGACTACGTGGGCTCACTCACCGTGGACGCGGATTTGATGGACGCCGTTGGCCTCTACCCCCACGAGAAGATCCTCTGCGCCGACGTGGAGAACGGCGCGCGATTCGAGACGTACGTGATCCCGGGCGCGCGCGGTTCGCGCGTGTGCTGCCTCAACGGCGCCGCCGCCCACCAGGGGAAGGTCGGCGACCGGCTCATCGTGATGGCCTTCGGGCAGTTCTCGCCCGAGGAGGCCGCCGCCCACGCGCCGCGCGTCGTGTTCCTCGACGAGCGGAACAACCCCGCCCCCCAGCCGCAGACCTCCGCCGGAACGTCGAAGTGAAGGTCGCCGTCGGACTCTCCGGCGGCGTCGACTCGTCCGTCGCGGCACTCATGCTGAAGGACGCCGGCCACGCGGTGGTCGGCGTCACGATGAAACTCTGGCGCGAGGGACGCTACCAAGGCGGCACGCGCGACGCCTGCTTCGGCGCGGGCGAGGAGCTCGACATCGCCCAGGCCGCAGCTCTCGCGGAGCGACTTGGCATCGAATACCGCGTGCTCGACTGCGCGGACGCATACGAACACGACGTGCTGGACTACTTCCGCGAGACCTCCCTCGCCGGACGTACCCCCAATCCCTGCGTGTTCTGCAACGCGCGCATGAAATTCGGCCTGCTGCCGCGTCTCGCGCGGGAGGGCGGACTCGACTTCGAGGCATTCGCCACCGGACACTACGCGCGCATCGTGCGCCGAGACGGACGCCACGCCGTACAGCGTGCGGCG
>CACZHC010000163.1 GCA_902780865.1 uncultured bacterium
GGCAATAAGACCTACCGCTACGGCTATCTCGACAAGGTCCTCTCCGTCACCGACGGCGACACGACCCGCACGTATACTTACCACGCCGACGGCCAGCTCGCGTCAGCGACGGTAGGGGGCGACCACCGGGCGCCCCGCACCGCGCCGCAAACCGAAAACTTCCTCTGGGACGGTCTTGCATTGATCCAGCGCGGCGGCGAGCAGTTCGTCAACGAGCCGCACATCGGCGGCGGCAACCCCGTCGCGTCATCGAAGGGCACGTCTTACTTCAACGACATGCTCGGCACGACGGTCGGCTCCAAGTCCAACGGCAAATATTCCGCTGCTGTTCTCACCGCCTTTGGTGAGTCGTTTGAGACTCTACAGTGCGAAGCAACATCAAACATCAAACATCAAACATCAAACTCACAAAACTTCTTCACCGGCAAGCCCTACGTCGAGGGTCTTGGCCACGCCTTCTGGATGCGCAACTATCGCGCGGGACTCGCCAAGTGGCAGACCGCAGATCCCATGGGGTATCCTGATGGGTGGAACCAGCTCGCGTACTGCGGGAATGGGGTCATTCGTAATGTAGATCTGATGGGATGCTCTGCCTTGCCGCCAATGCCAAGCCCTGAAGATGTTGCTAATTATGAAGCAATGAACATGGCTCCAGAGTCTAGTTTTAGTGGTGTCACTGATGCAACGGATGCTAAGAAGGAGTCAGCCTTAGAGACATTTGGGGGTGTCCATACTTTCGAAAAGATGGTGGGTCCATTTACACGAACTGGGCGGACAAATGTTGTTGTCGGCGAATGGGAACAAGTTTATGCAGGATATGACTATTACTGGAAGCGTACTACCACATGGGACAATTATGAGAGAATCTATCGTTTATCGCGTCTTTATCTTGTCTTTCCTAAAGGGGTGGTTGAGCTTCTGGTAAACGATATTAACTTTGTTACAACATTTAGTCCTGATCTTGTCGGAAACATTGTAAATAAAGGATCAGCTGTCTATCTATACTTCAAGGAAGAAGAACGAAAGTTTCTTGGATATAAGTACAAGTTGCAATCTGAGAAGTTGACACCGGATTCATCGACTGAGTATTATTGGGGGGCGCGTCCAGAATAAGCGCAAAGTAGGAGGCTATAATGTTGAAATCTGCTGAAAAATTTATATATATTGGTCTATTGATCTGCACGAGTCATTTCGTGCAAGCTTCGGATTTAATAGAAGTCATGGATATGGATGTCCCCATTGAGAGCTATCTTTCTAATATCAAGATGGCTTGTACAAATAGCGAGAGGTTCATTGAGTGCGAGTGTTTTTACGGAAATGAAACGTATCGACTGACGAAGGTGGTTGCCAAGTCGCCTCGAATAAACCAGTCAGAAGTTAAGCAAGAAAGCCGAAAGCTGCTTTCATGGGTTTCGGAACATCTGATTCCTAATATAGAGAGTGAATTCGTTCAGACTGATTATGGCAAGTTATCGGCGTCCAATTCATGGGGTGAGGTCGCTTTCGTAAAAGTGTGTGGCAATGAATTGTTGGTGACAATTGAAAACATAGCTATAGCTGAACGGTTGAATCTATCTGGTTCTACAAGCGTTAGCTTTCCAGATGATTTCATGGGATTAGTTTTGTCTTCGCGCGAGGGTGAGACGAATTTGGTGAAAGCGACTGCTTCTATTCTTGATGGCGCAAACAGGGGCAGATATGAATATTATGTTTGGAATATCCCTTCTTCAGGCATCGGGCAAACTTTCTTCGATAATGGCAGTTGTGAATTATCGATTAGATCAAAGAGTATTTTGGCCATACGATTGAATAAGTGCTTTCATGCAGAAGAGCGTGCCAAAGTTATAGATGAATGTTGCAAGATTATAATTGAGAAGTGTGGCATAGTTGGAATGAGAAACATTACCAATCCAATTACTGGCGACGTGATAGGTGGAACATGCAGTGTGGATGGACGTGGTATATGTGGTAGTTTTCAAGTTGAGGAGCTTGACGCGCATTCTAAGTTGCTCCTGAAGGCGAAATTTCAATTGCCCCACAAGGCGTACTGTAATCTCCTTGCTGAAGGTACATGTAAGGGGGTGCCTGGTTCAGATGCGGGCGGATGTCGTCATTAGTTGGCTTTGAAATGTATGTATAGAACATCTTGCCATTGCTCAGCCACGCCGTCGCTGGGCAAAGAGAGAGGAAAGGATATGGGCTATAAGAGAAGGACTAAGGCTGTTCTGATCGCCGAGCAGGTGCTGGAGGCCATCAAGAGCGGCAAGTATGATTTTGACGGGAAGTTGCCGAGCGTGCGTGCGCAGGCGAAGCGGTTTGGCGTGTCGGATAAGACAGTTCGCAATGCCTACGACATGCTTGAACGCGGCGGATATCTCTGCAAACGCTCTGGTGTCGGCACGTCCCTTGCGCAGCAGAGAGTCAGCGCGTAGTGGATTTCGTCGTTGGTGATATTGTTCGACAGGGGTTCGGGTTTGCGAACCCCAACCACGCCGCTGCCGCGATCTGCGCGGCGTTTCCGTTCTGCGGGGGATGGGGTGGCAAGTGGCGATGGGCGGGGTGGCTCGTTGGCTGATGCTTGCGATGACGTATTCGAGGACGGGGATGGTCGTGTTGGCGATGGAGGCGGCGGTGTTGTGGCGCGGCGCGCTGGGGTCAGCGCACCCCACCAGCGTGCGCGGACGGCGATGGAACGCCGTCCCTACCATCTGGGGCATCATATTGACAGTGTGCTTGGCTTGTGTTGCCGCATGGTGGATGTGGCCGAGACTGGCGCTCGACGGCGCGGTGATGAACCGTCCGAAAATCTGGCTTGCGGGGCTGAAACTCTTCGCGGTGAATCCGCTGGGCGTCGGATTCGGGAAGTCCGGAGAGATTGCGACGGCGTTTATGCTGCCGGATGGGATTACGGTGCGGACGCTTGTCAACTCGCATCTGACGCTGCTTGCCGAGATGGGCGTGTTTGTCGGTGGCGCGTGGCTCGCGTTCATCGCGCTCGCGCTTTGCGTCGGGAGAGCGATGCGCCGCACATGGGTCGCGTTCGCGGGGCTTGCTCTGTCGGCGTTCTCGGCTTCAATATTTGACTGGCATGTACTGTTTGACTTTGCCGAAAAGGGCGGATATGGAGCTGTGAACTTTGCGCTGGCGTGGGGGCTGTTCGGGGCGTTTGTCGTCATGGGGGTGGGTTGCGTGTGGCGGGGTTTGTTTTTAACGCAGAGACGCAGGGACGCAGAGGGTTTTTGGAGGATGGCTTCGGCGAAAGCTGTGTTGGCGGTTGCAGGTGTGGCGGTTGCTCTTTGTGCGGTCGTGGTTGGGCTGTGGTCAGATGCGACGCCGAGGGTGAAGGGGGAGTATGTGGTTGTCGGCGGACGCGTGGGGGCACGCGTCCCTACCGACGGCGGGCCGTGCGTCTACCGCGACGAGGGATGGAGTTTGAAGTCGGTGGCGAAGCTCTTCCCGAATGGCGCTCGGTCCTGCATAAGGCCCGGAGTCCCCGCGAACGCGGAAGACTCGGGCGAGGTGTGGCTTTTCGGCGACGCGGCGGACGCCGACAAACGCCGTTGTAGTTTCGCGTTTAACGCAAGAATGTAAATGACGATGAGTATTTGAAAACAACATGAACAACTCGAAAAAACAACTTCAGATTCTTCCGCGCACAACTGTGCGCGGTAATAAGAACGCCGCGCAGTTGCACGGCGGGAACAACAGCGTTGTTTTTACAAGTTGTTATAGTTGTTTCCAATTTGCAATGAAGAGTCTTGTTGTTATTTGCATGCTTGCTTCGGCGTCGGTGTTTGCGGACGGGGCGGCGAGCGTCGAGTCTGTCGCGGTGCCGACGAAGGCGCCGCACAACCAGGAGGCGATGTTCTGGTACCATGTGCCCGCAAGCTACGACGCGAAGCGGAAGAAGCTGTATCCCGTGCTCGTCTACTTCGGCGGACGCAACTGCAAGGGCAAGGACGAGGCGTCGGGGAAGCTCGGCTGGTCGGACTGGGCGGACGAGAACGGCGCATTCCTCGTTTGCCCTGGCTTTCAGGACGATAACTACTGGTCGCCTGAAGCGTGGTCCGGCCAGGCGCTTTTCGACGCACTTGCGGCATTGAAGCGCAAGTACAGGATCGACGACTCGAAGATCTGCTACTACGGATATTCCGCCGGAAGCCAGGCGGCAAACCTCTTTCCGGCGTGGCGTCCAGGACGGTGCCGCGCGTGGGTCAGCCACGCGTGTGGAGTCTTCCACGAGCCGAAGGCGACGATGCGCGGCGTGCCCGGGCTCGTCACGTGCGGCGACGCGGATTCCGCGCGCTACGTAATCAGCCGCGCGTTCGTCGAGAAGGCGCGGCGGCGCGGAATAGACATCATCTGGAAGTCGTTTCCGAACCATCCCCACGACGTGCCGCCCGACTCGCTCCGCCTTGCGCGGGCGTTTCTCTCGCATTGCATTTCGGGCAAGAAAGGCGAGGAAGTGTTCATAGGTGACGACCAGGACGACGTGTTTTATCCTGCAAAGAGCGCGGAGGCCGAGTTCGTGAATCCCGTTGACCGCGTGAGCCTGCCGAGCCGCACCATTGCCGAGGCGTGGGGGAAGCCCGCTTTCAAGGAGGCCGAGCCGCCTGTTCCCGAGGAGATTGTGCGCATAGCTGTTTCGGGCTCGGAGTTCGTCTGCCGAGTTCCACGGAAGTACGACACCGGCTCGCGTGTTGTCGTGCTCTTCGGTGGCCGCGGCTGGCCTGGCGCCAAGACGCTGAAGGAGTTCGGTTTTGGTCCGCTCGCCGACAGGGAGCGGGCGTTTCTGATTTCGCCGTCTTTCTCGAAGGGCGAGTACTGGAATCCAGAGACGGGCACGGGGGACAGTGCGCGGCGCTCTTCGCGCAGTCGAAGGAGCTTTCGGTCGCCGCGTGGGGTGCGCATGGGTGCGGAGTGTATCCTGACGGTGACCTTTCGGCGAAGGTCCCCGCCCTTGTGACGTGCGGTACTGGTGACGAGGATCGGCTGCGGATCAGCCGGTCGTTCGCCATGCGCTACAGGGGGCTGGGCGGTGCGCTCCTTTTCAAGCCGCTTCCCGGTGGGCACGCGCTTGGCGACGACGCGAAGGCGATCGCGCGCGAGTGGCTAATGGCCGCGCTTGCGGGCGGCGAGTCGTGGATCTGGGGCGAGGACGACACGCTGCTGGTGAAGGAATTGGACGAAATCGAAGTCGAGGTCAGGAACCCCCTCTACACGCGCCGACTTGCGGAGCTGTGGCAGAGGTGATTTCATGGCAGTAGGGGATTTGCTATAATGCGCGATATGGAAACTAAAACCGCACTTGTCGCCGAGGACAACTCGGAACACTACGAGAGGTACGCCGCGCTCCTGTCGGGGATGGGGCTTCGCGTGGAGCGTGCTTGCGACGGAGTCGACGCACTCGCGATGGCCAAGGCCGGCAGATACGCGGTCGTCGTTCTTGACGTCAACCTTCCCCGCCTCGGCGGGATAGAGGTGCTCAAGTCTGTTCGGCGTACGAAGCCGTATCTCCCGATAGTCGTCGTAAGCGAGTTCGTCGGCCCGGCGGCGGAGGCGGAGTGCATCAACCTGGGCGCGGACGACTTCATATCTAAGAGCTTCCACGAGAAGACGTTCCAGGCGCGTGTCGGTCGCGCCGTCTGGCATGGCAGTCTCGTCGGGGAGGGCGCGATGCTCAGATGCGGCGAGGTTCGCGTCGACGATTCCACGCGGACCGTGTTCTACGACGGCAAGGTTGTCGATCTTTCGGAGAGGGAGTACAACATACTTCTGCCGCTCGTCAAGGCGCATGGACGGCGGGTTGACCCGGACGTGCTTGAAATGGCGGCGTGGGGCGACGTCAAGCGCACGTCCAAGCGCCTTGAGACGAAGATATCGTACATTCGCGACAAGTTCGAGAAGGTTGGCGCGCCGCGCGACCTGATAGACTCCAACAGGGGGACCGGATATGTTCTCAAGGCATGACGGAAGCGGTTTCGGGAAAAGGCTTCGCCGAGCTGCGCTGGCGTTCGCCGTGCCCCTCGTCTTGGCGACGCTTGCGGTCGGCCACTACCGTGCATGCGCGGCCGCGTGCCGAATCGCCCGCCCGAACCTCGCTGACGCCGACGCGCAGAAGATCGTCGACTTCATGAAGGCGTCCGTACGGACGTCCTCGTCGCCCTGCGCATGGCCCGCCGACAGGCGGAGCTCGGAGACGAGATGGAGGGGCTTGTGCGCAACACGCTGCACCGGCTGTCCCATTCGCTCTCCGCGATACGGGAGGAGGCTGGCGGCATAAGAAGCGGACGTATGGCGGCTGCCGAAACCGCCTCCGCCATCGAGTCCTTGAGCGTCAAGGAGGCGGAGATGATATCCGCGTACATGCTGCTCGTGAAGGGCTTTGCCGGGTTCGACGATTCGAATGCGGAGCCGGTCAACCTCTCGGCTGTGGCGTGCAGGGTCGTCGCGGACGCGAAGGTTCACGAGGGGAAGGATGTCGATATAAGGTGCTCTGTCCCCGAGAAGGACGTATTCGTCCGCGCCCATCCGTATCTCGTCGGAGAGGTCGTCGGGAACCTCGTCGACAACGCCGTTAAGTACACGGACGGCGGGAGCGTGTCCGTTGCGGTGGAGAGCGCGGGGCGCTACGCCCGGCTGATCGTCTCCGACACGGGGCGCGGCATACCTCGTGCGGAGCAGAAGTCCGTCTTCCGCCGGTTCTACCGTGCGTCGAACGCCGGCGACAGGGTTGGCTCGGGGCTCGGTCTCGCGACGGTGCGAGAGATTGTCGAGTCTCGCTACGGCGGCAAGGTCTCGCTAAGCTCCACGCCAGGCATGGGCTCGACGTTCACAGTCACCTTTCCGCGCAGTTGCTGAAGTGTTTTCGCTTGGGTGTCTGCGCTCGTTTTGATTCAGGTATCCTTGCGTGAAACGCGCAGCAAGGCGACGGCAGTGCATTCCGCAAGTATACGTGAAGTATACGTTTGCAAGAAATGCGGCCCTCAAGTATACGTTTGCGTATACATAGCGCGACAACGAATAGTCGATGTGCTATAATG
>CACZHC010000164.1 GCA_902780865.1 uncultured bacterium
GACGGTCTCCACGCGCGAGGCGCCGAAGTTCCGCGACTACATCGTGCAGGTCGCGGCGGACAACATGAGCGCCGGCTCGCGCGTGACGCCCGGCGGATATGCCGTCCTCGAGAAGGAGCACGCAGCCGACGTCGCGCAGTTCACCCTAACCGACCGTCGCCCGCCGAAGGAGGTCTACGAGGCGATCAAGGCGAACGGCCAGGAAGTCGTCTTCAAGAACTGGGATAACAGGATATGAGAAATAAACTCCGATCGTTTGGGCTTTCGCTACCGCTCCGCCGCTTTGCAATTGGCAACGATTTTGCATTTGCAGTTAGTTTTGGGTTTCATGCCTGGGGCGCAGCCCCAGACCTCGATTGTATTGAAGTAAGATGGCCAAGTAGAATCGTTAGAGGATGTGAAACAGCGGAACGGTAGTGAGAGCTATAACGCTCGGAGTTTTAAATACACAGGAGAAAATCGATATGACACAACTTGAGGCGGCAAGGAAGGGGATTGTGACGGACGCGATGAAGGTCGTGGCGAAGGACGAGGGACTTGACGCGGAGAAGGTGCGCGCCGCGGTTGCGTCGGGCGAGGCGGTGATCCCGCTCAACCCCGCCCACAAAAACTGCCAGCCCGTCGGCGTCGGCAGGATGTTCACGACGAAGATCAACGCGAACCTCGGACGCAGCGTGACGCATTCCGGAAAGGGCGACGAACTCGAGAAGCTGCAGGTTGCGCTCGACGCAGGTGCGGACTTCGTGATGGACCTCTCCGTCGCGTCGACCGAGGACGAGATCGCGTCCATCCGCCAGGGAATGCTCGACGCCTCGCCTAAGCCGCTCGGCACCGTGCCGATCTACGAGACGATCTCGCTTCTCGGCGACATCCCGAAGATGGATCCTAAGTTCCTCATCGGCGTAATTCGCCGCCAGGCCGAGCAGGGCGTCGACTTCATGACGCTCCATGCGGGGCTGCTCCTTAAGCACATCCCTAACGCGATGAAGCGCAAGATGGGAATCGTCTCGCGCGGCGGCGCGATAATGGCGGAGTGGATGATGGAAAACAAGGCTGAGAATCCGCTCTACACCCACTGGGACGAAGTGATGGACATCCTCGCGGAACACGACGTCACCGTGTCGCTCGGCGATGGCCTTAGGCCCGGCTGCCTTGCAGACGCCTCTGACGCCGCGCAGTTCGGCGAGCTGGACGTCCTCGGCGAGCTGGTGGAGCGCTGCCGTGCGCGAGGCGTGCAGACGATGGTGGAAGGCCCGGGACACGTTCCGTTTGACCAGATACAGATGAACATGGAGCGTCAGCAGGAAGTCTGCAAGAAGGCGCCGTTCTATGTTCTCGGCCCTGTTACGACCGACATCGCGCCAGGATACGACCACATCGTCTCTGCGATCGGCGCGACCGCGGCGGCGACCTACGGCGCGTCGCTCCTCTGCTACGTGACGCCTGCCGAGCACCTCGGGCTCCCCGACGCCGAGGAAGTCCACCAGGGCTGCATCGCCTACAAGATCGCCGCCCACGCGGGAGACGTTGCGCGCCATCTCCCCGGTGCGCGCGACCGCGACGACGCGATGGCGGACGCGAGGGCCGCGTTCGACTGGGACCGTCAGTTCGAGCTCTGCCTCGACCCGACGTGCGCGAAGGAGCGCTGGCTCAGGACGCGCGCGTTCACGGACGAGGCGCACTCTGACGACCACTGCTCGATGTGCGGCAAGCAGTTCTGCGCCGTCCGCACCTCGCGCCGCATCAAGAAGCTCGCCGCGGAGCTTTGAGATACTACCATGACCGTCGGGAATTTGGTATAATAATGTCCCGTTCAAGGACAGCACTCTTTACGAAAGTCGAACGGCGATGTGGAATTACTCTGAGAAGATGATGGACCACTTCCGGAACCCCCGGAACGTGGGCAAGATCGACAACCCCGATGGAACGGCGACAGTCGGGTCGCTTGCTTGCGGAGACGCCCTCCAGTTCCAGTTCAAGCTCGGGCCCGACGGGAAGATCGCGGAGGCGAAGTTCCAGACCTTTGGGTGCGCCAGTGCGATTGCAAGCTCGTCGGCGCTCACCGAGATGGTGATCGGCAAGACGCTCGACGAGGCGAAGAAGATCACGAACCAGCAGATAGCCGACTATCTCGGCGGTCTTCCGCCGCAGAAGATGCACTGCTCCGTCATGGGCCGCGAGGCGATGGAGGCGGCGATAAAGAACTTCGAGACCGGCAAGAACACCGACCGCAACCTCGAGGACACGGTTCTCTGCACTTGCTACAACGTCTCCGAGAACGAGGTTCGCCGCGTGATAACCGAGAACCAGCTCACCACGGTAGAGGAAGTCACGAACTACACGAAGGCCGGCGGCGGCTGCGGGCGCTGCAAGGGCAAGATCCAGGCGATTCTCGACGAAATCCACGGAGGCGCAAAGTGAAGATCGGCTTCGACAACGACAAGTACCTGAAAGAGCAGTCCGAGGAGATCCGCCGCCGCGCCGGGAAGTACGGCCGCCTCTACCTCGAGTTCGGCGGGAAGCTCATGAACGACTTCCACGCCGCGAGGTGCCTCCCCGGA
>CACZHC010000165.1 GCA_902780865.1 uncultured bacterium
CGACGACGTGATAGACTTCGGCGGCCCGATCGTGGCCGGAGGAGAGAACCTGCAGATGGGCGAGGGCGACACGCTCAAGCTCGAGCTGTACGAGGGCGGTGAGCCTGTCTCCGTGCTTGACCAGCTTCAGGCAATCGTGTCGACGCCGACGGCAATCTCGTTCGCCAACAGGGTGAACACCTCCAGCCGACCAGATGGCGACTGGTGGGGGAAGCCCGTCCTGCTCACCGCGACCATCGGCGGGGAGGAAGTTCGCCATTGGGTGACGTTCTACGACCCGTATGCATAATGGTGTGGCTGCCGATCACACGGTTATGCGAAAAAGGGAGGGCGCGGCAAATCTGCCGCGCCCCCTGTTTTGTTGTGGTTGAGGTGGATCTGGAGAATCACGAATGTGGGATGGTTGTGTCGAAATCGTTCTTGGATTCGACACGAAGGATGGTTGAGTCGTGGGTGTTTGCCAAGCGCGGGATCGTCCGTTTGGCGGCTTCGGGGGGCTGAAAAAAACAAATAACTCCCTCTTGCGCGCAAGGGGGAGATTTTGATATAATAACCAAACTTTTATCCCGCATTGTGCACAGTTAACAAAGTGGTCGCTTACCACACTTCAGGCCAATGGGGGAGCAATTGCATTTCTTAATTCCGGAAAACCGGGAAAAACAAAGGTAAGCCAAGATGAGTGCAGAACGCAAGGTATTCGGCCGTCTCCAGGGAATGGCCGAGACTCCACCGGACCTCATTGAGATCCAGACCAAGTCCTACGAGGACTTCCTTCAGGCCGACGCCCCGGCCGCGAAGCGCGATAACAAGGGCCTGCAGGCGATATTCAAGGAGATATTCCCCGTCGTGTCCCAGGACGCACGCTACTCCCTCGATTTCGTCGGCTACAACCTCGGCGAGCCGAAGAAGAGCTATCTTCAGGCGCTTCTCGACGGCGAGACCTACGCCCGTCCGCTTTTCGTGACCTTCCGCCTCAACGACGCTGGCGAAGTGCGCGAGGAGGAGGTGTTCCTCGGCGACATGCCGATGATGACTCCCGACGGCGCGTTCGTCATCAACGGCGCCGAGCGCGTGATCGTCTCGCAGCTGCACCGCTCCCCCGGCATCTCGACCGAACGCCAGATCCACGCGAACGGCCAGCCGCTCCTCTCCTGCCGCATCATCCCCGACCGCGGCAACTGGATCGAGGTGATGTTCGACACGAACGACATCATGTGGTGCTTCATGGACCAGCGCCGCCGCCGCAGGAAATTCTACGCGACGACCCTTCTTAGGGCCTTTGGCTACGGCTCCGACGAGAAGCTCATGCAGCTTTTCTACAACTTCAAGAAGCTTCCCACGAACAAGAAGTACGCCGAGAAGGACCTCCGTCTCCTGGTGATGAAGGACGACCTCGTCGATGCCGCTTCCCAGGCCGTGCTCGCGCGTCGCTACGACCCCGTCACCCCCGCGATGATGGAGCAGGTCGCCGCCGCCGGAATCGCCTCGGTCGACGTCGTAGACGTCTCTGTCGACAACGGCACTCTCATCAAGACGCTCCGTGAAGACGCCAAGGCCGGCATCCACAACGAGGAAGACGCGCTCAAGGAAGTCTACAAGCGCATGCGCCCGGGCGACCCGCCCACGGCGTCCAACTCGAAGCAGATGCTTCGCCGCATGTTCTTCGACCTTGCGCACTATGACCTCGGCTACGTCGGACGCCACAAGATCAACAAGAAGCTGGGCCTCGCCGGCAAGGTCGACGAGAACCTCAGGACCCTCCACGAGTCTGGCATCGACGTGATCGAGGCGATTCGCCTCCTCCTCAGGATATATGTCGGCAAGGAGACGGTCGACGACATCGACCACCTCGGCAACCGCCGCATCCGCACCGCGGGCGAGCTTCTCGAGAACCAGTGCCGCCTCGGCCTCGCCCGCACCGAGCGCCTCGTCCGCGAGCGCATGACGATTCACGACCCCAACCAGGGTCCGCTCACGCCCCAGCGCCTCGTCAACTCCAAGACGTTCAGTGCCGTCGTGCAGGACTTCTTCGCGAGGAGCCAGCTCTCCCAGTTCATGGACCAGACGAACCCGCTTTCCGCCCTCGCCCACAAGCGCCGTCTCTCGGCCCTCGGCCCCGGCGGTCTCTCCCGCGAGCGCGCCGGCTTCGAGGTCCGCGACGTCCATCCGTCGCACTACGGCCGCATCTGCCCGATCGAGACGCCTGAAGGCCCGAACATCGGCCTCATCTCGTCTCTCGGCATCTACGCGCAGGTCAACCGCTTCGGCTTCATCGAAACGCCGTACCGCAAGGTCGTCGGCGGCAAGGTGACCGACGAGATCGAGTTCCTCCCGGCGGACGAGGAGGAGAAGTTCGTGATCGCCCAGGCGAACGCGCCGCTCACCGCGGCCCGCCGCTTTGCCGAGGATCGCGTAACCTGCCGCTTCAAGACCGAGTTCTGCGACAAGCCCGCACGCGAAGTCCAGTACATGGACGTCGCGCCGATGCAGGTCATCTCCATCGCGGCCGGCCTCATTCCGTTCCTCGAGCACGACGACGCGAACCGCGCGCTCATGGGC
>CACZHC010000166.1 GCA_902780865.1 uncultured bacterium
TGGTGTATCCTGCATTACAAGCAGCACGTCCCCAAAACCGTATCGCAGCCTGAATTCTTCCTGTGCTTGAGACTTCGCCTGTTCGGCGGATTGCACTGCACAGTTCCGTCCAAGCAGATATCCGCCACCGCCTGTGAGCGCAATAAGAATGCCGACTACAATGCAGAAAATGTCATGCTTCATTGTGTTCTCCTTTGATGAGGCTATTATATCAAATATCAGCGGTGAAATGCCGCGTGCCGCGCGGTGCATTTGCCGCAGAGAAATTGTGGTATAATATCGGCAGATGGAAGAAATGCCCGAGAGACCTATATGCCATGTTGTCGCGGGGCCGAACGGCTCCGGGAAGTCGACGTTTGCGCTCCGGTACCTGCCCGAGTACGCCGGCGCGGTGGAGTACGTAAACCCCGACCTCATGGCGCAGGGCATGTCGCCGACGGACATCCGGCTCTCCGCGATCAAGGCAGGCAAGCTCACGCTTGAGCGCATCGCCGAGCTCATCGAGGCGCGCACGTCGTTCGCCTTCGAGACGACGCTTTCAGGACGCGGGCACCTGAAGCTTCTATCCGACGCTAAGAAGCGCGGATACAGGGTCGTGCTCTACTATCTCTGGATGCCTGAGCCGGCGGCATTGCCGCTCCGCATCAGCCACCGCGTGCTCGCGGGAGGGCACGACGTCCCGACGGCGGACGTCATGCGCCGATATGCGCGTTCGAGCGCGAACGTAAGGGAGTATTCCGCGCTCGCCGACTCTACGCTCGTCTTCTACGCCGTGCCGGCCATCCAGCGCCTCATCTACAGGCGCAACGGCGATTCGCTTGTGCTGGACCCCGCCTTGGCGGAGCCGATGAGAAAGGAGCTCGGGATATGATCGACCGCAAGGACTGGCCGGAGGATGCGCGTAACGCGCAGGCCGCTTTCGACGAGGCGTCGTGGGACGCGGTGGAGGGATACCGCGACACGGGCGAGATGGTGCCGGGCATGAAGGACGGCAAGCTTTACCTCTACACCGTCGACGAGGCGCTTCGCACGCGTCCCGACTACGAGATGCGCAAGAAGGACGTCGGCGAATGGCGCCGCAACAACCTCATCGCCCAGTTCAAGGCGGCCGGACTCGAGCTTACGCCCGACGTCTGGGAGCGCCTTGCCGCCGACCGCCGCCAGGCCTTAGAGGACGACCTCGCCTGGATTCATCCGTAGGAAATTCCACGGCATGGCAAAACACGTTGGCAAGCGTAGACGGACTGCGTCCGAAGTGGCAGACAGAATTCTGGGCTACGGATGGATTGTCGTGCTCCTGTGCGCGTTCACCATCATGTCGATGGGCGCGTTTCTGCTGCTTCTGGCCGGCGCAGCGTGCATAGCCCTGCCGATATGGGTGTCGAGGAGCGAGCGGGCTAAGGAGGAGGCGGAGCGGGTCGCCGCCATCGTGATGCGTATGCGCGAAGGCGGCGCGAAGCGTATGCGCAAGGGGTCCCGAAAGGGGAAGCTAAAGCACTATGAGCCGAATCGCATGTCGCTTGGGCTCGCCAAGTGCATCCGCACCGGAGCTTCGGCGAGCGCACAGGGACCGCAGTCAAGATGACCAGAACGGAACGCATATTAAGGAAGGTTCTGCTTTTGCTGGCATGGATTGTCGCACTAGTAGCGCTTGCATATCTCGCTGGCCTCTACCACCGCGGGCCAATGTAACGACAGTCGTAAATGAGGGCCGCAAAGAAAGCGGTGCTTCCGCGGCGCATCCGCCGCGGAATGTGGTATAATGTTAGCAAATCCAATGGAGGGTTGGCTCACATGAAACGAATTGCATCTGCAAGTTTTCTGGCGGCTCTTGCCGTCGCCACAGTATACGGCAAGCCCGTTGCAGGGAGCTCGAGTGCCTCGAGCAGTTTTTCCATAGGGGAAATGTCCTCGTCGGACTTAGAGAAGGCCTTTGGGGGAAGTGGCTTTGGCGGCAAGGGCTTCAGCTTCGGCCAGGGCGTTGCGAGCTACACTGGGAAGCCGTCCGTCGTCCTCAAGGAGTGCTGCGTCTACCCGCCTATCGGCACGAACGTTCCGAGCTCCGCGACCTTCGACAGGTTCAAGTACGGGCGCAAGGGATATTTCACGGCCACGTACATCGTCCTTGCGCAGAACATCGTGGACATAGACCTTGAGAGCCTTGTCGTCGAATCGATAACTGACGGATCGGGCAAGGACTACACCAAGAAGAAGAACGGCGACGCCAACTGGGAGGCGGAGCCGTTCCGCTCGTCCGTGAACCGCGAGGCCGGATTCGCGACGTTCATGCTGTGCGGCGGCGGCAATGCGTGGGCGAAGTCGCTCCCGAAGGTAAAGGGCAAGGTCACGGTCACTGTCGCCGACAAGATGGCGACGAAGGAGCTGTCCGGCAAGATTTCGTCCGGCAAGATCGGCGAAGGCGAATACTCCTACAAGGTCAAGCTCGCCTCCAACTTGATGAGCGACGAGAAGTCGCTTGAGGTTTCGCCGGTCGGAAGCAAGGCCGA
>CACZHC010000167.1 GCA_902780865.1 uncultured bacterium
GTTCTCCTTGACGAACGCCTCGCGCTTGTCGAACCAGGTCCTCGTCTCGACGCCGACGATTCCCTTGACGAGAAGGCCCTTGACGAGCCCGCCGTTCTTTACGCACGCCGCAAACGCCTTGAAGTCGGCCTTCGCGAAGAAGTCGGACATGTCAATCCACTTGAGCGGATTGCGGAGGTCGGGCTTGTCGGAGCCGTACGTCATCATCGCGTCGCGGTACTTGATGCGCGGCCACGGCGCCTCGGTGCAGGCCCACGTGGAGAACTTCTTGAAGGTCTTGCCTACGACATCCTCGACGACGGCGAAGATCTCGTCCTGCGTCGCGTAGGACATCTCGATGTCCATCTGGTAGAACTCGCCAGGGCTGCGGTCGGCGCGCGCGGCCTCGTCGCGGAAGCACGGCGCGATCTGGAAGTACTTGTCGAAGCCCGAGACCATCAGGAGCTGCTTGAACATCTGCGGCGCCTGCGGAAGGGCGTAGAACATGCCGCGGTGGATGCGGCTCGGCACGAGGTAGTCGCGCGCGCCCTCGGGCGACGAGGCGGTCAAAATCGGCGTCTGGAATTCGTGGAATCCCTTCTCCCACATCTGCTCGCGGAGGAAGCGGATGACTTCCGAGCGGAGGATGATGTTCTTGTGGAGCTTCTCGCGGCGAAGGTCGAGGAAGCGGTACTGGAGTCGGACGTCCTCCGACTCGTCGGCCTTTTCGTCGGGAATGTAGAGGGGCGTCACCTGCGAGGCCGATTCCATCACGAGCTCGTTCGCCTCGATTTCGATCTCGCCTGTTGGCAGCTCGGGATTGATCGTGTCGGGAGTCCTGAGCTTAACCTCGCCCGTCACCGTGATGACCGATTCCAAGTGCGCCTTCTCGACGAGGCCGAAGAAGCTGCGGGACGGGTGGACGACGATCTGCGTGAGGCCGTAGTGGTCGCGGAGGTCCACGAAGAGGATTCCGCCGTGGTCGCGGAGGCGGAACATCCAGCCGGAAAGTCTAACAGTCTTGCCCGCGTCAGAGGCGCGGAGCTCGTTGCATGTATGTGTACGATAGGGATGCATCAATTTTCTCCTGAAAAATTGCCGTATTATACCATAAATCGGCGCACCGTGCCGAGACGACTACGCAATTTTTCGGTGAGACGACGACTTGACGGTGCATTGATACAGGCAGGGCGAATATGGTATAATTAAACAACACAGATACATGCCATGAAAGAAATGGAACTGGCACCCGGACAGTTGATCGGAACTTATCGAATCATTCGCCTTCTCGGTCAAGGCGGAATGGGTGCCGTTTACGAGGGCGAGCACACGCAGCTCGGCGTTCACTACGCGCTGAAGACCTTCACGCTTGAGGGCGGACACGTCGATCTGCTGAAAAACAAGTTCCTGACCGAAGGAAAAGTACTTGCGCGCCTTCATGACCCGCATCTCGTGCGGGTCTTCGACCTCAACTTCGACGAAGCGACTGGCATGCCGTATTTCGTGATGGATCTTGTTTTGTCCGAGGACGGCAGCCCGCGCACGCTCTTGGACGTCAAGACGGAGGAACTCGACGAGGACTGTGTCTTTGAATGGTTCGCGGATCTTGCCTCCGCCATCGACTACATTCACGCGCAGGGCATCGTCCATCGCGATATCAAGCTGGGTAATGTCCTCCTTTCTTCGGATGGGCATGTCGTTCTTTCTGATTTCGGCATTTCACGCATTTTCTCGGAACGTCTTCGCTCCGACGTCAATGCCGTCAACACAATGGTGTCGGAGGCTGTAACGGGCGCTCGCCTCGTGATGGGGACGCAGGGCTATATGGCGCCCGAAGTCGTCTGGGGCGGAGAGGCGACGCCTGCGTCGGACTCGTATTCGCTGGGTGTCATGTTCGTCTATTTGCTGACGGGAATCTGGTATACGCCTGCTTCCAAGGTGCTTAAGCTGCTGGAGGCGCTTGAATATCGTTGGATAGACGTTCTGCCGCGTCTCCTGTCTGTAAAACCGTCGGAGCGTCCGACGAATCTCTCGGAACTCGTCGAACAGCTTCGAAGTGTCCCTGACGCCGAGCCGGAGAAGGTGGAGGAGCTGGAAGCTCCGCGGCGGAAGCGCCGCGTTCTTTTCGCGCTCGCGGGGGCTGCCGCGGTAGTTGCCGCAGCCATCGGTTATTTTGTGTTCTCCCAACGACCTGCACCTGCCCCAATCGATGACTTTGACGCGGCATTCAGCGCCAACGGCATTTACGAGGGGGCTCGGCGGTGAGTTTCTTTCCTCCGACGTCTCTGACCTTGCTTCAGAAACTGGCCGTCGAGGTGACGGGCGGGAATGAGGCTTCGTGGGTGCGCTTCTTCAATCTCTATACACCGGCCATTCGCCGGTTTGTTGAGTGGAACGATCATGTACACGACCCGGACGATGTTGTTCAGGAAGTATACCTCAAACTTGTCGAGATCATCAGGTCGGGGAAGTACGATGCCGACAAGGCGCGGTTTCGGACTTTTCTCTCGCTCCTGATACGTCGTATCGACGATCTGACGGAAGAATTATCCGTTCCTTCCGAACAACAGGACCAGGTCGACCTGAGCTGGGCTAAGGCAAAGCACGAGGCTGCGGTCGAACATGTCCTCACAAAAGTGGCGATGAAGCAGCAGTCGCGGGAGATTTACCGCGCTTATGTGCTTGAAAATCGTCCGATAGACGAAGTTTCCGCGACTTTCGGCGTTGCGCCCGACATCATCTACAAGGTCAAGAACCGTGTAAACAAGATGATCGAAGCGGTCGAAATGGAATACGCAGAATAAAATCTTGTTTTTCCGCGGGAGA
>CACZHC010000168.1:0-372 GCA_902780865.1 uncultured bacterium
TGTTGTCTTTCCAGTGCCTTTTGCACCTTTGAGACATACAAACCGATTACGCCAGTCGATATTGGAGAAGAGATAACGCTTGAAATCCAGATTCGTTCCGGCAATCAACCTGTCGGAAATCTCCTTTAGCATTGCGATATCTTCATTCACTCGTCCGCCCTCCTCTTGAATGTCTACACACACTCATTATTCGTCATAATGAATGTTTATAAACACTCTTTGCATGGCGGGCATTCTATCACAGAGAGCCAAAATCTGTCAACCCCCATTACTCTGGAGTTTACCCATTTTTTAGCTTTTACCGATCAGGCTCTCGCCAAAGCCGCCGAATTTAACTCCGAACGGTGTGGCTCTCGCTACCGCTCCGCCGGT
>CACZHC010000168.1:412-2820 GCA_902780865.1 uncultured bacterium
CTGGAGTTTACCCATTTTTTAGCTTTTACCGATCAGGCTCTCGCCAAAGCCGCCGAATTTAACTCCGAACGGTGTGGCTCTCGCTACCGCTCCGCCGGTCAAAAACGCTTCGCGCCATCCGACCGCCTTTCACCGCGGGACAACGAAATGTGGCCTTCCCCATCCGTTTTCCTGTATACTACAGGTTACGACAACAAACAAAGGGAGAAGGCCACGACATGAATGATAGCACAATCGCCTTCCGGGCGAAAGAGCAACTTGGAAAATTTTTGGGCAAAGTGTTTACCCATTTTTCGAGGCCGAAGCAAAAGTTTCTGGCAGACATGCTCTACGGAATCCAGGCCTCCGGCGACACGCAGCTCTCGTCGATCATGCGGGCCATCAACGACGACCCGGCAATGAGGCATGCCGTCGAGAAGCGCCTGAGCCGCAATGTGTCGGACGAAGACATCGGCGACGAAGTCGACAAGGCGATTCTCGCGGAAGGATCGAGGCACGTCCGGGACGATTCCCTCATCCTCGTCGACCCGACGGAGATCCGCAAGGAGTTCGGGCTTCGCATGGAGCACGTGACGATGGTCAGGGACGCGAGCCGCTCCTCGAAGGAGGGGCGGGAGGTCCTCGTGCACGGCTATCACGGCTGCATGGCGGTCGCCTGCCAGAACGGCAGGCGCAAGACCGTCCCGCTTGCGCTCAAGCTCTGGTCGTCGCGAGCCCCTGGGCATCTCGGGGAGAACGACGAGGTCGTCAAGCTCATCACCACGATCATGGCCGCGACCGGAGGCAAGGGCACCATCGTCTACGACAGGGGCGGCGACAGGCCCGCGTTTTACAGGGCTTTCATAGAGAACGGCTGGGACTTCATCGTCCGCATGACGGGACGGAACGTGCTGTCGTGGCACGGCCTCCACGAGATCCACTGGCTCGCCCGGCAATGCACCATGCGCCACCATCACCACGTCGATTTCGACTCGCACGGAAAGGAATGCAGCGTGCAGATATCCTTCGGCGCGATGCCGGTGCGGCTCCCGATGCATCCGGAGAAGGAGCTGCACATGGTCGTCGTCAAGGGATTCGGGAACGACCCGATGATGCTGCTGACCTCGCTCCCCGTCAACGGGTCGTTCGAGTCGATGTGGAGAGTCGTCGAAGGATACCTCACGCGCTGGAGAATCGAGGAGACGATCCGCTTCGTCAAGCAGGCCTACGGTTTCGAGAACATCCGCGTGCTCTCATACCGCGGCATCCGCAACATGGCGTCGATCGTCCTCGCCACGGCGTACTTCGCCTCGGCCTGGCTCGGGCGGCACGTGAAGCGCGAAGTCCTCGCGGAACACCTGAAGTCCCTCTCGCAGAGACTCGGCAAGGTCCCGGAGTTCGCGAACTACGCGATCGCGGACGGACTCAAGCGCGCCTTCACGCGGTTCGGGAAATGGTGCCGCAAGATCATTGACCCCGAGCCGGAGCCAACCGAAAACGACCTGCTCGAGTTCCTTCCGGGATTCAGAGACCTGTTCGCAGCAGACATATTGTGAAGTCGGTGCGGAGCGAATTGAAAAGCGCGAGGCACTTCAAATTCCGCGGAGCGGTAGCGAGAGCATCACCGCTCGGAGTTCCTTCCTGGGAAGAAAAACGCCCATTTCACTTGCGAAAACGCACATCACCCTTTATTTATCGGGGCGAGATGCACTTTGGCGGTCAAAAAATGGGTAAACTCCAGCCATTACTGCCGACATCTGCATCGTCGGTGAAATTTTGGTATAATTCTTGACATGGCGTTGCCGAGCGATCCGACGAGGCGCGCGTTTATGCGCGCACTCGCCGCCGAAGGCCTCCTCGTCGGGGGTCTTTGCGGGTGCTTTGCCTCGGCCGCGATCGTGCTCGCGCTGCGTGCGCTGCTGCACCCCGCCCCGCCATGGACGCCCGCCGTGCTCGCCATGATTCCGCTCGCCTCGCTCGCGGGTGCGCTTCTCGCCCTGCGCCGCACGCCCTCACGCGGCGCATGTGCCGCGCTTACCGAAGACGCGACGCACGCCGGCGGGCTGCTGCTCGTAGGCGAACTTCCCGGAGCCGATGCATGGCAGCGCCCAATCCCAGTCGCCGCCGATGTCCCGGTCGGGACACGCCGCCACCTTCTCAAATCAGTCCTCGCCGTTGTCGCGCTCTTCGCCGCCTTCACCGTGCCGGCAAGCTGGTTCGCGTCGGCGGCACCTTCCGCGCCGCGCGCCTTCCCCGACATCACGGCCGACATCAGAAACGAAATCGAGGACATCCGCGAAGAAGAGTCGCTTGAACCAGAGACAATCGAGGAACTCGCCGAGGAGCTTAGGCGCATAGAGGCCGCCGCAGACCCCTCCGACCCAGGCACCGCCATCGACGCCGCTGAACGCCTGCGCGAGAGGGTCGCC
>CACZHC010000169.1 GCA_902780865.1 uncultured bacterium
CGCGCCGCCGCCGCCGCCGCCACCGCCGCCGCCGCCGCCCGCCGTGTATTCGTTGCCGTACACATGTCGAACCCGGCTGCCGCGATTGCCGGAAGACCCTCCCGATCCCTTCGTGCCGCCAGACGCCGTCACCGACAGCGCTCCGAGGAAATAGACGTCGCCTGACGAACGTCCATCGCCGCCAGTCGTTCCGTCGTCACCGTTGTCGCCATCCTGATCGTAGGTGCCGTAATCGGAATAGTGCGAGTCGATATGCCCCCCCGAACCTCCAGAACCGCCATTGCCGCCAATGCCGCCAATGGCCGCCGACGCGCCGCCGCCGCCATTGCCGCCATTGCCGCCATCGCCCACCTTCAGCCATCCGTTGTTCTCCCATGCATTATCGCCGTTTCCGCCGTTGCCGCCGTTCGTCGCGTTGCCGCCGGTGACGTTGAGCGTTCCGCCGCCGGTGACGATCAGCGTCGAGCCGTTGTAGAGGCGTATTCCCGCGCCCGCGCTCTCGGTGCCGCTCGCGTTGCCGCCATTCACCGTGAGCGTCACGTTTTTCGGAATGTAGATGACGGCCGTCGCGCCATCGGCCACGTACATCGCGCTCAGCGTCGAGCCGGACGGTCGGTCGATCGTCGCGTCGGACGGCACGACATACACCGTTCCGTTGGCGAGCGTGGGACCGCTCTGCGTCGTCGACAGAGTCGCCTTGGTGGTGAATCCCGTGCTTGCCAGCGCGGCGGAGGCGAAAAGGGACAACACTACCGCAAGGACCGCAGGCCATCTGCGCCCAATGGTCGCCCTCTCGCTCAAGATCGGTTTCTGTCTATGCACGCTAAGCTGTCTACACCTCAGACATGAAAAGGTTTCATCATCATCCGAATTTCCTCTGCCGTATCTGATATTATACCAGAATATGGCTTGTCCCGACACCAGGAGTTTGCATTTGCCCCATAAATTTTGCAAAGATTTCCGACTGCAAGCCAACCGCGTAAGCAGAGAATAATTTTGGTATAATATCAAGCCAATGAACGAAGAGATAGAACGCCTAAAGAAAAGCCGCAACGCGGTAATACTCGCGCACAACTACTGCCGCGCCGAGGTGCAGGACGCCGCAGACTTCACCGGCGACTCGCTCGAGCTCGCGCGGCGCGCAACGCAGGTCGACGCAGACGTGATAGTTTTCTGCGGCGTCTACTTCATGGCCGAGACCGCGGCAATCCTCAATCCGCAGAAGACAGTCCTCATCCCCGACCCGACCGCCGGCTGCCCGATGGCAGACATGATAACGGGCGCGCAGCTTCGCGAACTCAAGGCGAAACATCCAGGCGCAAAGGCCGTCTGCTACGTGAACTCGACAGCCGAAGTCAAGTCCGAGTGCGACATCTGCGTCACTTCGGGCAACGCGGAACGCGTAATGGCGACGTTCGCGCCGGACCAGGAGATAATCTTCGTCCCCGACCAGCACCTCGAGAAAGTACATCCTCTGGCCTGGCTACTGCCCTACTCACGCCGCGCTTACGGCAAAGTCCATAGCCGACGCGCGAGCCGCGCATCCAGGCGCACCCGTCATCGTCCATCCCGAATGCGCGCGCGACGTTCGCGACGCGGCGGACGAAAAGCTCTCCACCGGCGGAATGTGCAAGTTCGCCCGCGAGTCCTCCGCGAAGGAAATCGTCGTCGGGACCGAAGTCGGCATACTCCACCGCCTTAAGATGGAAAACCCCGAAAAGACTTTCTATCCCGTAAACGACCGTCTCGTCTGCCCGAACATGAAAAAGACGACGCTCGAAAACCTCGCAGAAGCCCTGCGCGAGATGAAAACGCGCGTCACGGTGCCGGAAGACATCGCAACCCGCGCCCGCCGGGCGATCGAGGCAATGCTCGCAATTGCGTAGTCTTCCACACAAGTCCTCCCGCTTCCTATCGCCTTTCGCATTTCTGCACACAAGGTACCTAAAACCGCCGCGCCCACAACGAGCGCGGCGGTTTCAGGTTTTGGCCTTGTTCCGCAACTGCTGGCGACTCGCCGCTATTTCGCGTCAAAGACCAGCGGGATGCCGAACCAGTCCTTCATCCCAGCCCAGCTCTTCGCATTCGCCGGAACGTGGATTGCCTTGAGCTTGCCGCAGCCCGGGAACAAGTTTTCAGGCGCTTCAGGACGCTCGCCGAGCATCGTCACCTCGGTCAGCTCCACGCACCGCTCAAATGCATGCTCCCCAATGTTCTTTACGCTCGATGGAATCGTTATCGACTTAAGTCCATCACACCCAATAAACGCAATTTCCCCAATGCTCGTCACGCCCTCCGGGATCGACACCGAAGTCATCCCACTGCCTCCGGCAAACGCCCATCCCCTTATGTTCGTCACTCCCTTCGGTATTACCACAGTCGCCGAAGGATTCGGGTACATCACCAATTCGGACTGATCTTTCGTGTACAGCACACCATCAATTAAAGCAACAGCCTGATTCCCGGAATCGACATTGATTAACTTCAATGCGTTGCACCATCCGAACACACCCTTGCCTATACTTGCCACCCCTGCCGGAATCGCCACCGACTCGAGTTCGCGACAGGCACAGAAAGCTCGATCCCCTATGTGCATCACGCTCTCAGGTATCACGACAGACTTGAGTTCACAACACCCATTAAAAGCATCAGGTCCGATACTCTTGACGCCATTCGGGATTGTCACCGACTTCAGCGCCGAGCAGCCACCAAAGGCAGCAAAACTGATGCTCCTCAGGCTCGAGGGGAGCGATACCGACTTAAGCCCGGTGCAATTATCAAAAGCGTGGACATCGATATGAGTCACACCCTCCGGAATCGTCACCGATGTCAGTTCCTTGCAATTTCTAAACGCATCCCGCCCAATGCGCGTCACCTTTACGCCACCCAATGCCGCGGGAATCTTGAGATCCCCTGTCGGCGCTGGCGAAACGGAACAGGAAAACCTCCCGTCTTTCTCCGACACGAGTGTCGCTTCTCCGTTGCTCACTCGATACGACCATGTGTATCCGCCAAAGGACGTCTTCCCCTCTGAGATTTCAGAGCGATTCTGCGTTCCAGCCTTCGCTTCGTCGAGGAGCTTGTAAAGAAGTGAGCCATCCTCCTTCTTGGGGGCTCCGATTAGCGCCATCTCTATCATGTTTTTGACGCTTTCCTGTGGAAGGTCAGGCATCGCCTTCTTGATCGCATTCATCGTCTCTGCGGCTTTTTCAAGATTGCCGTCCTGCACATAAAGGGCAAACGCACCTTTCATCAGGAGCAGTTTCTCCGCCTCGGTCTTGGCGTCGGCAGCACGCTTCAACGCCGCGACCGCGACCTCGGAACGCGACTTTCTGCCCGCCTTGAGTGCTTCTCGCTCGGACGCCAGCAGCTTCTTGACGACAGGCTCCGCCCTTCTCGTCTCTTCCGCCGTCGGCATCGCCGCCAGCTCGTTAACCGCGCAGGCCGCTGCCAGCGCACCTATCATCATCAACTTTGTTTTCATATTTTGTCTCCTTGTGACGTTGTTTGTTTCTTGTGAACGATTGTTGCGTTCACAAGCACTATACGCACGGCGCGGACAAATCTCCCGCGGAAAAACAAGATTTTATTCTGCGTATTCCATTTCGACCGCTTCGATCATCTTGTTTACACGGTTCTTGACCTTGTAGATGATGTCGGGCG
>CACZHC010000170.1 GCA_902780865.1 uncultured bacterium
TCGCCACCGCGAACAAGACGCAACGAAGGCGGTTCGCCGGTGTTTCCGTTGAGGACGGTTAGTGTCCAGTCGCTGACCGTCGCGGAAGAATCCGTGCGTATTTCGCCGCCCGGTTGGGAAAACGAAACATTTGCGCATCCCGCCGCGAGGGCGAGGAGGGGGAGGAGGAGGGCGAGGCGTTTCATGGCGGGCGGGGGCAGGGTCAATGCTGAATGCTGAATGATGAATGCTGGATGCGGCGTGGCGGGGAATTCGGGAAGGCCGCTCCGCGGCGGGCGGCGGCTTTGCCGCGCCCGCGCGGAGCGGAGAGGTGCTAGGGCGTGGCAGAGGCGGGAAATCAAAACATTCCCTCCCAGTCAACGGCGAAAAGCGAGAACAATGCGGCGAACAAAACAAAGACGCTTGCCGCGGCGAAAAGAACCGGGCGTTTCCGGAATGAAAGGAATAGCGCGGCTTCCGCGACGAGGAACACGGTTGCGTGTGCGACGAGCCGGACGGTCGACAGTTCGGAGAAGGACGGAAAAAGGTCCATTGCGGAGCGGGGGCCAGCAGGGTCAGACCTGATTGCCACAGTAGGTTTTCCTTGTCATAGCGGCGCAACCCTTTCGATTCGCCGCTTGCCCCATTCAAACGCGCAATGGGCCACCCGGCTGATCAGGCGCTGGCACCGATTGGGAAGACTTATCCTGCAACGTCTCATGCCGAACAGTATATCATAAACTCCCGCTACTGTGGTAATTTACTGTGGCAATCAAGTCTTGTCGGCTCCACGCGGCGGATTTGCCGCGGGGAAGCGGGCGCCTCGGAGATGCGCCCCTACCAGTACGACATGTTAGATTTGCCGCGGGGAAGCGGGGTGGGGCTTTTGGCATCTGATGCAGTCGACCGGACGCGCAGTATGGACCGCAACACATGCATGGTCGACGGAATCCGAAGCGAGCGCCTTGGCATTATTCCGCGAAGCGGGATATGGGCGCGAGCGGTGCCAAAAGACACAGCCCCGCGAAAGCCGCCGCCTCCGAGCCATCACTGTACATCAAGTGGCGCGGCGAATTCAGCGCACCCGCTTGATCGCGCCGAACTTGCAGACCTGGCCGCACTGCTTGCAGCCGGCGCACTGATTGGCGTCGATGACCATCTGGAACGCGCCAGGACGGATCTCCTTGCCGCGCGTCATCGCAGGGCAGCCCATCTTGAAGCACGCGCCGCACGCCTTGCACTTCTCGGGATCGACCTCGCAGAGCCCTTCCTTCGTGAGCTTCGCCGCGATGCGGCAGGGAGCGTACGCAATCACGAGCCACGGCTCGCCCGAGTCCATCGCCGTCGAAAGCGTCTTCTCGAGTCCGCCAAGATCGTCAGCCGAGACCTTTACGACGTTCTTGTAGCCGCAGGCCTTCGCAATGTCACCGATTTCGGTTACAGGCGCGGGATCGCCCGCGAGAGTCTTGCCGGTGCCGGGGTTGTCCTGATGACCAGTCATCGCAGTGATGCGGTTGTCGAGAACGACAGTCGTGACGGGCGTTCCGTTGTAGAGCGCGGAGAGAATCCCCGTGATGCCGCTGTGGAAGAACGTCGAGTCGCCGAGAACGGCGCAGATACGCCCCTTGAGACCCGCCTTGCGCATGCCAGCCGCGTTGCCGATCGACGCGCCCATGCAGATCGTCGAGTCCATCGCGTCGAGGGGAGGAAACGCGCCGAGCGTGTAGCAGCCGATGTCGCCGGTGACAGTCGCGCCGAGCTTGTGGAGAACGTAGAAAACGCCGCGGTGACCGCAGCCCGCGCAGAGGACCGGCGGACGCGTGGGAAGCCCTTCCGCCGGCTTCGCGACCTTCGCCTTCGGCACATCGCCGAAAATCTCGTGGCGGAGGTTCTGCACGCGGTCGGCGTTGAGCTCGTGCATGTTGAGCTCGGTCTTGTGCTCGACTACCTTTATGCCCATCGCCTTAATCTGCTCTTCGAGGAACGGATCGAGCTCCTCCACGACGAGCAGCTTCTTGACGGACTTCGCGAACTTCGAGACGAGCGCCTTCGGAAGCGGATTCGTCTGGCAGTCGGGGAAAATCTCCTTCACGTACTGATACGCGACGGCCGAGGTGATGATGCCGAGCCCCTTCGTCTTCGCGGAAACCTTTACGCCCTTCGCGGGCTTCACGACCTTGTTGAACTTGGAGCGATTCGACTCCTTCTCCATCGCCTCGGTGCGCTTCTGCGCGTTCAAGCGGTGCTGGCGCGCGAACATCGGAACGGGAATGTTCTTGGCGATGTTCTTCTTGTAGGGGATGAGAGGATGCGGAGCGGGCTTGAAGTCGCCGAGCTCGACGAGCGATGCCGAGTGGCTCGTGCGCGTCGTGAGGCGGAGAATCACGGGCACCTGGAACTTCTCGGAAAGCTCGAACGCCTTGAGCGTGAAGTCATACGCCTCCTGAGAGTCGGCGGGTTCGAGAAGAAGCGCACGAGCGAACTTGGCGAGGTTGCGGTTGTCCTGCTCGTTCTGCGACGAGTGCATGCCGGGGTCGTCGGCCGAAACGAGGACGAAGCCGCCCAAGGGTCCGACGTAGGTGAAAGTCATCAGGGGGTCCATCGCGACGTTCAGCCCGACGTGCTTCATCGCGGTGATCGCGCGCGCACCGGCCATGGATGCGCCGACGGCAGTCTCGACCGCGACCTTCTCGTTCACCGCCCATTCGCAGCGAATCGTGTCCTTGAACTTCGCTATGTTCTCGAGTATCTCCGTAGAGGGCGTGCCAGGATAGGCCGACGCCACTACGCAACCTGCCTGGGCCGCAGCATGCGCGACCGCCTCGTTTGCACTGAGGAACTTCTTCATTTTCTTTTACTTTCTCCTTTAAGTTGACTGCGCCGGCTTCTTTGCCCGACGAAACGCGACCGCATATACGCCGACCACGGCGAAGCAAATCGCGGGAACTACGAAAGACGCGCGCAGCGACGCCTGCGTAAGCTTGAGGTTTGTATCCCACTCGCCCGCGAACATCGGCACGAGCTTCGTCCAGAGGGAGTTCGCGTCGCCGATGATGGCCGCCATCCAGGGCGTGAGCAGCGCACCGCCCACGATTGCCATGATGAGCCCAGCCGCGCCGAGCTTGTGCGCCCTCTGGTCCATTCCACCGAGTGCGATGCCGTATATCGTCGGGAACATCAGCGACATGAAGCCAGACATCGCTATTAGACAAATGACGTTCGCCGAGAACGGGAGTCCGTGGACGGTGAAGAGGACCTTCGTAGGCAGGTACATTACGCCGGCGCAGCTGGCTATGGCGGCAAACGCGAACGCGGCCATTATCGAGGCGGGGTTTACGTACTTCATCGCAAACGTCGCTATCCAACGGCAGGCGATGAACGTCGATATTGCGATAAGGTAATACGTGGCGCCGTCCTTCGCCGTGACACCAAGTTCTTTCTGGCAGTAGACGTTCATCCAGGTCCATGCCGCAATCTGCACGCCGACGTAGAATACCTGCGCCACGACGCCGAGATACCAGCGAGGAGAATGGGCAAGAATGGAGAAGATTGCCTTGTAGTCGGTCTTCTCCCCAAGCACCGCGTCGACGTCGGTCCTCCCCGAGCGGAAGAAGAACACCCAGATCGCCGCCGCTATCGCACATAGCCCCACATACGGCACACACACCCAGAAAAGCTCATGGTGGACTATCGCATCGAGTTCGGCGGCGGGCATAACCGCCCTCTCGTCGGCCGTAGCCGGGTTGAGGTTCGCGAGGATGAGCTGCTGCGCGAGAAGGATGCCCGCGAGCGAACCAAGAGGGTTGAACATCTGGGCAAAGTTGAGCCGTCTCACTGCCGTCGCTTCGTCTCCAAGCGCGAGGACGTAGGGATTGCACGTCGTTTCCAGCACGGCACAGCCGCCGGCCACGACGAAAATGCCGACGATGTATGTCCAGAAACTCTGCGCAATGCAGGCGGGGACATAGAGGAGCGCGCCGATGACATAGACGCCAAGGCCGACAAGCACGCCCACGCGGTAGCCGGCCCTCTGAATGAGCAGCGACGCAAAAATCGCAATCACCGAGTAGGCCCCGTAGAACGACACCTGGACAAAGCCCGCAGTGGACTGGCTCGTACGGAATATCTTCTGGAACGCCGGCACAAGGTTGTCGGTCATGTTGTTTAGAAGCCCCCAGAGCGCGAAGCAGCTGACGAGCATCGCGAATATGCCGAGGTATTTGCGCGGTACCATGCTCTCCCCT
>CACZHC010000171.1 GCA_902780865.1 uncultured bacterium
CTTGGGACTTCATCCGTATCCGTACGCGCGGCTCGAGATTCCGGTCGGACCTCTCGCCGCAGGCGAGCATACGGTTTTCGCGGCGGTCGACAACATCCTCGCATGGCCGCGAGTGAAGCTGGCACGGCCGTACTACGACTTCTATTTCTACGGCGGGTTCTACCACGGCGTGAAGCTCGTAGAGCGCGAACCGAAGGTGTTCGTCCGCACGCTCGACTACAGAACCGGCAAGGTCGAGATAGAGATAGAGGGCGGCAAGAAGGAAGTCCGCACGATTCCCGACTTTAAACTCTGGAGCCCCGAGGAGCCAAACCTCACGACAATCGAAGTCGCCGGCCGCAAGGTGCGTTTCGGCATCCGCCAGATCGAGGCGAAGGACCGCAAGATCTACCTCAACGGCAAAGAGCTGTTTCTCAAGGGCTTCAACCGCCACGAATCCGACTGGCTCAACGGCGCGGCCACGGGCGAGGCGCTCATGCTTCAGGACATACAGCGCCTCAAGGCGCTCGGCGGCAACTTCATCCGCGGCGCGCACTACCAGCAGTGCGAGCGATTCCTCGACCTCTGCGACGAAAACGGCGTCCTCGTGTGGGAGGAGTCGCTTGGATGGGGCAACGGACAGGGCTATGTCAACAACAACTTCCCGCCGAACGAGCTGAAGGACGCGGTGTTCTGCGACATGCAGGTGAAGGAGACGCGCGACATGGTTCGGGCGAGCTTCAACCATCCGTCCGTCATCATCTACGGCTTTCTCAACGAATGCGCGAGCGACAAGAAGGAATGCAAGGCGCTCGTCGATCGCCTTGCGGAGACGATACGCGCAGAGAATTCAGGACGCCTCGTGACGTTCGCCTGCAACGTCACAGACAGGGACATCTGCTGCACTAACATGGACATCGTCTCGTTCAACGCCTATCCCGGCACGATCCCGATGGTTCCCGGCGACAAGGCGGCGCTTGCGAAGTCTGTTGCCGATACCTTCAACGGAATCGTCGCGCGTTTTCGCCAGCGCTATCCCGAGAAACCCATAATGGTGTCAGAGTCTGGGTGTGGCGGCGAGTTCGGGCGTCGCGGCGAATACGCCTCGCCGAACACCGAGGAGTTCCAGAACGAATACCTGACGGACATCTTCGAGACGCTGTGGGCGAATCCGGACGTCGTCGGCTTCTCAATCTGGCAGATGAACGACGGCAGGACGCGCGAACGCTTCGGCGGCAAGGCCGTGTCGGCGATGTTCGGCGGCTCGATCGCCGGAGTCTACGACCGGCTGCGGCGTCCGAAGCTTTCCGCCGAGACCGTCCGCAAATACTTCAATCTAAAACCATAAAATCTCAAGTTTCCACCTGGTTCTGCGTACTCCGCGCCTCTGCGTTAAAAATATCAAGGAATCGATGATGAAACTTCTTTTGGGCATAGACTACGGAACCGGCGGCTGCAAGGTGACAGCCCTCGGCGAGGATGGCTCGTTCGCGGGCGAAGCGTCGACAGAGTTTCCGACATACCACGACCATCCCGGCTGGAGCGAGCAGGAGCCGTCCGACTGGTGGAATGCGCTCAAGAGCTCGCTTGAAAAGCTCGCGGCGAAGGGCGTCGACCTCAAGTCAGTCGCGGCCTGCGCGCTTGACGGCTCGACCCACAACGCGGTGCTCATGGATGCCGACTACCGGCCCGTGCGCCGCACGATCATGTGGACCGACCAGCGCGCGACGGTCGAGTGCGAAGCGCTGAAGGCGGGTTGGGGCGAAAAGGTGTTCTCGACGTGCTACCAGATGCCTGCGCCGACATGGACGCTTCCGCAGATGATGTGGCTCAAGGCGAACGAGCCGGACGCGCTCGCGAAGACGGAACACGTCCTTTTCGTGAAGGACTACGTGCGCCATCTACTGACGGGCGAAGCGGCGACAGACCGCATCGAGGCGCAAGGTACGCTCTTCTTCGACATGGCGAAAGGGAAGTGGGACGACGATCTTGTCCAGCTGGCCGGACTGAGTCTGGCCAAACTCCCCCGCCTCATCGCGCCCACAGACCTCGCGGGCCGCGTGACGTCCGAGGCGGCGGCGTTCACGGGGCTTCCCGAGGGAACGCCGGTCGTCTGCGGCTCCTCTGACAGCGCGGTGGAGGACTACGGCGCGGGCGCGGTCGAGCCGGGCGATCTCATAATCAAGCTCGCGACGGCGGGGAACGTCAACTCGATGACCGCCGAGGCGCACCCGCATCCGAAGACGCTCACGTATAGTTGCAAGTTCGAAGTTGCAAGTTGAAAGTTCCGGCGGGGTAAATCTCTATTCCCTGATCGACCAAGAGGCCGGGTCTTCGCCAATCGGCGCGAACGGCGTCTTTTTCCATCCCTATCTCCAGGGCGAACGGTGCCCCTACTGGGACTCGAACTTGCGCGCCTCGTTCACGGGAGTGTCGATCTCGTCGACCAGGGGCGACTTCGCGCGTGCGCTTATGGAGGGCGTTGCCTTCTCGCTTCGCGACTGCTACCGCACGCTCGAGGAGATGCGGCTTCCGGTGAAGCGCATCTTCCTCATCGGCGGCGGCGCGCGTTCACGTCTCTGGAGCGAGATCGTCGCGAACGTCTTCAACCGTCCCGTTTCCGTTCCGACACCGGGCGACGCGAGCTTTGGCGCGTGTCTTCTTGCGGGCGTTGGGATCGGAATCTTCTCCGACGTGAAGGACGCCGTCGAAAAATGTCTGCACGTCGAGCGGACAATCGAGCCCGATCCTGCGGCAGCCGTTCGCTACGACCATCTTTTTGGCTGCTATCGGCGGATTCACGACGCGCTCGCGCCGATCTACGGGACGCGAAAGGAGCAGTGATGGAGCTCTCCGCACTCGCTTTTCCGATTTCTCAAATCTTCTCATTAAGTATCAGAATCTACCGTCCAACTCTCACTGCAAGTTTTGTATAATGTACCCGTAAAAGGTTACGGAAGGAAATCATATGAAGATCAAGCCTGACAGCTACATGTTCGAGATGATTCGGACGGAGCTCACCGACGTCGTGGGCGAAGATTACGTGGACGTAAAGTTCGCGGACAAGTTCGGCCACTCCATCGACTACTACTGGATTCCCGAGATGTGGCACGACCGCGGCCGGGAATGCCCGAAGCCCGACTTCGTCGTCCTGAGGAAGTCGCGCGCGTCATGAAGATCGCGAACCAGTACAAGATACCGGTCGTACCGTGGGGCGGCGGCTCCGGTTCGCAGGGAGGTGCGCTTCCGATCTACAACGGAATCGTCCTTGACATGAAGCGCATGAACAAGATCATCAAGATCGACAAGGAGGCGCTCACCGTCACCGCGCAGACCGGCATCATCACGAAGCACCTCGAGTGGGGCTGCAACAAGGAAGGGCTTTCGACGATGCACCTTCCCGCCTCGATCGCGTGCTCCACGATCGGCGGCTTCCTCGCGCACCGCGGAACGGGCGTCCTGTCGACGAAGTACGGCAAGATCGAGGACATGGTGATGTCCTTGGAAGTCGTCACCCCGACGGGCGAGATCATTCGCACGCTCCCAGTCCCGCGCCACGCGTCGGGCCCAGACCTCACGATGATGTTCCTTGGCAGCGAGGGCACGCTCGGCGTCATCACCGAGGTGACGCTCAAGATCCATCCCCAGCCCGAGGCCCGCAAGTTCCGCGCCTACATCTTCAAGGACTTCCACACCGCGATGCAGGCCGGCCAGACGCTCATGCGCTCGCGCCTCGGCCCGTGCGCGATGCGTCTCTACGACGAGACCGAGACGAAGACGCACGTCTCGAAGGTCTTCGGCATCGACCTCGACAAGGGCGCGTACCTCGTGTTCGGTTTCGACGGACGCGAGAAGATAGTAGACCTCCAGATGCAGTACGCACGCGAAATCATGGAGAAGCAGTTCCACGGCAAGGACTTGGGCTCCAAGGGCGGCGAGTGGTGGTGGGAGAACAAGTACAAGTTCTTCTACCCGGGCTACATGTTCCACGTTCCGCAGGCGTTCGGCACGCTCGACACTGTTGCGGACTTCTCGCACATCGAGAACGTCTACTGGGCGATGAAGAAGGTCGTGAACAAGGAGTTCCCGGACGCGCGCTTCATCGGCCACTTCTCGCACTGGTACGACTGGGGCTGCATGCTCTACGCGCGCTTCATCTTCCCGGGCGACAAGGTTCCGCCGAACGCCGAGGAGGCGGCCGCGCTCTACAACGCCGTCTGGGACAAGGCGATCCGTGCGGCGATCCGCGAGGGCGGCGTCATCAACGAGCACCACGGCGTCGGCCTCAAGCTCGGCCGCTACGTCAAGGACCTCTACGGCACCGCGATGCCGATTCTCGAGGGCATCAAGGCGAAGCTCGACCCGAACGGAATCATGAATCCCGGCAAGATGGGGCTTCCTGGCTGCTGGTAAGGAAAGGAGTTTTCAAATGCATATCGACAAATTCGAAGAAGCGATGATGAACTGCCGGTTCTGCTTTATGTGCCGGCACCTCTCGACGATCGGCCAGGTGCGCTGCACCGAGGTCGACACGCCCCGCATCCGCGCGGCGATGCTCTACGGGCTCTACCGCCAGGAGCTCTCCGCGTGCTGCACTCACCACTGCGTCAACCACTACGACGAGAACGGCCTCGCGCTTGCGGCGCGCGCCGATGTCGTCGAGGCGGGAAAGGAACCCGACTCGGTAAGGAAGCTTGCGGCCGTGTACCGCAGGCTTCTTGAAAAAGTGGAATGGAAGTTTGAGGGCAAGGGCAACATCGCCTACCTTCTAGACGAAACAACCGTCGCCGAC
>CACZHC010000172.1 GCA_902780865.1 uncultured bacterium
CCGCCGCGGCCGTGGCGCGTGAAGTCCTTGAACTCGCAGCGCTTGCCGTAGCCGTTCTCCGTCGCGATGAAGAGCGTCTTCGAATCGTCCACCGCGTCCAGGGAGACGACGCGGTCGTCGCCAAGGAGCCGTATGCCCCTGACGCCTGTCGCCGTGCGGCCCATGCGCCTCACGTCGGACGCGGCGAAGCGCATCGCGCGCCCGTTCTTCGTGAGCATTATGACGTCTTCGCCCGGCTTCACGAGCCGCACGTCGACAAGCTCGTCGCCTTCCTCGATGTTGACGGCGCGGATGCCGGACTTGTTGACGTTCTGGTAGTCGCCGAGTAGCGTCTTCTTGACGGTGCCGAGCTTGGTCGCGAAGAAGACGTCGATGTCGCCTTCGAACGAGCGTATCGGCAGAAGCTCCAGCACCTGCTCGCCTTCCTGGAGGTTGAGCAAGTTGATGAGCGGACGCCCGAAGCTCGTCCTCGGCGCCTCGGGAATCTGGTACGCGTCCTTGAGGAAGAGACGTCCGGTGTTCGTGAAGAACATGAGCGAGTCGTGCGTCTGCGCGACGAAGACGAGTCGGATGAAGTCCTCTTCCTTCACTTGCGCACCCTTGACGCCGTGCCCGCCGCGCTTCTGCTCGCGGTACTCGGTGAGCGGCACGCGCTTGACGTAGCCGCGGTTCGAAAGCGTGATGACGCACGGCGCGTCGGGTATGAGGTCCTTCATCGAGACCTCGTTCTCGTCCGCGACGATCTCGGTGCGGCGCTGCGCGTCCGCCTTCGAGCCGTACTTCGCCTTGAGCTCCGCGAGGTCTTGGCAGATGATTGCGTAGACCTTCTCGGGGTCTGCGAGAATCGCCTCGTACTCGGCGATCGCGGCGAGCAGCTTCGCGAGCTCGTCGGAGAGCTTGTCGCGCTCGAGGCCGACGAGCTGGTAGAGGCGCATCTCGAGAATCGCGTTGACCTGGAGGTCGGTAAAGCCGAAGCGCTCAAGGAGCCGAGACTTCGCCTCGTCGCGCGTCTTCGACGAGCGGATGATCGAGACGACTTCGTCGAGGTTGTCGATTGCGAGAAGGAGGCCGTCGATGATGTGCTTCCTCGCCTGCGCCTTCTTAAGCTCGAAGCGCGTGCGGCGGGTGATGACCTCGAAGCGGTGGTCGGTGTAGCAGCGGCAGTAGTCCTTGAGATTCAGGATCTTCGGGCGGCCGCCGTCGATCGCGAGCATGATTGCGCCGAAGGTGGTCTGGAGCTGCGTGTGCTTGTAGAGGTGGTTGAGCACGACTTCGCCCATCGCGTCGCGCTTTATGTCGACGACGATCCTGATGTCCTTCTTCGACTCGTCGCGTATGTCGCTTATGCCCTGGATCACCTTGTCCTTGACGAGGTCGGCCATGTGCTTGATCATCTCGGCCTTGTTGACGGCGTAGGGAATCTCGGTGATGATGATGCGCTCGCGGCCGTTCTTCTGGACTTCGACCTCGGCCTTGCCGCGAACAGTCAGCTGGCCGCGCCCGAGCTTGTACATTGCGGCGATTCCGTTGTAGCCGCAGATCTGCGCGCCCGTCGGGAAGTCCGGCCCCTTGACGAACTGCATGAGATCGTCGACGGTGCAAGTCTCGCGGTTCTTCACGTAGTAGTCGATGCCGTCGCAGAGCTCGTTCAGGTTGTGCGGCGGGATGTTCGTCGCCATGCCGACGGCGATGCCGGAAGAGCCGTTGAGGAGGAGGTTCGGGAGTTTCGCGGGAAGGACCGACGGCTCCTCGAGCGTCTCGTCGAAGTTCGGCATCATGTCGACGGTGTCCTTCTCGAGGTCGTCGAGAAGTTCGTCCGTCACGCGCTGCATCCTGACTTCGGTGTAACGCATCGCCGCCGCGCCGTCGCCATCGATCGAGCCGAAGTTGCCGTGTCCGTCGACGAGTGGAACCCTGAGCGAGAAGTCCTGCGCCATGCGGACGATCGTGTCGTAGACCGAGGAGTCGCCGTGCGGGTGGTACTTGCCGATCACTTCGCCGACGACGCGC
>CACZHC010000173.1 GCA_902780865.1 uncultured bacterium
GCAGCGACGCGCCCACTTGACGTCCTTCGCGTCGAGCGCCTTCGGGTGCTTCGTCCAGGTCGCGAGGTCCTTCGACGAGAACACGTCGAGGAAAAGCTGATCGTTGTAGCCATGGGAGTACGTCGGGAAAATCCAGTACGTGTCGCCGTAGAGACGAATCTGCGGATCGGCGTACCAGCCGTCGAGGATCGGGTTCCTCCATGCGTGGCCGCCGTCAGCGCGAAGACGCGCCGTCGCCCAGCGCCCGAGCTCTTCGTAGAATTTCCCGAAGCACGAGTGCGTCATGCCGATGCCGTGGACGATCGCCTTGTCCTCAACCTTAATTTCGTTGTACGCGGCGTAGACGGCGCATGGCGGGCATGTAGTGTCGGAAAAGCCGACGGCGACCCTCACGGGGCACTTGATGCGCGACGCGAAGTTCGCGCCGTCAAAATAAGGAGCCCACTTCTCCGCGGCGGCACGGCGCTCGGGCGTTGACGAGTTGTTCTCGACGATCTTCGGCCAGCCGCTCTCGCGGCCCGCGAGATAGCCCATCGTGTCGGTAATGGCCGGAACATAAAACGCCGCGCGGGTGAAGCGGTGGTTTAGCCCGCAGAGGTAGAAGCCAAAGCCGCCGCCCTGCGAAGTTCCCTGGTACGAGAAGCTGGCCTCTTCGACCGGGAACGCCCGCGCAGAAGTTCCCTGGTACGAGAAGCTGGCCTCTTCGACCGGGAACGCCCGCGCAATCCAGTCAATCGCGCGGTCGATGCCGAGAATCACGGGATAATAGAAATATTCCTCGCGCGACTCGGTGATGCCCGACGACGCATAGCCGCAGGAATACTTCGATTTGCAAGCATCGTTGAGCGAGTCGTACTTCTTTTGGAGCCCCTTCTCCTTCCACTTCCAGTCCATCGGCCAGTCGTATACCGCGAACTGGGCGCAAATCGCGTCGGGGCTGCCCTGCATGTCGTTCGTCCAGTTGCCAAAGCCGGCGGCGTTGACTCCGATGCGGACGGGGAAAGGCGCCCTTGTCTTGTCCTTCGGCACCGAGAGGAAACCGTAGACCCTGCGGCCAAACGTCGCGAACGAGATGCGGTAGAAGTCGAACTTGTCGGTCGAACGTTCCACGACAAAATCCATGCGGAGATCAAGCGGGACCTCCGCCGCGAGCTTCTTCTTCGCCTCAGCCCAGAACTCGTCGAAGTCTGCGGGCGATGGGCTGCCCTTCTTTATCTTCTCCGGCTCGAACGCGGCGCCAAAGACGAACGCCTCGCTTTTCGTACGCGGAAGCGTAAGCCGCAGGAATCCAGGACTGTCGAGCGTTCCCGAAACCTTGAACTTCGACCCCTTTGCGATGTCGACCGTCTCCTTCGCGATGGCCTTCGGTCCGAAGTTGTCGAGCGTCACTTCCTGCTTCGCGGCGTCGCTCAATAGGTTCGCCGTGTCGAGCACGGTCACGGTGAAGGTCGCGGTCTCGCCGCACCGATATACGCATCCGGGCTTGTCCGTATCGACCTTGTAGGTTGCCGCAAGCGCAGAGAGCGCGGCGAAAAGCGAAAGCGCGGCGAAAGACCGTTTCATCATGGCTATTTCGCCTTCATCGTGTAGCCGTTGAAGCGGCGGGTGTTATAGAGCTTCTGCCCCTTTACGACCGAAAGCCCCATCGCCTTGCGGATGGCAATGATGTCCTTGACGAACTTGGGCTTAAGCTGGTTGACCTTCCCGCCATGGCCGGCGGCAAGCAGCAGCACCTGGCAGTACGCGTCGGCATTCTCGGCGAACCATTCGGCCTCCTCGATGTCGCGACCGCCGCAGACGACGCCGTGGTTCTCCATGAATACGACGTTCGACTTCTTCGCGGCCTCGGCGACGCTCTTTGCGACCGCGTCGGTGCCGGGCGTCGCGTAGGGCGCAAGCGGAATCTGCGAAAGGAAGATGTCGGCCTCGGGGTTGATGCCGTTCGGCGGCACGAGCCCCGCGAAAAGGAAGGCGTTGCAGTGCGGCGGATGGCAGTGCATGCACGCGTTCATGCCTGTCGCCTTCATCATGGCGATGTGGACCTTGACCTCGCTCGTGCGCGGGCGGTAGCCGCACAGCTGCCCGGCCGCCATGTCTACGAGGCAGATGTCCTCGCGCTTCATGAAGCCCTTGCAACAGAGCGTAGGAGAGCAGAGGACAAGATCCTCTCCGACGCGGACGGAGAGGTTGCCGCCGTTACCGTCGGTATAGCCCTTGTTGTAGATGCGCCTGCCCATTTCGCAGATCTGGTCCTTGACCTTGTTGATCGCGGGAGAGTTGAAGAATTTGTCGAGTTCCTTGCGAGTCTTGGGCTGGGGGCCGTTCTTCCAGTCGTAGGCACGTTCGACGAGCGGAGGATTGATGTAGAGTTTCTTGTCCATAAGTGTTTGTATTATACCAAAATCTGCGGCAGTTTTGTCGCAAGTGTTCCAGCCCGCGAACACACGGTTTTTGTTTTTGCATGCTGCGCACGCGAAATGCTACAATACCCG
>CACZHC010000174.1 GCA_902780865.1 uncultured bacterium
TGGGCGCGCTCAAGTCGCTCGCCTACGCGCCTACGATTCCGCTTCTCTGGGCGATGATGGGCGATGTGGCGGACCACGGCGAATGGGTTTCTGGCCGTCGCGCGACGGGCTTTGTCTTCGCGGGCATCGTCTTCGCGCTGAAGGCGGGGCTTGGCCTCGGCGGCGCCGTGTGCGGCTGGATTCTCGGCGCGGCCGGCTTTGATCCGGAGGCCGCGTCCCAGACCGCCGCGGCGCAGCAGGCGATTCGGCTCTCCGTCTCGCTGATCCCCGCCGCACTCTTCGCCGTCGGCTGCGTCGCGCTCGTCTTCTATCCGATTTCGAAGCGCACCGAGAGGGAGATGCAGCTCGAACTGAACGCCAGGAGGTCAAAGTGAACGCACGCTATCTATTCCCCGCCGACTACATGGCCGATCCCGCCGCGCACGTGTGGAACGGCCGGATATGGATCTACCCGAGCCACGACCGCGAGAGCGGCATTCCAGAGCGCGACAACGGCGACCATTTCGACATGGTCGACTACCATGCGCTTTCCATCGAACCTGACGCGGAAGGCCGGCTCGACCCCATGACGGGCGCGGTCGTGGACCACGGCGTGATCCTCGACCTCGCGGGCGTGCCGTGGGCGAAGCGGCAGCTGTGGGACAGCGACGTGGCGGAGAAGGACGGACGCTACTACCTCTACTTCTGCGCGAAGGACAAGTACGACGTCTTCCATATCGGCGTGGCGACAGCGGAGCGCCCCGAGGGGCCGTTCGTCGCAGAACCAGAGCCCATCGCCGGCAGCTACTCCATCGACCCGTGCTGCTTCAGGGATCCGAAGACCGGTGCGCACTACCTTGTCTTCGGCGGCATCTGGGGCGGACAGCTCCAGCGCTACCGCGGCAACAAGGCGGTCTTCACGGCTGCGGAAGACACGCTTCCCGACGGCGCGCGGTGCGCGCTCGAGCCCGCCGATGGGGAACCGGCGCTCTGCCCGAAGATCGCGCGCCTTGCGGACGACATGCGCTCCTTCGCCGGGCCTCCCATGGATCTCGTAATTGTAGACGAAAAAGGCGAGCCCCTCAGGGCGGGCGACCATGCGCGGCGCTTTTTCGAGGCGAGCTGGCTGTACTTCAAGGACGGGAAATACCACTTCGCCTATTCGACCGGCGACACGCATCTCGTCTGCGACGCCGTCTCGGATGCGCTTGAGGGGCCCTATTGCTACGATCGCGTTCTCTTGGAGCCGCAGGTCGGCTGGACGACGCACCACTGCGTCACGGAAGTCGACGGGAACTGGTATCTCTTCCACCACGACGCGGCTCCCTCCGGCGGGCGCACCTGGCTGCGTTCGCTCAAGGTCAAGCCGCTGCCGTAACCACATCAGGGGCCGTTGGCGCACGCCCGTACCGCCTACAGGAGTTGCCGTGCCATGAAAACAGGGATGCTACTTTCGCTCGCGCCGGTTCTTGCGGCGGCGATTCGTCCGTTGGCCGGTAGAAGGTCCGTCCGCCCGAAAATGACCCGAATGGGGGATGTCGCGCACTAGGCAAATAAGGTATAATTCCGCGCATGAAATTCAAGAACGAAGAGCTGAAGGTTGCGGCGGACGCGATTCGCGTACTTGTCGCGGACATGGTCGAAAAGGCGAACTCGGGGCATCCCGGTATCTGAAGGTCGATCCCAAAAATCCCCTTTGGCCCGGACGCGACCGGCTCGTCTTCTCGGGCGGACACTGCTCGCCGCTCGTCTATTCCCTCTTCCACCTCTCGGGCATGGACGGACTCTCCCTGGACGAGGTGAAGAACTTCCGCCAGTTCGGCTCCAGGACGGCGGGCCATCCCGAGCGCGAGCTCATCCGCGGCATCGAGGTGACGACGGGTCCGCTCGGGCAGGGCCTGGCGATGGGCGGGCAAGGCGAACCGCACCTGGGTCCTCTGCGGCGACGGCGACATGGAGGAGGGGATTTCGCACGAGGCGTGCTCCTTCGCGGGTACGCTCGGCCTCGGCGGCCTCGTGGTCGTCTACGACGCCAACGACATTACGATCGAGGGCCACGCCACGCTCGCGATGAAGGACGACACGCAGGCGCGCTTCACGTCGTATGGCTGGAAGGTTTTCACGTGCGACGGACACGACTTCGACGCCATCCGCGCCGCGCTTGATGCGGCTGTCGCGGTGTCCGACGCGCCGGTCCTGGTCATCTCCCGCACGCACATCGGCCAGGGGGCGCCCACCAAGCACGACACGGCCGGGGTGCACGGCGCGCCCCTCGGCGCGGCGGAGCTCGCGGCGACGAAAAGGGCTCTGGGCTACGATCCCGACAAGTCCTTCGCCGTTCCGCAGCAGGCCTACGACCTGTTTGCGCGCCGTGCGGCGGCAGTCGCGCAGGACGCGTCGGCGCGCGGTGCCTGCGCGGCGCCGGCGATTGACGTCGCGAAGCTCGCGGCGCTTCTTCCCGCGTTCGACCCGGCGAAGGCCGTGGCGACGCGCGCCGCGTGCGGAATGGTCATGAACGCGCTCGCCGAAGGGTGCGCCGAACTTGTCGGCGGCAGCGCGGACCTCGAGCCGTCGAACAAGACGGGGCTCAAGAAGTACGGCTGGATCTCGGCCGACGACTTCTCGGGGCGCAACATCCACTTCGGAATCCGCGAACTCGCGATGACGTCGATCGTCAACGGCATGGCGGCGTACGGCGGGCTGCGTCCGTTCGGCGCGACGTTCTTCGTCTTCAGCGACTACTGCAAGCCCGCGCTCCGTCTGGCGTCCCTCATGGGCCTGCCGTCCCTGTTCGTCTTCTCGCACGACAGCTTCTACGTCGGCGAAGACGGACCCACCCACGAGCCGGTGGAGCAGATCGCCGCGCTCCGGGTCGTCCCGAACCTCGACGTGTACCGTCCGGCGGACGCCAACGAGACGGGGGCGTGCTGGGTTGCCATGCTGGCCCGCACGGCGGGTCCGAGCTGCATCCTCACGACGCGGCAGAATCTGCCGGTCCTTGCCGACGCCACGCCGGAGAAGGTGATGCGCGGCGGATACGTCCTCCTGGCGGAGGGCCCGCAGGACGAGCGCACGGTCCTCTTCGTGGCGACGGGTTCGGAGGTCCACCTCTGCGTCGCCGCGGCGAAGGCGCTTGCCGCGGAGGGCCGCGGCGTGCGCGTCGTGTCGCTTCCGTGCGTCGAGCTCTTCGCGCGCCAGGACGCGGCCTATCGCGCGTCCGTGGTTCCGGC
>CACZHC010000175.1 GCA_902780865.1 uncultured bacterium
CGACTCGGCGACGCACTGCGCTCCGTGGACGAAGCACTCTATCTCCACGGGCGAGGACGCGCAGATGCGCTTCACCTCGGCAAGCGTGCATTCGCGCGCGAGGACAACGCGCGACGCGCCCTGCGAGACGAGAAACTTCACCGCTTCTGAATTCGACGTCGACATCTGCGTAGAGACGTGAAATGTCGCGCCGTGCTTTTTGCAGAGCGAGACGACGCCCCAGTCCGATACGATGAAGGCGTCAACGAACGGCTTCGCGGCGACGATCGTCTTCTCGACCGTCTCCATCTCGTCCTCGAACATGATTGCGTTGAGCGCGAGGTAGCGGCGAACCTTTCCGCAGCGGCGCGCGATCTCGGGGAGATCGGATTCCCTGAAGTTGACGCCGCTCCGCGCGCGCATGTTGAACGTGCCGAGCCCGAAGTACACGGCGTCGGCGCCTGCGTCGATCGCGGCCTTAAGGCAGGTGAAGTCCCCGGCGGGGGCAAGAATCTCTGGACGTTTCAATGACACGTGTTACTCCTTTTTACCATAAGCACCGCGTAGATGGTCGCGGTGACGCAGATTGGGGCGACGAAAATTGCGGTGACGGCCATTGCCCATCCAGGGACGCCGAGGTGCCGTGTATGCGATCTGCCCGGCCATGATGGCCTTCGGTCGTTTCGCAAGCGCGGCGAGCCCCTCGACGCGCGCGCGAACCGCATGTATGACGGCGATGAACGAATAGATCCCGATGGCTAGGCGCGCCGTTGCGACGAGGCGCGGCGGCACGTTCTGGTACGTGCCAAAGTACCAGCCGCCGACGAGCGGGGTCGAGAACACAAGCGGAACGACGCCAAGGAGAAGCCCCGCGGCGACGGCATACGAGAGAAGACGCCTGTCGCCGGCGTACTCGGGCGGGAACTTGATCGCCACCGTCTGCATGCGGAGAGCGGCAAAGGCAACTGGGTTCGCGACGCCGATTGTGACGTAGTGGATGGCGAGCATGTCCTTCGGATCGACCGTCCTTCCGACGAAGGCGGCGATGGCGACAGGCGAGAGCATCAGCAGAAAGCCGCCGAGCGAAAGCGGAAGAGTGAAGCGGAACTGCTCGAGGGTAAGGCGGGGAATGCTCGGAAGCGACCGCGCGTCTTCGGCCCGTGGCCTGTTCGGGAGCCGCGCGACGTATGGCCGCGCAAAGAGCCAGGTCGCGGCAAGCTCCACGCCGACTCCGAACGTCAGCGCCGCGAGCCCCCACCACGGCCCGACAAGCCCCATCCTCGGGAATGCGACGGCGAGGGTAAAAGTCACGGCAAGGCGAAGGAACGTCGCATAGTTCGCCTTTGCGCTTTCGAGGTTGTCGAAGAGGACGACCATCGGGACGTTCCTGAGGAAAAAGAACCCGTTCATCAATACGCCGAAGAGAAGCGTGCGCGACGCCATGTGGGCAAGTTCCGGCGGGAGATTGAAGAGCCCTGAGAATATCCAGCCCGAAAACGGCGGCAGCGCGACGACGCATTGGACTGCCAGAAGCGCGGACATCATCAGCGTGTTGAGGCGCTTGAAGGCGACATAGCCCATCCATGTCTTCGCGAAGACGAGCCCTGTGGTGACAAGCCCTCCGCCTATCGCGCCGATCATGAACATGACCATCTGCCCCTGGCTGAAGGCCGTGAGCGCGTCGACGCCAAACTCCCCGTGCGTGACGATTCCGGCGACAAGCGGATACGCGAGCGACTGCGAGAACCCCTGCAGCAGCAGCGGCACGTAGAAGCGCGTGACGCTCCCGACGCTGAACTTCGGCTCTATCGCTGCGCCAGACTGCATGTTGCCGCCCATTCTGCTATGCGCCGTGGACCGCCGTCCAGAACTGGTATGCGATGAATCCGCAGCAGGCGACCTTCAGCAGCACGCCGCACACATAGCCAAGGAGCGCGCCGAACGCCCCCTTTAGCGACAGCCCGAACGGCTTGCCCGACACCAGTTCACCCGCAAGCGCCCCGATGAACGGACCCAGGACAAC
>CACZHC010000176.1 GCA_902780865.1 uncultured bacterium
GGCGTATGTCTGCGATCTGCAGGGGCGTTTCCTCGGCGTTGCAAAGTCGCTTCCGGCGGTTCGCGCCGATGCGGACGCGAGCGTCGAGGCGCTGCAGGATCAGCTGGGGCTCCGGAGCGCGGCGCTTGCCGATGCAAAGCAAAAGCTCGAGCCGCTCGTCAAGGCGCGGCTCAAGGAGCGCAACGAGGCCGCAGCTGCGAACCTCGGCGCGCTCGGCGTCGAGGATCCGGTTGAGCGCCGGGAACTCGAGGAGAGGCAGCGCGGCGAACTTGCCGACGTCGAGGGCGCGGACATCGAGCTCGATCCAAGCGAAGAGCCGGAGGAGGAGGAGGTCGCGGACCTTACATTCGATCCGGACGAGGTGCCGGGCGAAGAGCCGCAGATACCGCATGACGACTTTATTGACTAAAACCACCAACAAGGAGAAAATCAAATGAGCATAATTATTCCAGAACGAGTCAGCGACCTGATGCCGGCGACGCCGAGCCAGGGCATGAACCGATCGGCAGACCAGGTGCGCGCCACGTGCCGCGCATACGTGGACGCGGGCCGCATCACCGACGAGGGGCTTGAAAGCATTATCAAGCTATTCAACCTCGGCAAGGGGCGCGACGCTGTCGCGGCTCTTCGCCGGCAAGTACGAGGGCGCGCTTGACAAGGTCGTCTCGCAGATCAACTCGTACCTGGAGCTCGAGGCCGAGCGGGCGAAGATGAAGTCCGATCGCTTTATCGAGAACTCGATCTGGACGAAGGTCAATTCGCTTTGCAACTTTGCGATCACGAGGAACGCCATCGTGCGTCTCGTCGGTCCGTCGCAGATCGGGAAGACCCACTGCCTGAAAGAGTACATGCGCCGGTCCAACAAGCAGGTGTGCTATGCGAGGATCCCGGCGGCTCCGACGATGAAGCTCGCGGTCGCGGCGTTTGCGGATGCGGTGGGCGTCGGCTCGTCGCTCAGGGTGGACGAGGCGCGGCAGCGCGTCGCAAAGGCGGTCGGCCGGAATACTCTCCTTATCATAGACGAGCTGCACGAGCTTGTCATGTCCGGCGGGAAGGGCACGGCGATGAAGGTCGTCGAGTGGATCCGCGAGATCTGGGACAACTCCAACTGCGGGATGGTGCTGTGCGGCACCAGGTCTCTCGAGGACGACTTGATCAACGACGCCAGAATGAAGGGCTGGCTCGTTCAGATCGACCAGCGCTGCCAGCGCGTCATGAACCTCCCGACGCGCATCCCGCGCGAAGACATCGAGCTTGCGGCGAGGGCCTACAGCATCGGCGGCTCGACGGCTTGCGTCGAGAACATCCTGTCGAACATCAGGATGAACCGTCTCACCTCGTGCCTCGCGCTCACGGCCAGCTGGTGTGCTGGGAACAACAAGAGCCACGAGAAGCACCCACTAAACTGGGAAAGCTTCCGTGCGGTCTACCGCAAGCAGTTCGACGAGGAGGTGTGACATGCGCGAGGTCAAGTGCGACAACACTACCTGCCAGTGGAACAAAAAGCGCAAGTGCGTCCTCTTCCCTGGCGTCACGCAGCTTGAATGTCGATACCGCTTTACCACTAAAACCAAAACCACCAACAAGAAAGGAAAATGAAGATGAACCCGCCAGATACCATTGCACATTTTAGGCCCTATACTCTTATGGCCGCGCCGCCGCCGAGGTTTGTTCCTTGGTTTCGAATGAGGCGCGGTAACACCCGCACCCAGAAAACCGTGCGGCGCGAAGTCCGCCGCCGCAGCAACCTTCCGAGGGCGATCCAGAAGCGCCTCGGATTCAAGTGTCACTGAAAGGAGAAGATCAATGGCAACACCAATCAAGACTATGCGAGACTCGAATGGCCAGGAAGTTCCGGTCAAGTATGTCTCGGCCTATGACAAGCTACGCGACAAGATCACGCGCCGCATCAAGGCGAGGTTCCTCAAGGCGAGGGCTGCGCTGGAGGCGGTCGTCAGCGAGTCGATCGCCGATCTCGACGAACTTATCCTTCTCGACGAGCGCGTTGTACGCGCACGCGAGTTGATGCTTGGATATGTCGAAGGAGTCCTCGCCAAGATCGGCGGCAACGACGCCCAGGCGCTGAAGCTCATCGTCGCAGAAGCGTTCAAGGCCAACGCGCAGGGATTCCTCTCGACTGGCAAGATCATGTCGCTTCTTCGGATGGAGATCGACAACGCCGACTGGCGCAAGGCCAAACAGATCCTCCAGGATGCGATCAAGCCGCAGAAAGGCAAGCGTTATCTCGCTTGCGAAGTCAGGCGATCGACACAGGAGGACTTCCGTCAAATCCGACTCGACATCGCCGATTGCTGGCCGAGCGAGAACTAATAAGGAATTCGCGCCGACCAATTCCGGCAGCAACGCGCGCCCTGAGCGCGTCAACCTTCGCTGCACCACGGAAGAGTGTGGAAGGTTTCTTTCCCTGGTAACGACACTGCGTGAACTTAAAGGGCGTCCGCCGGAGCCGATAGCCGAGACCGTGCACCACGTTCTCGTGCCGCTTGCCGAGAAGCTTGTCCGCGCTGTCCGATATGGCAGCGCGGCTGAGCGCTCTTCGGCGAGCGTCTACTTTGAGGAGTTCGTGCGGAAGTCCGACTATATCAAGAACAGGCCAAACGCCTACCAGCAGACGCTGGCACTCTAACCACCACACTGCCACCAGGAGAAGAAGAGCAAATGACCCCAGAAGTAATTCAAATCGTTTTCGACGCCTTGCACAAGGGGCGTCTCATGCGCCAGGCGCAGCGGACGTATTTCCGCACCCGGTCAGTCCAGGCGCTTTCGGTCTCTAAGGAGGCCGAAGTCGCGTTCGATGTCGCGCTCGAAGAGGCGGCCTACGCTGTGAAGCACGGTTCGCCGCGCCCGCAGCAGCAGCGTCTCGCAATCTGAGGAGGGAAGATGAAAACTCTTACACCACTTCAGCGCAAGGCATTGTTCATGGGAATTCGCCCGGCAGCGATCGAGGTCGGCGAAGATCCCGAAGTCTATCGCAAGCACATCTTAAAGGAAGAGCTTGGAGTCGAGCATCTTGACGAGGTCTCGCGGAACGGCGGCTTCGACAAACTGATGTCTCGCATCTGGGCCGATCGCGGCGA
>CACZHC010000177.1 GCA_902780865.1 uncultured bacterium
TTGCGTATCGCTCGTCGCATGTTGCGCGTCCACCTTGATCACCAACTTGTAGCAGTTGGGTTCCTCGGCACTCCAAAGCTTGGGAGAATGATAACAAAGAGTACATCCTGTCTTGACCTCTATGCAGAAATCAAATGCTTCGCCATCTTCTGATGACATTAAACAAAGGTGTTCCTCAATATGGTCCTTTTTTGAGACGGCCTCAATTTTATTTCCGCCGAAGTCATACAATGCTGCAGTGACACCTTGACCATCACCGAAGACAGATTGGTGGTCAAACGTTATCACCAACTCCCAATCCCCACTCAAATTGTTCTTGTCAACCGGTCTGGGCGTGACTGTGAAATCGCGTATGCGCGTCTTCGGGCGCGCAAGTAGCCATGTCGAGCGGGCGATGCCGGAGAGTCGGAACATGTCCTGGTCTTCGAGATACGAACCGTCGGAGTAGCGGTACACCTCAAGCGCGACGACGTTCTTTCCGGGTCTAACGAACTTCGTGACGTTGAATTCGGCGGGGTTGCGCGAATCCTTCGAGAAGCCGACGTACTCGCCGTTGACCCAGAGGTAGAAGAACGAATCGACGGCGTCGAACTTGAGGAAGATTTCCTGTCCGTTCCACTTCTCCGGCACGTCGAAGTCGCGGCGGTAGGAGCCGACGGGATTGCGCGCGGCGTAGGAGGTCCAGTCCTTCGGCGGCTCGCCCATGACGTCCGGCTGGTCGCGCTTGAAGGGATACGTCTGGTTCACGTAGAGTGCCGTGCCCCATCCGCCCTTTCCGTTCGCGCCGTACGCCTGCCACGAGCAGGGAACCTTGATCGTCTCCCAGCCCGAAACGTCGTAGTCCGGCTTCTCGAAGCCGACGGGACGCGACGCGGGGTCGGGCGACCACTTGAACTTCCACGCCGTCTCGGAGTCGAGCGAGATCGTGCGCTCCGATGTCGAAGCTCGAGAACGCCGCGCGGCGCTCTTCGCGTCCGAACGACAGGTTCTCCGGCTCCTTCCATTCCGTGCCCGTGGGCTGCGCAGCAAGCGCAGCTGCACACGGCGCAAACATCGCAAGCGAATACGCGGCAATCTTCTTCATCGTCTCGTCCCTCCTTGTCGGCATTATACCAAAACCTGCGCAATGCGGCAGGCTTTTCACTTAGCAAGCTTTATCTCGATCGGAACGAAGGCGTCTGGGTCCTTCGCACGCTTCACTATCTTGTCGGCGTACTCGTCGCTGTAGTACCTGTCGGTGTCGGTGCGGTCGCGCCTTCCGTTGTAGCGGCGAAGCGCGTCGAGCCATCCGTCGAAAAAGCCTGAAGGCCGCGTCGCGGCGGGCTTTGCCGAGGCGCCGAAGCCCTTGCGCGAGAGGTACTTTATCGCGGCGCGGACGTTTTGCTCGGCCGTTCCCTCGTTGCGTTTCGAGGGCTTGACGAGCCCGACGAGCTCCTTCTCGACGCCCCAGTCACCAGGAACATTAACCTGCAGCGGATCGACCGCCCACGCCGCCTTGGAGCGCGGACCGTTGCCGCCAGACTCCTCGATCATGTGCGCCTTTACGAGCGCCGGCGTAAGATCGCCGACCTTCGCCGCCTGCTCCGGCGTACCGCCCGTCCAGCCCTTCTTGTCAGCGTTGAACTCCTTGACGAGCTTCGCTATCAGCTCGTCGTGCACCTGGTAGCGCTTGTCCTCGAAACCACGGAAGATTGGAAGTCCTGCACCGCCTGCTCTCGGGCGCGGCTTTGTCGTCCGCTTCTTCGTCTCTTCTGGGAACCACTTCGCTATCCACGCCTCGATCTTCTTGACGGTCTTCATCTCCTCGTCCGTCACGAAGCGGCGGTCGATGTATAGCTCGCCCCAGTCGTCGAACGAGAACCCGCCGAACGCGGGGGTATCGATGACATACCGCTCGCTGCCGCACGGCGGCACTTCTGCAATGCCCTTCTTCTTGAGCTCTGCAGCGTGCTTCGCCTCGCGCTCCATGGCGCGCTGCTGTATCGCGATCGCCTCTGTCGCAAGGGGAAGTATCTCAACTATTGCCTGAGGTTCAATCTCAAGCACGATGCTCTCGCCCGCAGCCGCAACTGCGGCGATCATCGCGGAGATGGCAAGCACGGCAAGCTTCATGGCTTTTTTCATTGTAGAAGCATTGTACCAAATCCGCACTATGCGTGGCAAGGCGTCAAGAGCCCTGGAGTTTACCCATTTTTCAGCTTCTACCGATCAATCTCTCGCCAAAGCCGCCGAATTTAACTCCGACCAGCAGGGCTCTCGCTACCGCTCCGTAGAATCGCATTTGCTTCGCACCTA
>CACZHC010000178.1 GCA_902780865.1 uncultured bacterium
CGAGGAAGGCCTTTCTCGGCGGGCCGTTCTGTCCGGACACTCGTCCGGCTGAACAGTGGGATAGTCTACCAAATCCCGATTAGACAAGACCCCGCGGAACCGTTGTAAAAGCCATTTTTGCGCGTTGTTGCCTGATTGTGGCGATTAGGGGTGAATAGAGTCGGCACTTAGAGTCGATTAGAGTCCAATTGGTGTCGGATAGAAGCGCGGTCAAGCACGCACGCGGTTAAGCGAGCCGACGGAAGGGCGGCGAGCGCAAGGGCTACGAAAAGAAACGCGCCATAGCGGAAGGTCGGGCTAATGGCGCATGTGTGAGGAGCGAGCGCAGGGGAACGGCGCGACGACAGTTCGCGTGATGCGCCACAGGACGCAAGCGAGACGAGAAGGCGGTATTCCGCCGACGAAGTATCGCGCTGCGGACGGTGGATGCAGCGCGCGGGAGGAGTCGCGCTTTTCCCCGAAGCGAGAGACGAACGCATGCGCCGTTAGCCCAGTTCCCGAGGGTGCCAAGCGCGGTCACGGTCGGGGCCGCAGCGGGGCGGACCGAAGCAGGGGGTGGCGAGTTGTGCAGGACTGCGACCCGAAGACATATATGTATATGTCGAGCGGTCGCAAGGACGCACAAATCGCCCACCCTGCATAGGGAGCACCGTTGCCCCGACCGTGACCGCACACTGGAAGGCAAACCAACACAGAGCGTCACCAAGCAGCCAACATCCAACGCGAAGCCGGGCGCTGTTGGCAAAAGCGGCAACGGCATCGCCCGCAGTATGGTATAATATCCAGTTAATGGCTACAGACTACGGTGATAAAAGCATAAAGACTCTCGACCCGGTGACGCACATACGGTTGCGTCCCGGCATGTACGTCGGCGAGCCCGGTACGGGCGCGATGTACCATGACTGCATCTACATCCTGATGAAGGAAGTGATCGACAACGCGATCGACGAGTTCGGGCAGGGTTTCGGCAAGCGCATCGACGTGAACGTCAACTACGACTCGGCAAGGTCGTCGACTGCGTGAGCCAGATGAACACCGGCGGCAAGTACGACAACGAGAACTACCAGTTCTCCGCCGGCATGAACGGCGTCGGCACGAAGGCCGTGAACGCCCTCTCCGAGTTCTTCGAGGTGCGCTCGTTCCGCGACGGCGAGTTCTCCGAGGCGTATTTCGAGGAAGGGCGGCTAAAGTCAAAGAAGCGCGGTAAGCTCAAGACTAACGAGCATTCGGGAACCTACATCCGCTACAAGCCCGACCTCAAGGTGCTGAAGAAGTTCAAGGTGCGCGAGGAACACGTCCTCAGGCGCATGAAGATGTACTGCTACGTGAACGCGGGGCTCACCATCGTCCTGAACGGCCAGGAGATATGCTCCGACCGCGGGCTTGCCGACCTCATCGCGGACGAGGCGCAGTTCGAGAAGCTCTACCAGCCGTTCCACGTGAAGACCAAGTCGCTCGAGATAATCTTCACGCACACCAACCGCTTCGGCGAGGAATACCACACGTTCGTCAACGGCCAGTACACGACCGACGGCGGCACGCACCTCACTGCGTTCAAGGAGGCGCTCACCAAGGCGCTCAACGACTACGACCCGAAGAAGAAGTTCGACGGCGACGACATACGCGACGGTCTTCTTGGCGCAGTGTCGGTTAGGATCATGAACCCGGTCTTCGAGGGACAGACGAAGATCAAGTTCGTGATGAACGACATCAAGTCCGAGCTCGTCCAGCAGATGAAGAAGGAGATCGAGGCCGCTCTCCACCGCTCGCCGTCCGAGGCCGACAAGCTCATCTCCAAGGTCGAGGAGACGGGGAAGATCCGCTCGCAGCTCAACACGATAAAGAAGCAGGCGCGCGAGAGGTCCCAGGCCGTCTCGGTGCGCGTCCCGCAGCTCAAGGACTGCAAGAACCACCTGAAGCTCGACAAGGTCGACAAGAAGACCGGCAAGGCCGAGGGCGAGGACACGATGATCTTCCTCACCGAGGGCCAGTCCGCGGGCGGCACGCTCGGCGGCGCGCGTGACGCGATGAACCAGGCGGTCTTCTTCTTGCGCGGCAAGTGCCTCAACACTTGCGGGCTCAACAAGGACGTCCTTTACAAGAACGAGGAGTTCTTCAACCTCATCAAGACGCTCGACATAGAGGAGACGCTCGATCACCTGCGCTACGGGAAGATCATCTTCGCGACGGATGCAGATGTCGATGGGCTGCACATCAGGATGCTCCTCACGACGTTCTTCATGCGCTTCTACCGCCAGCTCATCCTCGACGGGCGCGTCTTCATTCTCGAGACGCCGCTCTTCCGCG